>CASFAA010000307.1 GCA_949292505.1 uncultured Oscillospiraceae bacterium
CTTTTGAAAAAGGCTGGCGAAAACTTCACGGTTGCCCTTTTTCAGCTTTTTCGACAGCCTGAGCCGCCGCGCAGATCTCCCTGCGCGGCGGCTTTCTCATACAGTTGTTCCGTTCTGTCTATGGGAGACTTTTACCCAAGAACCTCCTTCGCAATGTCGGCGCTCGCCTTCGCGTCCTTCGCGTAGTAGTCCGCGCCGATCTCCGCGGCATATTCCGGCGTGAGCACCGCGCCGCCGACCATGACCTTACAGGAAAGTCCCCCGGCACGCAGCTGACGGATCGTTTCCGCCATGGAGGGAACGGTCGTCGTCATCAGAGCGGAGAGGCCGACAAGCGGAGCGCCGGACTCCCTTGCCGCCTCGACAACGCGCTCCGGCGGGACGTCCTTGCCGAGGTCGAGAATGTCGTACCCGTAGTTCTCGAGGACCACCTTCACGATGTTCTTGCCGATGTCGTGAATGTCGCCCTTCACCGTCGCGAGGACGATCGTCCCCTTCGAGACGGAGCGGTCCGTCTTCTGCGCGGCGAGGCTCTTCTTGATCTCCTCGAAGCCCGCCTGTGCCGCCGTCGCGGACTGGATGAGCTGAGGCAGGAACAGCTTTCCCGACTCGAAATCCGCGCCGACGCGGTCGAGGGCGGGAATCAGAATCTCGTTGACGAGCTCCATCGGGTCGCGCCCCTCGGCGAGCAGAGCGGCGGCCGCCTCGCCCGCGGCGTCCCTGAGGCCGCTGAGCACGCAGTCCGCGAGAGGCAGCCCTCCCGTTTTCGCGGGAGCCGGGGCTGCGGCGGAGGCCGCGTGACGCTCAAGGTATCGCACAGAGCCCTTGTCGCGGTTGTAGAGGACGTTGAACGCGTCGATCGCGTCCATCATCGCCTTCGCGTTCGGGTTGAGGATCGGCAGGTCGAGGCCGTGCGCCATGGCGAGCGTGAGGAAGGAGACGTTCAGAATCTCGCGCTCCGGCAGGCCGAACGAGATGTTCGACACGCCGAGCACCGTCTTGACGCCGAGGCGCTCCTTCACGAGCTCCATCGCGCGCAGCGTCTCGCGCACATCCGCCTGCTGGACAGAGGCCGTCAGCGTCAGGCAGTCGATGGCGACGTCCTCGCGCGGAATGCCGTACCCCTCCGCCGCCTTGACAATCCGCTCCGCGATGGCGAAGCGGTCCTCCGCCTTCGGCGGGATACCGTTCTCGTCGAGCGTGAGGCCGACGACGGCAGCGCCGTATTTCTTGACGAGCGGCAGGATGCGGTCAAGGACGGCCTGCTCGCCGTTGACGGAGTTGACGATCGGCTTGCCGCCGTACAGGCGCAGCCCGCGCTCGAGAACCTCGGGATTGGTGCTGTCGAGCTGGAGCGGCGCGTCGACGACGCCCTGCAGCTGCCGGACGACCTCCTCCATCATCGCGGCCTCGTCGATCTCCGGCAGGCCGACGTTCACGTCGAGAATCTCCGCCCCGGCGCGCACCTGCTCGATGCCCTGGCGCAAAATATAGCCGACGTCGCGGCGGCGCAGCGCCTCCTTGAAGAGCTTCTTTCCCGTCGGGTTAATCCGCTCGCCGATGACGCGCACGCCGTAAATCTCGACGACGCGGCTCGCGCTGCACAGAGCGGCGCGTCGGGGAACGTCCCGCGCGGCGACGGGCTTCCCGCCGAAGCGCTCCGCCACCAGGCGGATGTAGTCGGGCGTCGTGCCGCAGCAGCCGCCCATGCAGGCCACGCCGAGCTTTGCGTACTCCTCCATGAGCGCGCAGAAGTCCTCGGGAGAGATGTCGTAGGTGTTCGAGCTGAGGTTCGGCAGGCCGGCGTTCGGCTTCACGAAGACAGGCAGGCGCGTCCACGCGCACAGCTCGCGTGCAAACGGCAGAATCTCGGCGGGACCGAGCGAGCAGTTGATACCGACGGCGTCCGCGCCGAGGCCCTCGAGCGTGAGCGCCATCGCCGGGACTGAGACGCCGGTGAACGTCCGCCCGTTCGGCTCAAAGCTCATCGAGCAGAAGACGGGAAGGGAGGTGTTTTCCTTCGCGGCCAGCAGAGCGGCCTTGATCTCGAGCAGATCCGTCATCGTCTCGAAGACGATGAGGTCGGCTCCGGCCTCCGCGCCCGCCGTGACGGCCTCGCGGAAGATGTCGTACGCCTCCTCGAAGCGGACGGCGCCGTTCGGCTCGAGCAGCGCCCCGATCGGCCCGCACGACTGCGCGACGAGCGCTCCCGTCTCCGCCGCGGCCTTCTTCGCGCAGGCAATGCCCGCCGCGATGACCTCGCGCGGGGAAAGGCCGCTGCCCTCGAGCTTGCGGCGGTTCGCCCCGAAGGTGTTGGCGTAGAGAATGTTCGCCCCGGCGCTCGCGTAGGCGCGGTGGATGGCCGTGACGTCCTCCGGATGCGTCAGGTTGAGCGCTTCCGGGTTTTTCCCGAGCGGCAGGCCGGCGGCCTGGAGCATCGTGCCCATCGCGCCGTCGAGAATGAGAATGCGATCGTTGAGCTTCAGCATGTCGTTCCTCTCCTTCGGAAAGCGCAGCGCCCCTGATTCGGGCACCGGCTGCATTTGTCCTGTCTGCGCCCGTCGTCCGCGGCGGGCAGCGGCGTCACGCCGAGCAGGGCGGTGACGGATTTTCCCGGCGTCATCAAAAGGCTGTCCG
The DNA here is from genome assembly GCA_949292505.1 of uncultured Oscillospiraceae bacterium. Lineage (GTDB taxonomy): Bacteria > Bacillota > Clostridia > Oscillospirales > Acutalibacteraceae > Caccousia. The sequence goes on from CASFAA010000307.1 coordinate 2,638, forward strand.
TGAGCGTCAGCCCGATCCGTCGCGATGCGTCGCACAGGCGGATGACGTCGCCCTGCGCGGCGAGGGGCAGGTCGCCGTAGCCGGGGCTGAACCGCCACGTCAGGCCGCGGCCCTCGGCGCGGCAGAGGGCGGCAATCTCGTCCTCGGCGAGGTCGGCCGTCTGCTCGATGGCCTGCGTCGCGCACGCGTCGAGGATGACGCCCTCCTCGGGGTTCGTCACCATCCGGCTGCGAATCAGCCGCTCCGGCCCGAGACCAATGGTGGCGCAGAGCAGAAAAACCTCCCCGCACCCGGCCAGGTGGGCGGCGATGTCGTGCCCGGTCAGGAGCAGGGAGGAGGGGGAGAGCAGAAGGCCGTCCCCGGTGCGCGTGAGGGAAAAGCGGCGGTACAGCCACGCGGGCCGCGCCGACTCGCACAGCTCCCGGATGCAGCGCCGCAGCGTCTCCTCGAGGGCGGTAGGAATCTCGCTTCCCTTCCACCCGAGATAGCGCAGCACCTCGGAGCGGTCAAGCGTTGTCAGAGTCTGCAAAGGCGGGCACGCTCCCTTTTTACGCGTTTTTCGCGGCGATGATGTTCTCAATGTTGTCGCTGATCCGCTTCGCGACCTCGACGTTGTTCATCGTGTAGAGGTGGATGCCCTGCACGCCGTTTTCGAGCAGATCCATGATCTGCTCCGTCGCGTAGAAGATGCCTGCGTCCATCAGGGCCGCCGGATTGTCGGCGTAGCGGCTGATGATGGTGGCGAGCTTCGGCGGCACGCTCGCGCCGCACATCGTCACGGTGCGCTCGATCTGGCTCTTCTTCACGATCGGCATGATGCCGGCCTCGACCGGGACGTTCACGCCGCGCCCGCGGGCAAGCTCGAGAAAGCGGTAAAAGCTGTTGTTGTCGAAGAACAGCTGAGTGATGAGATGCGAGACGCCGTTCTCAATCTTCAGCTTGAGGTGATCGATGTCCTCCTCGAGGCTGTCGCTCTCGAAGTGGCCCTCCGGGTAGCACGCGCCGAGCAGGTTGAACGAGGGATCCTCCTCGCGGATAAAGCGGGCGAGGTCGCTTGCGTGGAGGAAATCCGTCTTCGGCTCGACGCCCGGCGTCCTGTCGCCGCGCAGGGCGAGGATGTTGCAGATGCCGTTTTCGCGGAGCTTCGCGAGTGTCTGCCGGATTTCCTCACGGTCGGAGTTGACGCACGTCAGGTGGGCGACAGGCTCGATGTGGTAGGTGCTGCGGATGAGCGACGCGATCTCGCACGTCTTCTCCCGCTGGGCCGGACTTCCGCCCGCGCCGTACGTCACGCTGATGAAGTCGGCGGGCAGGCCGCGCAGGCCGAGCAGGGTGTTGTAGATGACGTTGACGGAGGTGTCCTTTTTCGGCGGGAAAACCTCGAGGGAAAAGACGACCTTTTTGGCCTCGAACAGGCTTGCGGTATACATGGCGGTGTTCTCCTTTTCGGATGATGATGAGAAGCGTCCGGCCGCACCGGACAGCGGATGTTATTTCTGTATTATAGCACAGCTTCGTGTGTTTTGCAAAACAACCGCGTTCTTTTTGTCCGAGCGTTGAAATATTTTGCGCTGTATGGTATGCTAAAACAAATTGCAGCAAAAAATGCATCCGAAGGGGAGAAATATGTTGAAAAAGAAGCTTTTTGCGCTGGCTCTGGCGATTGCGCTCTGTCTTTCGTCCTGCTCGGGGAGCAGCGGGCAGATCACCGTAAAGCCGAGCGAGTTTTCTGAGGAGACGCAGGGTGTCCTGCAAATCATTGACAACGAGATTGTCTTCTTTGACTATGAGGTTTCCGATCTCATTCGCTCGGTTTCCATTGATATCTGGAACTGCGTCGACGGCAAATGGGTAAGCGTCGGCAAGAGCTACGGCAATCTGGCCTCAAAGGAGGGCCGCCTCGCCGTGCGCCTGCTCGACGGCTCCTGGGACATCTTCTTCATCGACGAGGACGGCAACAGCAGGACGAGCTACAAGGGCGCGCCGGACATGACGTCCAGCGTCGCGACGGCGTCCTACCGCCTGTCCCAGCCGACGCAGGTGGAGCCCGGCAAGGCCGTCACACTCTGGGCGGTGCTCGGCTTCGACACGAACGCCGTCGTGCAGGTGTCGTCCGATTTTCGCGACGCAGACTGCACCGTGGGGACGGCCGCAACCGTGACCTTCTCCTCCGACGTCGTGGACTGAGAATCCTTCGCCTGCGCGGGAGGGGTTTGATATGGCAATCCACGCGACATTTTATAAAAGTTTTAAACAAAATAACCCAAGAGCGCGGTATACTTATTATGTGATTTGGATGTGGGCCTTTGCCTCCAATTCGCGCTGCAAGGAGGGAATCGCGATGATTTATCTCGTAGACAAAAAGCAGCAGGGGGAATATTTCTTTCCTCTGCTTCCGGATGCCCTGATTCCACGCCTGACGGAGGAGCTTGTCTTTCTTGTCGGCTGCGTGGAGAACGATACGCCGATCGGGGCCGCGCTGCTTGAGGTGCAGGGCGAGCAGGTGCAGCTGCTCTCGATTGCCGTCGATCCGCCGCAGCGTCGGAGGGGAGTCGGAGCTGCCATCATGGAGCGCTGTGTGACGCTGCTGCAGGCCACCTGTACCCAGACGTTTTACGCCGTTCTTCCCGCAAATATGCCGGAGCTTTCTGCCTTTTTCTCATCGCTTCCGTGGTTCCGGCCGCAGGAAGGAACCTCCGGCTTTTCGATTTCTCTCGGGAATCTGCTGCAGATTCCTTTGCTTCAGGGGCCGTCGCCCGGGGCCGTATCCGTCGAGGAAGTGCCGAGCGCCATATATTTCGCCTATCAGAGGAACACCTTTCCCGCAGATACGTCGCAGTGCGGCAGAGCGCAGCTCGATCAGCGCGTCAGCCAGGTGATGCTGGAGGACGGAAAGATTTCCGCAAGCGCGCTGTTTTCTCCGTCCTCCGACGGACTTTCCCTCGACTGGCTCCACAACAGGAGCTCAGACAAGCTGGCGCCCCTTTTCCTTCTCCGCGCCGCCCTTGCGGCGATGGCAAAGCGCTATCCGCCGGAGACCATGGTTTCGTTTGTCACCGACTCGGAGATTTCGCTCCGCCTTGCCGAAAGGCTTCTCGGCAAGGCGGAGAAGCCCGAGACGGTGCTGCGCTGGGAGATTTCCGAATACGATTTGATGGAATTTGAAGCGTCCTCCGCCTATACCCTTGAAAACGCCTGACGGTGAGAAAGGAGAGTGAGCAGTATGCCGAACGCGCCAGAACAGCAGCGGAAGCGTCTGAAAGGAGAGAATCGCCGAGCGGCCGTTTTCGAGCAAAAGGATGTTTCCGAGGCTTTTCTTCATTACGATCTTGCAGACAAGATCGTCGCCCTTCGAGAGGGGGACCTTGTGCGGAACTCCGCCGCACCCGCCGACGCGAACGCCTCCCTGTCGACGAGGGCCGCAGCCTCGACGGCTTCCATTTTGCAGTCGCTTACCTGGTCGACCAACGCGCCTCAGATCACCGCTCAGCCTTCCCTTGCGCAAAAGGCGGTTCAGTCCGTCTCCTATACGCGGGACGTTCCCATGCAATACCGAGACGACATTCAGCCTCTTGAGGCGCCCGATCCGCAGCTTCTGAAGCGGAGCGCGACAAAGCACGCGCGCAAAAAAGCCTGTGAGAAAAAAGTTGCGCGGGACATGAGAAAATATTCGGAAATCTACGGCCACGAACCGACGTCGCGGATGTCGCGCCTCGGGAACAGCAACCTGGGCATGACGGGCCGCCAATGTGTGGAGAGAGAGTGCCTGATGGCGTACAAGGATGTTCTGATGTGCCGCTCCGATCGGCTTGAGCCTCTCAATCTCGATCCTGAATACGTCGTGAGGACGAACGACCCCATCGGCCTGGAGTGGAGGCTGCACTGTGAAAAGTACCGCCTGATTTCGGAGTCGGATTCCAAAAACAGCGAGGCCATGGCGAAAATTCAGGCCTCTGCGCGGTGGGACGCCGCGAATCTGATTGATAACTGTAAGGTGGCAGAGGCTCTCAAGGCCGAGGTTTCCGTTCCCGCGGAGTTTCAGAGAGCCGAGCCCTACCATGATGTGAGCGTGAACGGCAACTTCCGCCTTCTCCTCGAGCGGCTGAGCGATACCGCGGCGAAGGTTGCTCCGGAATTCTTTTCCCACGTGAAGAAGGAGAAGGATAAGGGCAATGCCCCGGTTTCCGATGAGGTGGAGCGTTTGATGAACGAGGCGAGCTCCGCCGACAGCGCTGAATTTGCAGGGGAGTTGAAAAAGTTCGGCAATAAGCTGTCGAGCATCATTCTTATCATGAAAAATGAGGTTCGGTACGTTACCCGCTACATGAATCTCTGCTCGCTTCAGCACTCGGTGGAGGTGGCGTATAAAACGGTGCTTTCGGTGCCGCCAGGTATGTACCGCGATATGATGGAGGAGGAAATTCGCAAGCAGCTCGACACGCAGAAGGCATTGACCAGGGAATCCTATGAAGCTCTCTCCGTTCTCTCGGTTGATGATACGCTGAGTCCGGAAATGAAGGCGCAGAAAATGAGGGAGATGACGGAGGGGCGAGCGCTTCTCGATGAGATGGGCCGGCATTTGCAGGAAGCGAGAGGAACCCCCGCCGAGGCAGGGATCAACGACGTCAATTTTGCCAGCGCGCTGCGCTATGCCGCGGAAGGTCTGAAATACGGGCCGCTGATTACGGAAATGATGCGGTGGGAGAGAGTCAACATTCAGAATGAAGGCTGACAGGCGAAAACATAAGCCGGGGCGCCGTCCAAACTGACGGCGCCCCGGCTGTTTTGACGAAGAAAAAGAAAAATCCGAACCTCGTGCTTTCGCAGAAGGTTCGGATTCTGGTGGAGCATAGCGGGATCGAACCGCTGACCTCCACACTGCCAGTGTGGCGCTCTCCCAGCTGAGCTAATACCCCAAATTGCTGTTCTCAGGAAGATTGGTGGAGCATAGCGGGATCGAACCGCTGACCTCCACACTGCCAGTGTGGCGCTCTCCCAGCTGAGCTAATACCCCGTATGCTTCCTGCGAAACAGCTTCATTATCATAGCACGGGTGAAGCAGAAAATCAAGAGTTTTTTGAAAAAATATTGAGATTCTTTGGGAACGCACCGTTTCGAGCGCAGACAGGCAGGCGTCCGGACGCCTGCGTTTCGCAGATTGCCGGGAGGGAAAGGCGGAAAAAGCCGCCTGAGGGCCGTTTTCGCTGGAAAAAACGGTTGTGGGACAGTTTTGGGCGGCTGACGGCTTCGGCGTGCGCCGTGCCGCGTCCGTGTCGCGCCGTTCGGAACGAGAAAAACGTTGCATTGCGAAAAATCTTTTGCTACAATGAAAAAGACAGATCCGCAGGCGGAGCGCTTCGCCTGCGGCCTGCCGCATGACTGCGTATGTGACGCACATGGCAGCGGGAGCAATCTTTTAAAGCAAGGAGTTTGATTTACTGTATGGGCGACCTGTCGATCATCGGCTACCTAATCGGTATTCTGATCTGCATTGTGTTTTCCGGCTTTTTCTCTGCCTCGGAAACGGCGTTCACCACCATCAACCGCATCTGCATGAAAACGCAGGCAGAAAACGGAGACGCCAGAGCGGCTCTGATTCTCCGCGTGTCCGATAACTACGATAAGATGCTGACGACCATTCTCATCGGCAACAACATCGTGAATATTGCCTCCGCTTCCATGGCGACGCTGATGTTCGCTTCCCTCCTGATGGATCAGGAGCTTGGCGCTTCCATTTCCACCGCGGTCATGACGATAGTCGTTCTGATTTTCGGCGAGATTTCCCCCAAGTGCCTTGCAAAGGAAAACCCGGAGGGGTTTGCCCGCTTTTCTGCCCCGATACTCAAGTTCCTGATGTGGATTCTGACGCCCATCAACTTCATTTTCATGCAGTGGCGCAAGCTGCTGAGCCTGGTTTTCAAGAAAAAGACAGACAATAAGATGACGCAGGAGGAGCTCATCACCATCGTCGACGAAGCGCAGAGCGAGGGCGGCATCGACGAGGAGAACGGCGAGCTGATTCGTTCCGCCATTGAGTTCGACGATGTGGACACGAAGGAAATCCTGACGCCCCGCGTCGATCTTGTCGGCGTCGACAAGGATACGCCGTTTGAGGAGATCGCGAAGATCTTCGAGGAGAACCCGTATTCCCGTCTGCCCGTCTACGAGGATTCCATCGACAACATCATTGGCATCATCCACGAGAAGGACTACTTCTGCGCGCTGCAGCAGGGGAAGACCACGATTGAGGAGATTCAGACAAAGCCTCTCTACATCAGCGGTACCGTCAAGGTGTCCGACCTGCTGCGGATGCTTCAGCATTACAAGGTGCACATCGCCGTCGTCGTCGACGAATTCGGCGGCACGGAGGGCATCGTCACGATGGAGGACGTCATCGAGGAGCTTGTCGGCGATATTTGGGACGAGCACGACATCGTCGTGAATTATTTCCAGAAAATCAACGATACTACCTACAAGATTGACTGCCGTGCCGCGCTCGACGAGATGTTTGACTTTCTCGACGTCCAGGCGTCCGACGACGATTTCGACTGTGTGACGGTCAACGGCTGGGTCATGGAGAAGCTCGAGAAAATCCCCGCTGTCGGCGACAGCTTCGATTTCGAAGATCTGCACATCACCGTCACAAAGGGGACGGCGCATCACGCCACGGAGCTGACCGTCACGCGCACCGCGCCGGTCAGCGCGCCGCAGAAGTAAGGCGGACTCCGGTCTCTCCGGAAAGGAGCTGTTGACACGTCATGGATTCCTTTACCCTCTCTGTGATATTCCCCGTCAAAAATCTCGAACGCGAGGTTGGCTCCATTCTTCGCCAGACGGCGGAGCAGATGCAAAGCCTTGAGGCGGAGTTCCTTGTGGTGGATATGGGTTCGAGCGATAAGACTGTGTGGGAGGCGCTGCGGGTCATGAAAGAGCTCGGCCTTGTCGGCTCCGTCATCCAGAGCGGCGAAGGAACGGTCGCCCGTGCGCTCAACACGGCGCTTGTGCGCGCCGGGGGAACGTATCTCTCCTTTGTGTTCGCGCGCCGCCTTTACAGCGGACTGCTTGAGCCGTACTGCGAGGCCGCATTGCCGGCTGGGGCGGATATTGTGTTCGGTACCGCCGGGGAGCCCTTTGGGAAGGAAGGGACGGCAATGCCCGGCTCCGCGTGCCTGCAGGGCATTCTCGAGGACAAACTCATTGTCGATATTTCCGCCATTTTGATCCGCCGCGGTTTTCTGGAGCAGCGCCGTATCTCGTTTGCGGATTCGTGCGAGTTTGGGTACGCGGAGGAGTTTCTCCTGCGGTGCTTCTGCGCTGCGGAATGCGCGGTGCGCGTTAATGTTCCCCTCAGGCGGGATACGACGTATGAGCTGCGCCGCGGCCCGCAGAAGGCGGTCGGGGCGGCCGTCTTTCAGCGGATGGAGGCTCTGATGCGGGCGATGGAGTACATTGAGAGCCGCCTGCCCGGGGATCGGCGCGTGAGCGTGCTGCTCCGGGAGCGCCGTCTGCCTCAGGCGCTTATGTGGTGCGTCGACCTTCTCCTTCGGGAGGGCAACGGCTACGGCGCCGTGCAGGGCATGATCAAGGTAAGCGGATACCGCCGCTTTCTCAAATGCGGTCCCGCCACGCCCTTCGAGCTGAAGAAGCGCATCCGCCTCTGGAAGAACCTGCCGTGGATGTATAAGCCGCGCAGGCCGCAGAACTAAAAATACTGTAAAAGTGCCGAAAAGCGATCTTTTTTCGGAAATTACAGATTTCTACTTGCTTTTTGACACACAGTGTGATAGAATCCAAATGTTAAGTCGCAGTATATCGTGAAAGAGGTGACAACGAATGAAGGAAAAGATTCATCCCCAGTATGAGGAGACGACTATTACCTGCGCTTGCGGGAATGTGATTAAGACCCGGTCCACCAAGAAGGACATTCACGTTGAAATTTGCTCCAAGTGCCATCCGTTCTTCACGGGTAAGCAGAAGCTCGTCGATACCAGCGGGCGCGTCGATATGTTCAAGAAGCGCTACGGCTTGGATAAGTAATGTCTTCTCTTTCAGGATTTGCATAGGCGGCGCATGAGTGCGCCGCCTATGTTTTTTACGGAGGACGATTGCATGGAGGCGTACAAAACCATACTCAAACCGGCAGACGTCGAATTTGTCGAGAAGCGTTCTCGGTTCATCGGGCACGTCCGCCCGGTCTCCTCGGAGGAGGAGGCGCTCGCCTTCCTCGCTGAAATGCGCTCAAAGCACTGGAACGCCTCTCATAACGTGTACGCGTACTGCGTGCGCGTCGGGGGCGTGCAGCGTTATTCCGACGACGGCGAGCCGCAGGGGACTGCCGGAATCCCAACGCTTGACGTCCTGCGGAAATCCGGCGTCACCGACGTGGCGGCTGTGGTCACGCGATATTTCGGAGGAATTCTGCTCGGCGCCGGCGGACTCGTCCGCGCGTATTCTCATTCCGTGTCCATCGCGCTTGAGGAAGCCGGCGTCGTCACCATGAGGCCGTGCGCGATTGCTTCGATCGCGTGCTCCTACAGCCAGTACGGGAGGGTGGCCGCTCTTGTCCCGGAGCACGGCGGCGTTCTCGACGACACCCAGTTCGGCGAGGGCGTGACGCTCTCCTTCCACATTGTCCCGGACGCCCTTCCGGCGCTGCGCACGGCGCTCGCCGACGCGACCTGCGGGGAGTGCTCCGTCGAGGCGGGGGAGGAGCGCTATTTTGCGTGTTCCTGACTTTTTTCTTCGATGAAAAAAGGAAAATCCGAAAAATCTGCGTATAACTAATATGAAAGCCATTTTCATACCGGTTTCGCCGGTCTTCCGAGGAAAGGAGGGCTGCCGTCCATGACGGTGATGGAACGGATTCAGGAGGCGGAGGCGAAAAATCTCGCCCCGTTCGCCGCATTGTCCTCGCGCACGAGAGGAAGGGATCGCCCTGAGGAGGAGAGCGAGCTGCGCACGCCCTACCAGCGCGACCGCGACCGCATCATTCACTGCAAATCCTTCCGCCGGCTCAAGCACAAGACGCAGGTTTTCCTGTCCCCTGAGGGGGATCACTACCGAACCCGTCTGACGCACACGCTCGAGGTATCGCAGATTGCGCGCACCATCGCCCGCGCCCTGATGCTCAACGAGGATTTGACGGAGGCCATCGCGCTTGGACACGATCTCGGCCACACGCCCTTCGGCCATGCGGGAGAGCGCTCGCTCAACGAGCTCGTCCCGGGCGGCTTCCGCCATTACGAGCAGAGCGTCCGCGTTGTGGAGCGCCTTGAGAAGGACGGGCAGGGGCTTAACCTGACCTGGGAAGTGCGCAACGGCATCCTGTGCCACACGCGCGGGACGGAGGCGGAAACGCTCGAGGGGCGCGTCGTGCGTCTCGCCGACCGCATCGCATATATCAACCACGACATTGAGGACGCGGAGCGCGCCGGCGTGCTCTCTGAGGAAGACGTGCCCGCCGACATTATCCGGGCGCTCGGCCCGACGAAATCGAAGCGCATCGATACGCTCGTCTTATCCGCTGTGAAAAACAGCTCCGAGCGGGGAATTTTCCTTGATGAAGCGACACAGCAGGCGTTTGATCGCCTGCACGACTTTATGTACGAATCAGTATACCTCAATCCCCGCGCGAAAAAGGAAGAAAAGAAGGTGCCGGGGCTCATAGAAACGCTGTACCGGTATCTCTGCAATCCGAAGCATCTCCCTGAGGATATGCGGCGCATCGCCGAAGAGGAGGGATATGAGCGCGCGGCGTGCGATTACATCGCAGGTATGACGGATCATTATGCCGTCAGCCTGTTCAGCACCATCTTCATTCCCAAGTCGTGGAACCTGATTTCCATGATGTAGCGCCGCCTGTGAAGCTGTCAGAAGGGAGGAATTCAGGATGCCGTTTCCGGATTCATTTTTGCAGGAGCTTAAGCTCCGCAGTGATATTGTCGATATTGTTTCCTCCTATGTCACGCTGCGCCGCGCGGGGCGGAATCTTGTGGGCCTGTGTCCGTTTCACGGGGAAAAGACGCCGTCGTTCAACGTTTATCCCGACAACGGCTCCTTTTACTGCTTCGGCTGTCATGTGGGAGGGGACGTCATTTCGTTTGTCAAGAAGATCGAGAATCTCGATTATCTTGAGGCCGTCCGTTTTCTGGCGGACCGTGCGGGGATGCAGATGCCGGAAAACCGTGCCGACGACGGGATGGCTGCCCAGCGCAGGCGGATGCTCGAGCTTAACCGCGAGACTGCCCGCTATTACCATGCCGCACTCAATTCGGACGTGGGGCGGGAGGGCATGGAGTATCTGCGCGGGCGCGCCCTGACGCTGAAGACCATCCGCCATTTCGGTCTCGGCTTTGCGCCGCCGGGCCGGTTTGCGCTTGTTAACCATCTCAGGAAGAAAGGCTTCACCGACGAGGAGGCTATCCGCGCAAACGTCGCATTTCGGGGGAGGAACGGCGGTGCGGTGGACCGCTTCTTCAACCGCGTCATGTTTCCGATTATCGATCTGCGCGGGAACGTGATTGCGTTCGGAGGCCGCCTCCTCGGGGACGGCAAGCCGAAATATCTCAATACTTCCGATACCCTCGTTTTTCACAAGAGCGGCAGCCTGTTTGCTCTGAACTTCGCGAAGAACGAGCAGGCGGACCGCCTCATTCTCGCGGAGGGTTACATGGACGTCATTTCCCTGCATCAGGCAGGCTTTCCCACGGCGGTGGCGACGCTCGGCACCTCCCTGACAGACGAGCAGGCCCGGCTGATGGCGCGGTACGCCAAGGAAGTCGTCCTGTGCTACGACGCGGACGAGGCCGGCCAGAACGCAACGGCCCGCGCGATTCCAATGCTGCGCGCGGCGGGCCTGGCCGTCAAAGTCCTTGCTATCCCGAACGGCAAAGACCCCGACGAGTTCATTCGTTCCTACGGAGACCAGGGATATGCCCGCTTTAAAAGCCTGCTCGACTCGACGGGGAACGACGTCGAGTATCGCCTGCAGAAGCTCCGGCAGGCGCATCCGCTCGACGAGCCCGCGGAGCGCGTGGCGTTCCTTACCGGCGCGGCGGAGCTGATCGCCGGCCTGCAGAACAGGATTGAGCAGGAAGTCTATGCCGGCAGGCTCGCCGAGGAGACGGGCGTCGACCGCTCTGCAATTCTTCGCCAGGCTGACAGCATTGCAAAGAAGCGGCGCAGCGAGGAGAAAAAGAAAGAGTTCCGCGAGTACCAGCGGGAGGCTGTCGGGCTGCAGGACAGGGTCAACCCTGACAAACCCTCCAATCTGCGTGCGGCTACCGCGGAGGAGGCGCTTCTCTCGGCGATGCTCCGCTATCCGGAGCTCGCGCAGCTTGCCGCCGATCTTCTCACGCCGGACGATTTTGTCACCGCGTTTAACCGGCGTGTTTTTCAGACGCTGGCGAAAAAGCTTTCGTCGGGCGCAGAGCTTTCCCTGTCGGCTGTTTCCGCCGACCTTTCGGAGGACGAACTCTCCTCCGTCGCACGCATGATGGCGCGCTATCACGACGTTCCCGCCTCCGAGCGGGACGTCAGAGAATATATCCAGGTACTGAAATCAGAGCGGGCGGCTCTCAGGGCCAGGCAGACCGCGGCAGAATCTCAGCCGCAGGAGCTGCTCAGCTATCTCGAGTCGCTTCGGAACCAGAAAAAATAGGATCAGGGGGATTACGCAAATGGGAGCACCGGATAAGAAGACAGTGATCCGTGAATTGATCGAGCAGGGCAAAGCCAAGGGCCAGCTCTCGACGAACGAGATTCTCGACGCGATCGGAGAGCTTGATTTTGAGCCTGAGCAGCTCGAGAAGTTTTATGACACGCTCGAGGCGCAGGGCGTCGAGATCGTGGAGAACAGTCTGGAGGATACGCCGCTCGACGACATCGGCTTCCTGACGCAGGACGAGGACGGCGAGGATCTCGAGAACGCCCTGAACACTGACGGTATCGCCATCGACGACCCGGTCAAGGTGTATCTCAAGGAGATTGGCCGCGTCCCGCTCCTGACGCCGGAGGAGGAGATCGATCTCGCCATCCGCATCTCGAGCGGCGACGAGGCGGCGAAGAAGCGCCTCTCCGAGGCGAACCTGCGTCTGGTGGTCAGTATCGCGAAGCGCTATCTCGGCCGCGGGATGCAGTTCCTCGATCTGATTCAGGAGGGCAATCTCGGCCTCATCAAGGCTGTCGAGAAGTTTGACTATACCAAGGGCTTCAAGTTCTCGACGTATGCGACCTGGTGGATTCGCCAGGCCATCACAAGAGCCATCGCCGACCAGGCGAGAACCATCCGCATCCCGGTGCATATGGTCGAGACGATCAACAAGGTCAAGAAGGTTTCGAGCCAGCTGCTGCACACGAACGGTCATGAGCCGACGGCAGACGAGATCTCCGAGGAGCTTGATATGCCGGTTGATAAGGTGCGCGAGATCATGCGCGTCGCGCAGGAGCCCGTCTCCCTCGAGACGCCGATCGGCGAGGAGGAGGACAGTCACCTCGGCGACTTCATCCCCGACGACGACGCGCCCGCCCCGCAGGACGCCGCCTCCCACACGCTCCTCAAGGAGCAGCTCTCCGACGTGCTCGACACGCTGACGCCCCGCGAGGAGCGAGTGCTCCGCCTTCGCTACGGCCTTACGGACGGCCGCTCCCGCACGCTGGAGGAGGTCGGCAAGGAGTTCAACGTCACGAGAGAGAGAATCCGCCAGATTGAAGCGAAGGCGCTGCGCAAGCTCCGCCATCCGAGCAGAAGCAAGAAGCTCAAGGATTTCATGGACTGAGCTTCCCTGAGAGAAAGGGGGAAACGTCATGCGCATGACGCTGGAGGCCGATTACGCTGTGCGGATTGTGGAATGCCTGACGCTGCAGGGGAAACGCTGTGACGCCTCCTCCATTTCCGAGCAGACGGACGTTCCGCTCCGTTTTTCGCTCAAAATCCTGCGCAAGCTCGTGCAGGAGGGGCTGGTCGTTTCCTACAAGGGAGCGCGCGGCGGCTATTGCCTGGCGAGGCCCGCCTCGGAAATTACGCTCCGGCACGTTCTGGAGGCAGTGGAGGGGCCTTATGTGTTCAGCCGCTGCCAGCGCGACGAGGGGGCCTGCCCTCGGACGGCGACGTGCCGCATTTCTCCCATCTACGCGAAAATATCGAAAACGGTGCGGGAGAGCCTCGACGCGTACAGCTTTGAGGCTATCTGTTTCCCCGGGAAAAAGGACTCTGCCGAAATCGAATCCTGACAGAAAGGCAGACCGCCATTTGCCTGTTCTTACATAAAAAGGAGCCTGCGTGCAGGCTCCTTTTCCCGTGTCGAAAAAGAGAAGCTCCCGACGGCGTCGGGAGCTTCCGGTTTTCTGCCGTTTGCTTACGGTGCAGATGCCGCCTCCGCCGGGATGGGGCTGTACCGCACCGAGATAATTCCGCCGCTTTCCAGCATATAGACGGAAAAACGCACGTCAATCCGCTTGACGGCCTCGCCGCCGAGCATTTTCTCCATCTGTTTTCCGTCCGTTTCCGGCGTCCAGTCTTCGTAATAGAGCTCAAGAGGGGAGAGACCGCCCGCATCTCCGACGCTGTCGAAGCGGTGCTGGACCTCGCTGTCGATCGGCTGCGTTGCCGGTTCACCGAAATCTTCTCCGAGCGCCTGCCGGATTTGCTTTGCGTAGGAGAAAACCGTCTCCGCGTCGGGAAAGACGTACTGAAAGCCTGCGAGGACGTCGTGGGAGAAGAACAGGCTGACGGTGCAGCCGCTTCCGCCGACCTCCTGCTCGAAGACGTATTCCTCCGTCCCGTCTCCGGTGAAGGGCTCAATTTTCTCCGGCCCGAAGTCGAGCTTTTCCCAGACAGTCTCCCTGTCCGCGCCGAGCAGCGGGAGCACATCCCCGAAGCCGAGCCTTCGGCTCTTCGGCGCGGCGGCGCAGGAGGCAAGGAGGCAGACGATCAAAAGAAGCGCCGCGGCGGCGCACATTCGCCCCCGGACGCCCTGCTTTTTCTTCATATGTCACCCCTCCCAAGGGTTCGGTCAAATTCGATGAAAAGAAGAGGAAAAACCCTTGTCAGAATTTAGCGGGTTTTTCCTTGACAAAAACAAAATGTTGTTATACAATTATATACTGCATCATCATGGACAGATATACGCAAAAATCCTTTTTCCTATTTTAGCACAGTTTGATGAAAAAGGCAAGAGGGTCGGGAAGCTGCTCTGAAACAACATGAGGATGCAGGGAAATTTTGTGCTTTTTTATGCCCAGCGGTAAATATATGAATGGAGTGATTGAGCCAATGGTGAATGTCAAACCGGTGCAGGTCGGCAGGAACACCCGCATGAGCTTTGCCAGAATTGACGAAGTTCTTGGAATGCCGAATCTGATCGAGGTGCAGAAGAATTCCTACGCCTGGTTCCTTGACAGTGGCCTGAAGGAAGTCTTCAGAGATGTCTCCGGTATTACAGACTACACGGGCAATCTCGTGCTCGACTTTGTCGACTACAAGCTCGACGTCGACAAGCCGAACTACAGCGTAGAGGAATGCAAGGAACGGGACGCCACCTACGCTGCTGCCCTCCGCGTCACCGCCAGGCTGCTCAATAAGGAAAGCGGAGAGATCAAGGAGTCCGAGGTCTTCATGGGCGACTTCCCGCTTATGACGGAAAGCGGCACCTTCGTGATCAACGGCGCCGAGCGCGTCATTGTCTCCCAGCTCGTTCGCTCTCCCGGCGTCTATTATAAGATGGACTATGACAAGACGGGCAAGGAGCTGTTCAGCTCCACGGTTATCCCGAACCGCGGCGCCTGGCTTGAGTACGAGAACGACGCGAACGATGTTTTCTATGTCCGCATCGACAAGAACCGCAAGATCCCGATTACCGTTTTCATCCGCGCCCTCGGCCTCGGGACGGACAGCGAGATCTACGATTACTTCGGCGAGGACGACAGAATCCGCGCCACCATCGAGAAGGATCCCTGCAAGACCACGGAGGAGGCTCTCTTCGAGGTCTATCGCAAACTGCGTCCGAGCGAGCCTCCCACGATTGAGAGCGCGCAGTCTCACATCAACGGCCTGTTCTTCGACGCCCGCCGGTATGATCTGTCCCGCGTGGGCCGCTACAAGTATAATAAGAAGCTGAATCTCGCGGGCCGCATCGTCGGCCAGCGCCTTTCTCAGCCGATCGTCAACCCGCTCACCGGCGAGCTGATGGCCGAGGCGGGGGAGATGGTTTCCCACGCGAAAGCCGCAGAGATCGACGACGCCGGCGTGACGGTCGCGTTCGTCACCGTCGGCGACCGTGAGGTCAAGGTGATTTCCAACGGCATGGTGGAGATCAACAAGTTCCTCAATTTTGACGCGCGCAAGGAGTGCGGCGTCAACGAGCGCGTCCGCTTCAGCGTTCTGGCGGAGATTCTCGAGTCCTGTTCGAGCGATGAGGAACTCAAGGAAGCCATCGCCGCGCGTATGGACGAGCTTGTTCCGAAGCACATCATCATTGACGATATTTTCTCGTCCATCAACTACATGAACTGCCTGGCGGTCGGCCTCGGCAACCTCGACGACATCGACCACCTCGGCAACCGCCGCATCCGCTCCGTCGGCGAGCTGCTGCAGAACCAGTTCCGTATCGGCTTCTCCCGCCTCGAGCGCGTGATCCGCGAGCGCATGACGCTCCAGGCGCAGGATCTCGACGCCCTGACGCCTCATTCCCTCATCAACATCCGTCCTGTCGTGGCGGCCATCAAGGAGTTTTTCGGCTCCTCGCCGCTGTCGCAGTTCATGGATCAGACGAACCCGCTCGCCGAGCTTACGCACAAGCGCCGCCTGTCCGCTCTGGGCCCCGGCGGTCTGTCGCGTGACCGCGCCGGATTCGAGGTCCGCGACGTTCACTACAGTCATTACGGCCGTATGTGCCCGATCGAGACCCCTGAAGGCCCGAACATCGGTCTGATTTCCTATCTCGCCACCTTCGCCCGCATCAACGAGTACGGCTTCGTCGAGGCGCCGTTCCGCCGTGTCGATCATGAGACCGGCATTGTGACGCGCGAGGTCGTTTACATGACGGCCGACATGGAGGACGAGTACATTGTCGCGCAGGCGAACGAACCGCTCGACGAAGAGGGCCGTTTCCTGCACGCGAAGGTCAACGGCCGCCACCGCGACAGCTTCGTCGAGGTCGAGCGCGAGAAAGCCGACTTTATGGACGTCTCCCCGAGAATGGTCGTCTCCGTCGCGACGGCGATGATTCCGTTCCTCGAGAACGACGACGCCAACCGCGCCCTGATGGGCTCCAACATGCAGCGCCAGGCTGTTCCGCTCCTCAAGACCGAGTCGCCGATCGTTGGCACCGGTATGGAGTACAAGGCCGGCGTCGACTCCGGCGTCTGCGTCATCGCAAAGCACGCCGGCGTTGTCCGCAGCGTCAGCGCGGACGAGGTGCGCGTCACCCGTGAGGACGGCGAGACCGACGTCTACCATATTACGAAGTTCATACGTTCCAACCAGGGCACCTGCATCAACCAGATCCCTGTCGTGGACGTCAACCAGAAGATTCAGGCGGGCGACGTCATCGCCGACGGTCCTGCCACGAAGGACGGCGAGATCAGCCTCGGCAAGAATGCTCTCATCGGCTTCATGACGTGGGAGGGCTACAACTACGAGGACGCCGTTCTGATCAGCGAAAAGATCGTTCGCGACGACGTGTACACCTCCATCCACATCGAGGAGTACGAGCTCGAGGCCAGAGATACGAAGCTCGGGCCGGAGGAGATCACGCGCGATATCCCGAACGTCAATGAGGATCTGCTCCGCGACCTCGACGAGGAAGGTATCATCCGCGTCGGCGCCGAGGTGCGCGCCGGCGATATTCTCGTCGGCAAGGTCACCCCGAAGGGCGAGACCGAGCTCACCGCGGAGGAGCGCCTCCTGCGCGCCAGCTTTGGCGAGAAGGCCCGCGAGGTGCGCGATACCTCCCTGCGCGTCCCGCACGGCGAGTACGGCATCGTGGTGGACGTCAAGGTCTTCACCCGCGAGAACAGCAACAACGAGCTGAGCCCCGGCGTCAACAAAGTGGTTCGCTGCTATATCGCCCAGAAGAGAAAGATCTCCGTCGGCGATAAGATGGCCGGCCGCCACGGCAACAAGGGCGTTGTATCCCGCATTCTGCCCGTCGAGGATATGCCCTTCCTGCCCGACGGCACACCGCTCGACATCGTCCTCAATCCTCTGGGCGTTCCGTCCCGTATGAATATCGGACAGGTTCTCGAGGTACACCTCGGCATGGCCGCGAAGGCGCTCGGCTGGAAGGTCATGACCCCTGTCTTTGACGGCGCACACGAGGAGGACATCCGCGAGTGCTTCCGCATGGCGGGAATGTCCGAGGACGGCAAGATTATGCTCAAGGACGGCCGCACCGGCGAGTACTTCGACAATCCGGTTACGGTTGGCTATATGTATTACCTCAAGCTCCATCACCTGGTCGACGATAAGATCCACGCCCGTTCGACCGGCCCGTACAGTCTCGTCACGCAGCAGCCTCTCGGCGGCAAGGCCCAGTTCGGCGGCCAGCGCTTCGGCGAGATGGAGGTCTGGGCCCTCGAGGCGTACGGCGCGGCTTACACCCTGCAGGAGATCCTGACGGTGAAGTCCGACGACGTCGTGGGCCGTGTGAAGACCTACGAGGCCATTGTGAAGGGTCAGAACATTCCGAAGCCCGGCGTGCCGGAGTCCTTCAAGGTTCTGATCAAGGAGCTGCAGTCCCTCGGCCTCGACGTCAAGGTGCTTGACAAGAACAACGAGGAAATCGACCTCAAGCAGAACTTTGATGACGATGACGACATCGGCTTCACTCCCTCCGACGATCTCTTCCCCGAACAGAACGTTGCGGACGACATGGACGGCTACTCCGTCGATGAGCCCGAGGACGACGACTACACGAGAGACGACGACGATATGTTCGGCGAGGGCGAGCTCGACGACGAGGATCCCTTTGATTTGGGCGACGAAGGCGACGAATTTTAAGAGGGAGGAACAAGGATGGAATTTAACGTTTTTGAATCGATCAAGATCGGGCTGGCTTCCCCGGATAAAATTCGCGAGTGGTCGCACGGCGAGGTCAAGAAGCCGGAGACCATCAACTACCGCACCCTGAAGCCGGAGCGCGACGGCCTGTTCTGCGAGAGAATCTTCGGGCCTCAGAAGGACTGGGAGTGCCATTGCGGCAAGTACAAGCGCATCCGCTACAAGGGCAAGATCTGCGACCGCTGCGGCGTCGAGGTCACCCGCGCGAAGGTTCGCCGCGAGCGCATGGGCCACATTGAGCTGGCCGCTCCCGTGTCCCATATCTGGTACTTCAAGGGCATTCCGTCCCGCATCGGCCTGATGCTCGACGTTTCCCCGAGAATGCTCGAGAAAGTTCTCTATTTTGCGATGTACATCGTGACCGATCCGGGCACCGTCCGTGAGCTCTCCAAGAAGCAGATCCTCACGGAGAAGGAGTACCGCGATCTGCGCGAGAAATATGAGGATGATTTCGACGCCGCGATGGGCGCCGAGGCCATCAAGAAGCTCCTCGAGGAGATTGACCTCGAGCAGCTCTCCGAGGATCTCAAGACGGAGCTGCGCAACTCCTCCGGCCAGAAGCGTGTGCGCATTCTCAAGCGCCTCGAGGTTGTCGAATCCTTCCGCCTCTCCGGTAACCGCCCTGAGTGGATGATTCTCGACGTCGTGCCGGTCATTCCGCCGGACATCCGCCCGATGGTGCAGCTCGACGGCGGCCGCTTTGCGACCTCCGACCTCAACGACCTGTACCGCCGCGTGATCAACAGAAACAACCGCCTCAAGAGGCTGCTCGAGCTCGGCGCGCCGGATATCATTGTGCGCAATGAAAAGAGAATGCTGCAGGAGGCTGTCGATGCTCTGATTGACAATGGCCGCCGCGGCCGTCCTGTTACCGGCCCGAACAACCGTCCTCTGAAGTCCCTGTCCGATATGCTCAAGGGAAAGCAGGGGCGTTTCCGTCAGAACCTGCTTGGCAAGCGTGTTGACTACTCCGGCCGTTCCGTTATCGTCGTCGGCCCTGAGCTTCAGATGTACCAGTGCGGTCTCCCGAAGGAGATGGCTCTCGAGCTCTTTAAGCCCTTCGTGATGAAGCGTCTGGTGGAGACGGGTCTCGCGGGCAACATCAAGGCCGCGAGAAAGGCCGTCGAGCGCACGAAGCCCGAGGTCTGGGACGCGCTCGAAATCGTCATCAAGAACCACCCGGTGCTCCTGAACCGCGCGCCGACGCTGCACCGCCTCGGCATTCAGGCGTTTGAGCCCGTCCTCGTCGAGGGACGCGCGCTCAAGCTCCATCCGCTGGCCTGTACGGCGTACAACGCCGACTTCGACGGCGACCAGATGGCCGTCCATGTGCCGCTGTCCGCTGAGGCGCAGGCCGAGGCCCGCTTCCTGATGCTGGCCGCGGGCAACCTGCTCAAGCCCTCCGACGGACGCCCGGTCACGGTTCCGACGCAGGACATGGTGCTCGGCTCGTACTACCTCACCCTTGACAAGGACGGCGAGCCCGGCGAGGGCAAGATCTTCCGCGATTTCGACGAGGCCATTATGGCGTACGACGCGAAGATCATCGGTCTGCACGCGAAGATCAAGGTCCGCCGCGAGGCGGTTGTCGACGGAAAG
>CASFAA010000308.1 GCA_949292505.1 uncultured Oscillospiraceae bacterium
AGGCTGTG
Organism: uncultured Oscillospiraceae bacterium; assembly: GCA_949292505.1. Lineage (GTDB taxonomy): Bacteria > Bacillota > Clostridia > Oscillospirales > Acutalibacteraceae > Caccousia. The sequence goes on from CASFAA010000308.1 coordinate 9, forward strand.
GCGGCGCTCGTGTCCGCCCTGCATCCCGCCGCCGTCGTCGCGGCGGACGCCCTCGCGGCGCGAAGCGCCTCCCGCCTCGGCCGGACGGTGCAGCTCACCGACGCCGGCATCTCCCCGGGCGAGGGCGTCGGCAACCGCCGTCCCGGCCTCAGCGCGGAGACGCTCGGCGTGCCCGTTGCCGCCCTCGGCGTCCCGACGGTCGCGGAGGTCTCGCATCTGGCGGGAATGGCTTCGGACGGCAAAACCGGCGCGATGATCGTCACCCCGCGCGAGATCGACCTCCTCGTCGAGCGGGCGTCGCGCGTCCTCGCGATGGCCGTCAACCGCGCGCTGAATCCCTCGCTCTCACAGGAGGATTTCTGGCGTCTGACGGTATGACGGCGCGTTTTCCCGCATAGGATGGAGGGTAAATGATTTTCTGGGCGGAAAGGGGAGCGGCGCATGGAGAACCGGGGGAGAGACGTCAGGCTGTTCTGCGCGGCGGCGCTCTGCCTCATGCTCGGCGCGGCCGGCGTGTTCTGCCTTTCGCATACCCTGCCCGCCGTGAATCAGGGGGAGCTAGCCGTCGCCGCCGCGGGCTTCATTCTCCCGGACGGCGCGCTCGCCGCCGTGCGCGGGGGCGAAGCCTTCTGGGAGGACGCGCAGTCCCCGTCCGAAAGTCTTTCCTCCCTGCCGGAGGCCTCCTCCGCCGCGCCGGTCTCCTCCTCTCTGCCGGAGGTTTCCTCCGCGGCGCCGGCGTCCTCCGCCGCCCTGCCGGAAACGTCCTCCGCCGCGCCGAGCGTCGAGGCCGGGCTTTTTTGGCAGAACGGCCCCGTCGAGACCACCTTCGCGAACGGCATCGAGGAGCGGACGATCTCCAACACGGGCATTCAGTACGGCAACCTCTGGGTCAAGAATACGAACGTATACCACGACATCGACGTCGGCGCGGTGCTCGCCGAGGAGCCGGACGTCAGCCTCAAGCGCGACGGCAGCGTCGAGATTCTGCTCTACCACACGCACACGACGGAGGCGTACCAGGGCGACACGAGAACGCAGGACAACAGCCGCAACGTCGTCGCCGTCGGGGAGAAAATCGCCGCGGAGCTCGAGGCGGCGGGCTTTGGCGTCGTTCACGACACCACCTGCCACGATTACCCGTCGTACAACGGCTCCTACGACCGCTCCGGGGAGACCATCCAGCGCAACCTCGACCAATACCCCGGCATTCAGGTCGCGATCGACATCCACCGCGACGCCCTCGGCACGTCCGACGCGCGCGTCAAGCCGACGGTGATGGTCAACGGGAAAAAGGCCGCGCAGATCATGATCGTCGCCGGCTGCGACGACGACGGCACGCTCGGCTTCCCCGACTGGGAGTATAATCTGCGCCTCGCGCTGCGCTGCCAGCAGGCCGTGAGCGATCTGTATCCCTCGCTGGCCCGTCCGCTGAGCTTCTGCCCGAAAAAGTACAACGAGCACATGACGCACGGCTCGATCCTCGTCGAGTTCGGCACAGACGCGAGCACCCTCGACGAAGCCCTGTATGCCGGCGAGCTGTTCGGCAAGGCGCTCGTGCAGACGCTGCTCGGCCTCACGGAATAACAGAAAAACCGGAAGGAAAACAGAAAGGAACTCCTCCATGAGCGACAACAGAAGACGGTTTCGGGCGTTTCTCACGTCCTTCATCGCCACGCTCTGCGTGCTGGGCTTTGGCCTCGGCTTCCTCGAGGTCGACGCCCGCTCGCGGGAAATCGGCTTCGGCGACGAAAAAACGCTGATCCATACGCTTTTGGGACAAAACTGGCAGTTGCCGTGGTGAACGGCATATGCTATAATATTCCTGTATGGACTTTACTCAGCCCGACGCACGGGCTGCAAACATAGAAAAGCCGCCGATTCAAGGGGCGGCAGGAGAGATTTCATGAAAAGAAGAAAGCAGAGGACAAGCGTCCTGATTCCCGTATTCTGCATCGCGTGCGCCGTGCTGATTTCGGCGCTTTTTTCCGGCTACCGCCTGCCGACGGTTTCCTCCGAGGAGGGGAATGTCTTCCCGCCGTTTGAGACGGTCTCGAGCGAGGCGCCCGCCCCGAGCAGCGAGCCCCCGGCTCCGAGCAGCGAGCCTCCCGCTCCGAGCAGTGAGCCTCCCGCTCCGAGCAGCGAGCCGCCTGCCCCGAGCAGTGAGCCTCCCGCTCCGAGCAGCAATCCGCCCGCGGCAAGCAGCACGCCGCCCGCCGCGCCGAGCCAGGTGCCGCAGACGAGCAGCGCTGTTTCCTCTGAGGAGAGCGGTGCGTCCTCCGACGCGTCCTCGGCCGAGTCGAGCAGCGAGGCGAGCAGCGCCGCGTCCTCGAGGAGGACGGAGAGCCGCCTCGAGCTGCCGAGCGTCGGCGACGTCAGCGGCGTCGGCCTGCTTTCCGCCGGAGAAACGGGGGAGGGCAACAGCCAGATCAACTGGATCGGCATTCTCTCCTGGGCCTGCATCGGCGCGGGCGTTCTCATCGTCCTCATCATCCTGCTGAGCAACCGCCGCCCGCCGCGCGGAGGCTACGGCCGCAAGCGCTACCGCCGCACCCGCCGCAAGGGCCGCAAGCGCCTGCTCCCCGATCGCTATTACCACAGCCGGTATCATTAACAGCAAATCGCCCCGCTGTTCCCAAAAGGAATGAAACAGCGGGGCGTTTTTTGTGTTCAGATTTTCTTACTGCTTACTGCGCCGTAAACGCGGAGAGGACGTCCGCGCCCTTCTTCACGAAGGCGATGAACTCGGAGAGCTCCGCCGTCATCTCGACCCACTGGCCGCCCTCGTACTCCCTGCCGTCGCGGGCGAAGATCCACTCGCCCTTCGGCAGGTAGACGCGGTGGCTCGTCTGGCCCTGGCGCACGATCGGCGCGAACAGGATGTCGTCGCCGAAGAGGTACTGCTCGCCGAGGGTGTAGCACGTTTCGTCGTCCGGATAGTCGAAGAACATCGGGCGCATGATCGGCACGCCCGTCTCGGACGTGATGTCCATGTGGCGGCGCACATACGGGCGCAGGCGCTCGCGCAGGAAGATGAGATCGCGCAGGATGGCGAAGTCGCGGTCGCCGAAGCTCCAGATCTCGTTGTCGCCGCCCGTCGGCTCGAGAATGTCGCGCGTCCTGTCGTGGCCGTCACGGCTGCCGTGCAGGCGCATGACCGGGCAGAACAGGCCGAACTGGAACCAGCGCACAATCAGCTCCTTGAAGTAGTCGGAGTGGATGTCGCCGCCGTAGAAGCCGCCGATGTCGGTCGTCCACCACGGCACGCCGCACATCGCCATGTTGAGGCCGGACTTTATCTGCATTCTGAGGCTCTCGAACGTGGACGGAATGTCGCCCGACCACACGAGGTTGCCGAACTTCTGCGCGCCGAGATACGCGCAGCGCGAGAGCGTCAGCACGTCGTCGCGGCCCATCTCCTTCATGCCGTCGTGGACGAGCTGAGCGTAGTAGTACGGGAACAGCAGGGCGACCTCGCTGCCGTTGCCGATGGAGAAAATCAGGTTGTCAAAATGCTCCGGATGGATCTCCGGCTCCGCTTCGTCAAACCAGAGCAGGTCGACGCCGTTGTCGATGTAGTTCTCCTTCAGCCGCTGCCAGACGTAGGCGCGCGTCTCGGGATTCGTCGCGTCGATCTCGGCCTGCGGGCCGTAAAAATCAAACACGCGGTTCGAGCCGCTCACGGTGCGGATGAGCATATTGTTCTCGAGCATATGGGCGTAGTTCTCGCTGTGCTCGTTGATCGTCGGCCACATGGAGACCATGAGCTTGACGCCCATCTTGTGCAGCTCGTCCGTCATGGCCTTCGGATCCGGCCAATACTTCGGGTCGAAGCGGTAATCGCCCTGCTCCGTCCAGTGGAAGTAGTCGATGACGATGACGTCGAGCGGGATGCCGAGCTCCTTGTAGCGGCGCGCGACGGAGAGCAGCGTCTCCTGATCCTCGTAGCGCAGGCGGCACTGCCAGAAGCCGAGGCCGTAGTCGGGCATTTTCGGCGCGTGGCCGGTCAGATCGGCGAGCGTTCCGGCGACCTGGCGCGGCTCGCCGCCGATCACCACATAGTCGACCTGGCGCGTCGCGTCGCTCGTCCAGCGGGTGCGGTTGTTCGCGAGCTCGCAGCGCCCCGTCGACGGCTGGTTCCACAGGAAGCCGTAGCCGAGCGAGGAGTACACAAACGGAATCGAGCACTTCGAGTTCAGATGACGCAGATCGTACGCGCAGCCCTTGAGGTCGAAGCAGTCGGTCGGCTCGTGGCCGAGGCCGTAGAAGTGCTCGCCCTCCACGGCGCGGAACGAGACGCGCGCCGTCCAGAGATCGCTGCCGCGGTTGCGCCAGTTGCGGTACTGCGAGTCAAACGTCAGCTCGCTGAGCTCCTCGAGCAGCTTTTTGCCGCCGCGGTAGTAGATAGTTTTGCCGTTCTCGTAGAGCTCGGCGCGCATTTCGCCCGTCTCGAGCACGGCGCGCTTTTCCTCCAGCCACGCCTTCGCGGGAGCCTCCTGCGGCATCAGCGTCCAGTTCTGCTCGATGAGCTTCCCGGAGGGAGCCGCCTGAAAGCGGATGCAGTCCTTCCCGCAGGCCGAGAGGCAGACGGCCTCGCCCGCGCGGACGAAGAAAATTTTGTCGTCCCGAATCTGAAATCCCATGAATTCCACCTTGCCTTTCCGTCGCGGCGCGCCGTGCGCGGGAACGCCGCTCCCGTCCGCCCGCGCGCCATCTCTCAAGTAAAATTATATTGCCGTCTTGACGGATTTGCTAGGATTATATTACCATATAATATGACGATATTGCTATCTCCGCGGGAGCGGAGGAAAGGAGGAACGCCCGGTGGCGATCTATGAGCCGGTGCGGCACGGCACGCCGGATTTTCCGCTTGAGATTCACGAGACGAGCATATCCGGCGGGTTCCATCTCTACCCGCATTTTCACGAGGAATTTGAGTTCCTCGTCCTGACGCGCGGCAGCGGCGTTTTGTGCGTCGACGGCGAAAACCGCCGCCTGCGCGAGGGGGACGGCGCGTTCGTCAACGCGAAGAGTATCCACCTCGGCCTGCCGGACGGGCGGGGGGACGCGGCGTTCTTCGCCGCGGTCTTCTCCCCGCTCATCTTCGGCTCCTTTGTGAGCGACGCCGTCGTCGACCGGTACGTCTCGCCCGTCCTGCGCGGCGATCTGCGTCTCCCAGAGCTCTGCACGCCGGAGACGCCCTGGGGAGCCGAGGCGCTGCGCGCCGCGCGCGGGCTGTACGAGCTGCGCGGCAGGCCGGGCGCCGAGCTCGAGCTCAAGTCGCGGCTGTTCCATCTCTGGGCAGTGCTGTGCGGGCAGGGCGAGCGCACCCAGCGGGAGGACGGCCGCCTCGCCGAGCTGCGCGGCGTGATGGAGCTGATCGACCGCGAATACGCCTCCCATCTGACGCTCGCCGGCCTCGCCGCCGCAGCGCACATGAGCGAGAGCCACTTCTGCCGCAGCTTTGCCGCCGTCGCGCACAAGACGCCGTTCGCCTATCTGCAGCAGGTGCGCGTTCAGAAAAGCTGCCAATACCTGAAAAACAGCGATCTGGCCGTAAGCCGGATCGCTGTCTCATGCGGGTTTAATGATTTGAGCTATTATGCGCGCCGTTTTCGCGAGCAGATGGGCTGCACGCCCACGGAGTACCGCCGCGCGGCGCGGTCAGAACTCCCCGACGGAAATGCCGAGCAGGGAATAGATTGACACGCCGCAGGCTTCGTCGAATTCGCGCTTGAGCGCCAGGACGGCGCGCCATTTGTCGAGCGTGCGGTCGTTGAAGCCGTGCCGCAGCGCGACGTCCACCAGCCTTTTCTCCACGATGGTCGGCCTGCCCGGCAGGGCCAGCGCGTCGCAGAGCTGGATCAGGCGGTCGTAGCGGTCATAGGTCAGGCCTGCGAGCTCCCGCGCGAGGACGGCCCGCTCCTCCGCCGTGCAGTCCTCCACGCTTCCCGCGTAGCTGTCAAGCTCCTGCAGAGGGAACGAGTGCGTCAGGCAGATGCGCGCCGCCAGCGGGTAGCCGAGCGCGTTCATCCTTGTCCACCCTTCCCAGACGTGGCGCAGGTCATAGACTCCGCCGCCGCGCCCGATGTCGTGGAGCAGGCCGAGGACGCCGCACATGTCCGGATCCAGCCCGCAGCGCTCGCCGATGGCCTCGGCGCAGAGGGACGCCGTGCGGCTGTGCGCCTCCCACGGCCCCGGATTTGCGCGCGCGGCTTCGCGCAGGAGCGCCATCGCCTCCTCGCGGGAGGGAACGCCGGTCTTCAAGCTGCTTTCCGCCATGCCTTTTCTCCTTTCCCCTGCGCTATTCGAGCGTCAGCTCCTCCGACTCGTCCGGCGCTGCGCCGCTGCCCTCGCCCGCGAACGGCGGGCCGCACAGGCTCTCGAGCAGCCCGAGGAGCTCCTCGTCGCTGCCGGTGTACTGTACAATCGCGTTGCGCGAAAGGTAGAAATGGGGCGCGCCGGCCCACTCGATCTGCGTCGTCATCCCCGCGCCGTCCGCTTCCTCGAACGTGATCGAAAAGCCGGATGGGTCAATGCACGCCGCGTCCGCCGCCGCCTTCTCCGCGCTCGGGTACTGGTACAGCAGGATGCTCTGCTCCTCTTTGCCGGAAAGGGCGATCCGCGTCGCCCGTCCGCGCAGCAGCGCGGAGGAGGCCGCCTCTGTTTCGACCTCGTACCCGGCGCGCTGTAATGCCGTCAGAAACGTGTCCAGCCGGAAAATATCGGTGCTCGCCTGGCGGATGCCGAGATAGACGAGCGCTGCCGCAAAGACGGCGATGCACGCCGCCAGAAAAACTGCCTTCGCCTTCATGGGTGTTCCCTCCGTTGCGCATTCTGCTCTCATTGTAGCACAGCGGCGGAGCAAAATGCAACCGCGCCGCCGCGATCGCAGGATATGTCAATCTTTCAGGCGAATCTGTCATTGCGCCCGCCCCGGGGAACCGGTATACTGGTAATAGAAAGAGAGGCCCATAGACGGGTCTCAAGGGAAGGAGAAGCATCATGCCTTATCTGTTTGTCCATTTCAGAGAAAAAGCCACCCCCGACGGGGAGCAGGTCTACTTCGGCCTGAGCCGCGATGCGTTCCACTGGGAGGCGGTCAACGGCGGCCGCCCCGTGCTCTGGGCGCTCTACGGCGACAAGGGCGTGCGCGATCATACCATCACCCGCGACGCCGCGAACGGCAAATTCTACATCCTCGCGACGGATCTGAGCCTGTGCTACGGGATGCGGGATCAGTACCATCACTCCTGGGACGAGATCGGCCGCCATGGCAGCCACGATCTCGCGCTGTGGGAGTCCACGGATCTCGTCCACTGGACGGAGCAGCGCATGGTGACGGTCGGCACGGATCGCCTTGGCTGCTGCTGGGCGCCCGACGTCCTCACGCTGCCGGACGGCAGCTTCCTGCTGCACTGGTCGTCCCCCGTCGCGGACGACGATTACGCGAAGAAGCGCATCTTCTGCCGCCGCACGCGCGATTTCGTCACCTTCAGCGACGCGGAGCAGCTCTACGAGAAGGAGGAGGACATCATCGATTCCGCCATGTACGAGGAGGACGGCGTCTACTACCTCTTTGTCAAGAGCGGCAGCCATCCCTCCGGCATGATCCTGCTCAGCAGCGACGCGCCAACGGGCCCGTTTACGCGCGTCGAAGCGTTCGACGAGGCGATGAAGGAATCCCACAACGGCCTCTACGAGGCCCCGACCGCCGTGCGCACCGAGGACGGCCGCTGGTGCCTGTTCATCGACTATTACGGCGTGCGCGGCGCGGGCCAGGGCTACGTCCCTTTCGTCGCCGACAGCCTGCGCGAGGCGAATTTCCGCCGCGCCGATGCGGAGTTCTCGTTCCCGTACGGCTTCAAGCACGGGACGATCCTCAAAATCACCGACGAGGAGTACGAGCGCATCCGCTCCTTCGACTTCGCCGCCGCGGAGGACGGCAGTCCCTGCTGACCGGCAAACCCCTGCGCGCCTTCCGTTCTCTGGAAGGCGCGCTTTTTCTTTTTCCGATCTGGCAATCGCTCCCGGAATCCTGTATAATAGGAAAACAGGAAGGAGGAGGAAGCGCCATGCGGCTCGCGATTTGCGACGACAACCGCGCCTTTCTCCGGGAGCTCGGCGAGCATCTGTGCACGCTGCCCCTGATTGAGAGCGTTGCAGCCTTTTATACGATCGAAAGCTTTCTCTCCTCGGTGGAGGAGGGGGCGCGGTACGACGCCGCGCTGATTGACCTCAACTGGAACCAGAGGCGCACGGGGATGGACGCGGCGGAGCTGCTTTACGCCATGTCCCCCGACACGCGCGTTGTTTTTGTGACGGGCTACAGCGACCGGTTCGTCCAGCAGGTCTTCCTGCGCCGCTCCAATCTGAGCGGCTTTCTCACAAAGCCGGTCGATCCCCGCCTTCTCCGGCAGAATCTTGAGAAGATTGCCGCGGAGAAGGCGCGCCGCCGGGAGACGGTGACGGTTCTCAGCCGCGGCAGCGCAGTCACGCTTTTTGTCGACGAAATTCTATCCCTCGAGAGCCGGGACCACACCGTGCTCGTCCGCACCGCGGGCGGGACGCTGCCGGTGTACCGCCGCCTTGACGACATGGAGACGCTTCTGCCGGACGGCTTCTTCCGCTGCCATCGCAGCTTTCTCGTCAACCTGCGGCAGGTGCGGCGCGTCGAGCAGCCCGACCTGCTGCTCCGGGACGGCTCCCGCGTGCCCGTGAGCCGCGCCCGCTACGCCGCGACGCGGGAGGCGTTTCTGCGCTTCGTCGGGCAGAGCATCTGAAAAAGGGGAGACCTGCATGGATCCGCTTAAGGAATTCGCGATGTACTATATCGCCCCCGCGCTTTCCGCCGGCCTGCTGTTTTTCTGCATGGGGCGGCTGTTTCCGCTGCGCGCGCGGGTGTGGGTGATTGTCCTGTGCGCGCTGCTCGTGCCGCTGGGCAATGTGCCGAAGCTGATCTGGGGCGTGTTCTCGATGGAGTCGAACCTCGTGCGCGCCCTCTTTTTTCCTATTCTCTCGTTCGTCTTTCCGCTTGCGCTGTTTTGCGGAAGCGTCTGGAAGCGTCTGACGGTGAATATGCTGCTCTACGCGTGTCAGATGCTCGGGGAGGCCTCGTTCACGCTGCTGCTGCTCGGGCCGGAGGGCGTGCGGGACGTGTCGGTGGAGCAATTTGTCGAAATCGCCGTGCCGTACGTCGTCATTACGCTCTCGATCGACGCGGCGGCGAGCTGCGCCGTCGTCTTTTTCGCGCGTGCTCTGACGCTGCGCCGCTTTTCGCCGGTTTACCTGTCCGCGATGCTGTTCCCGCTCTCGCTCATGGGCGTGACGTTCGCCGGGACGACGGGCGACGTCGCCTCCTGGTTCTGGACGGGGAGCGTCGTCCTCGGCCTCGTCTCAGTCGGCGTGCTGACGTACTGTCTCGCGTCGATTGAGGACAGGCAGCGCCTCGAGCAGGAGCTGCGCGAGACGCGCCATACCATGGAGCTCGAGCAGGCGCACTACCGTGCCGTCGAGGAGCGGCAGGAGGAGCTCGCCCGCATCCGCCACGACTTCAAAAACCAGCTTGCCGCCGTGTCGGCGCTCCTGCAGGCCGACGCCGGAGCCGACGCCCGCCGCATGATCGGCGATCTCAGCCGCGCGATCGACGCGACGCGGGAGAACCTGTATAGCCCAATCCCGGTCGTCAACGCCATTCTTGCGGAGAAGGAACGGCTGTGCCGGGAGAAGGGGATCGCCCTTTCCGTGGACCTCCAGCTTTGTCCCGATCTGCCGGTTGAGCCGCTTCACCTGTGCAGCCTTTTTGCCAACCTGCTCGACAACGCCGTGCGCGCCGCCGGAGCGTCCGGCGCGGAGCACCCGGCAATCTCTGTGCGTTCCCGCCGAGAGGGGGATTATCTGTTCGTCAAGGTGGAGAATCCCTCCCTGCCGCCCGCGCCGCCCCGCGAGGGCCGTGGGACGGGCACGCGCATCCTCGCCGACCTGACAAAGCGCTACGGTGGGGAATACTGCGGGGAGTACCGCGGCGGCGTCTTCACAGCCGTGGCCAGCCTCGCGCTTGCCCCGGAGGAAGGTCCCGGGCGCGCGCTTGGGGAAGCGTCATCCTAAATGAAAAGAGCCGCGTTTTCCCGGTTGCTGGGGAAACGCGGCTCCGTGCTGTACGTGAAAAATCAGGTGGAAATAATCCCCGCGGCGCGCAGCGAGTCAAGCAGGGAGTTGAGCGTCGTCGCGACCTCCTCGGTCGTGGCGCTGTTCGGCGTGGCGACGTTTGTGACAGCCGAACCGACCGTCACGCTTCCCGTTGCCCCGGTAGCCCCGGTAGCGCCGGTAGCGCCTGTCGCCCCGGTTGCGCCCGTGGCTCCCGTGGCGCCAGGATCGCCCTTTTCGCCGGTAGCGCCAGTTGCGCCGTCGGGGCCGGTGGCTCCCGTCGCGCCTGTCGCCCCGGTGTCGCCGGTCGCGCCCGTTGCG
>CASFAA010000309.1 GCA_949292505.1 uncultured Oscillospiraceae bacterium
TCCCCTGCCACATCTCATTTTGGGCGAGGAAGCGGTCGATCCCGCCGAGGACGGCGAGCTTGTCGCGGCTCCAGCGGGGCGCGAGCAGGACGTCCTTCGCCCCGTCGCCCGTCAGACGCTCGATGACCGTCTCCGCGGGAAGCAGCTCGAGCTGGCGGCAGACGACGCGGATGTACTCGTCCCGCCCGAGGGGCAGGTATGCGCCCTGCCGCCACACGCGCGCGAGCGCCGTCCCCTCGAGGACGTGCAGCAGGTGGAGTTTGACCCCGCCGGGGCGAAGCGTCCCGACGGCGCGGGCCGTCTCGAGCATCATCGCCTCCGTTTCGCCGGGCAGACCGTCGATGAGGTGGACGCAGACGCGCACGCCGCGCTGCGTCAGGGCGCGGCAGGCGGCAAGGAACTCGCCGGTGGTGTGGCAGCGGTTGATGCGGCGCGCCGTCTCGTCGTGGATTGTCTGCAGGCCGAGCTCGACGGTGAGATACGTCCTCCGGCTCAGCTCCGCGAGCAGGTCGAGCACGTCCGGCGGCAGGCAGTCGGCACGCGTCGCGACGCTCAGCCCGCACACGCCCGGAACGGCGAGCGCCTCCTCAAAAAGCGCCCGCAGACGGGCGGCGGGCGCGTAGGTGTTCGTGTGCGACTGAAAATACGCCACCGCTCCGGCGTCCGGCCATTTGCGGCGGATGCGCAGAAGCTCCCGCTTCACCTGCTCCCGCACGGGAAGTGCGCTGCTTCCCGCGAACTCCGTGCCGCCGGAGCGGCAGTAGGAGCAGCCGCCCGTACCGCGCGTCCCGTCGAGGTTCGGGCAGGAAAAGCCCGCGTCGACGGCGGCCTTGCCGACGCGCCGCCCCGGAAACAGCTCCTTGAGATGATAGGAAAGCGTGTGGTAGCGCTTGTTGTCGGACGAATACGGGAACGGGCTTACCATCTGCCGAACTCGGCGAGCCTCAGGTCAGGGTTGTGCTCCTCCGCCCAGCGGATGCTCCACTCGTTCGCGAAGATGAGCAGGTAATTGCCCTTGAGATCCTGAATCCGGCGGGTGTCGGAGGTCAGGTTGAGCTTCTTGGGGTCGAAGCTCTCCTCACGGTTCTCGATCCAGCGAATGTACTCGTACGGCAGGCCCTCCATGCGGATGTCGACGTTGTACTCGCTCTTGAGGCGGTACTCGAGCACGTCGAACTGCAGCGTGCCGACGACGCCGACGATGACCTCCTCCATGCCGCCGCCGAGTTCCTGGAAGATCTGGATCGCGCCCTCCTGGGCGATCTGGCTCATGCCCTTGACAAACTGCTTGCGCTTCATTGTGTCGACCTGATAGACGCGGTTGAAGTGCTCGGGCGCGAACGTCGGGATGCCGCCGAACTGGAATTTCTCCGCGCCGGTGCAGAGCGTGTCGCCGATGGAGAAGATGCCGGGGTCGAAGACGCCGATGACGTCGCCCGCGTAAGCCTCGTCGATGATCTCGCGCTCCTGCGCCATGAGCTGCTGCGGCTGGGCGAGCTTGATCTTCTTGCCGCCTTGGACGTGGTAGACCTCCATGCCCTTCTCAAAGCGGCCGGAGCAGATGCGCATGAAGGCGATGCGGTCGCGGTGGGCGCGGTTCATGTTCGCCTGAATCTTGAAGACGAAGGCGGAAAAATCGGGGCGGAAGGGATCGATCTCGCCGGTGTCGGCCTCGCGCGGCAGAGGCGGCGGCGTCAGGCGGAGGAATTCCTTGAGGAACGGCTCGACGCCGAAGTTCGTCAGCGCGGAGCCGAAGAACACGGGCGAGAGACGGCCATGGCGCACTGCCTCCCAGTCGAACTCATAGCCCGCCCCGTCGAGCAGCTCCACGTCGTCGCAGAGCGTCTCGTAGTGGCTCTGGCCGATGAGCTCCGACAGGCCGGGGTCGGAGAGGTCGGCCTCGATGACCGGCACCTCGCGCTGGCCGTTCGCCAGATCGTCGAGGGCGCGGAAGGCGAGGATTTCGCGGCGTTCGCGGTCGTACACGCCCTGAAACTCCTTGCCGGAGCCGATGGGCCAGTTCATCGGGTACGTCTTGATGCCGAGCTCATACTCGATCTCGTCGAGGAGATCGTACGGGCTGCGGGCGTCGCGGTCCATCTTGTTGATGAAGGTAAAAATCGGGATGTCGCGCAGCAGGCAGACCTTGAACAGCTTCCTCGTCTGCGGCTCGACGCCCTTCGCCGCGTCGATGACCATCACGGCGGAGTCCGCCGCCATCAGCGTGCGGTAGGTGTCCTCCGAGAAGTCCTGATGGCCCGGGGTGTCGAGAATGTTGATGCAGAAGCCGTTGTAGTTGAACTGCATGACGGAGGAGGTGACGGAGATGCCTCTCTGCTTCTCGATCTCCATCCAGTCGGACACGGCGTGGCGCGCCGTTTTCTTGCCCTTGACGGAGCCGGCGAGCGCGATCGCGCCTCCGTAGAGCAGGAGCTTTTCCGTCAGCGTCGTCTTGCCCGCGTCCGGGTGCGAGATGATCGCGAAGGTTCGTCTCTTTTCAATTTCGTTTCTGATGTCTGCCAAAGCAAAGCCTCCCTGTATGAGCAAAAATCCGGTTCGGTTTCGTGTTTCGCAATTTTTTATTATACCGCATTTTTCCCCGAAAAGCTACCGGCGCGGCGGATTTCCCGCAGGATTGTATTGTTGCACAAAGGAGCGGGAAAGCCTGCCTTTGGCTTTCCCGCTCCCGTCAAAACCGGCGCTCAGTATTTCTGGTCAAAGTAGAGATACGTCCCGGCCTTGAGCGCGATCGCCGCGCACAAGAGGCCGAAGGCGGTGTAAAACGCCGCCATGTTGAAAAGCCCCGTGCCGAACACGACCGCCGCCGCCAGGACGAGAAAGACGTCCATCGGAAGGCCGCCGCTCTTGTCGTGCAGGAAGCGCGTGCGCTCGTCGCGCTCCGCCTCCCGCTGCTCGCGCAGGAGCAGGCGGTCCCGGAGAAGCTTATTGTTGCGGTGAATTCGCACGCCGAGATAAATCACGCCGCCGAAGTAGAGCAGCCGCGTCACGAGCAGCGCCGTGTTCGTCATGATGCGCGAATCGCCCCCGCCGAGCTCGACCAGCACGAGCATATAGGCCGTCATCAGCACGATGGCCGTCCAGCAGCCCCAGATCCGCAGCCGGATGGTTTTCGGATAGGAATTCGTTTCAGATGTTTTCATACTGCTCCTCCTCCCGTTTCAGGTTGTCCGCGAGACAATACAATTCCTCAATCGACGTGCCGAACTCGAGGGCAAGCCGGTACGCGAGCAGCAATGACGGGTTGTACTGCCCCTGCTCGAGCGAGATGATGGTGCGCGACGAGACGTGCACCCGCTCGGCGAGCTGCTGCTGCGTCATCCCCTTCGCCCGGCGCAGCTCCCGGATTTTGTTTTCCAACCGCGCCCCCTCCTTTCGCAAACAAAAATATGAAGGTAACTTCATGTGAAGCCACCTTCATATTACACGAAACGGATTGGTTTGTCAAGAGGGTTACAGGCCGAGGAGCGACAAACGGCGCGCGAGCGCGTGCAGCTCCTCGCGGCGCTCCTTCCAGTCGGGGATCTGCCGCTCCACGAGCGCCCAGAACGCCGGGGAATGGTTGAGCTCGCGCAGATGGCACAGCTCGTGCACGACGACGTAGTCGATGCACGCGGGGGACGCCGCCGCGAGCCGGTACGAGAACGTGACGCTTCCCTTCCCGGAGCAGCAGCCCCAGCTCGTCTTCGCCGCGCCGATGCGCACGCTCTCCGGCGCGAGGCCGACG
>CASFAA010000310.1 GCA_949292505.1 uncultured Oscillospiraceae bacterium
CCGTCCGCCGCCTCGACGACGCTGCGAATGTCGCGCTCCACCAGATCATAGGAGCCCGACTTGAGCGCGCCGACGTTTATCACCATGTCGAGCTCATCGCAGCCCATGGAAAGCAGCTCGCGCGCGATATGCACCTTGGTCTGCGTCGTCTCCGCGCCGGACGGAAAGCCAACCACGCCGCCCAGCGCGACCTCCGGCGTGTCCCGCAGCAGCTCCGCGAGATGCTGTGTGAAGCACGGCATGGTAAACGCGCAGATGAAGCGCCAGCGCTTCGCCATCTCAGCCACATCGGTGAGTTCCTCCAGGGTGACGTCCGTCCGCACGGCGCTGATATCAATTTTTCTTGCAAGCTCCTGGAGATCCAAGCGCTTATCCATAGACAACCCTTCCTTTCGGTCGTTATTATATTCAGGATTGTAACATAATGATGATTAAAGATCAATTATCAAAATAAACAAACAATTCTCTCCGTATTTTTTCATTTTTTCTATGAAATTCGCTTGACAACCGCGACGTTTCCAAGTATGCTGAGGCCATAACATCATTATGTTTGATTTCTAAACTTCACGAAGAAAGGAAAGGTCAGTATGATTGGCGCCAAGAAAAGCCCTCCGGAAAGACGAAAGATCAAATGGGGGCCCTATCTCAAACGGAACTATGATCTGTATCTCCTTCTTCTTCCCTGCGTGATCTTTGTCATTCTCTTCTCCTACGTCCCAATGTATGGCATTCTGCTGGCTTTTAAGAAGTATATGCCGCTTGAGGGAATTCTCGGAAGCCCCTGGGTCGGATTCGAGCACTTTGAACGCTTCTTCAGCAACTACAAGTTTTCCGAGATCCTGTTCAACACGCTCGGCATCAGCCTGTACTCGCTCATTGCAAGCTTTCCGGCCCCGATTCTCCTCGCGCTCGCCCTCAACCATCTGCGGCACAACAAACTAAAGCGCGTCGTCCAGACCGTCTCGTACGCGCCGAACTTCATCTCCACCACCGTCATGGTCGGTATGCTGATCATTTTCCTCTCGCCGAGCGGCGGCATTGTCAATCGTTTCATCGGCCTGTTCGGCGTCAGTCCCATCAACTTCATGGGCGAAGCGTCGATGTTCAAGAGCATCTATGTTCTTTCCGGCGTATGGCAGGGTACCGGCTTTTCGAGCATCATTTACCTCGCCGCGCTGACGAGCGTTGATCCGACGCTCTACGAGGCCGCCACCATCGACGGCGCGAGCACCTGGCGAAAGATCGTGAGCATTGACCTGCCCGCCATCCGGCCGACCATCGGCATCCTGCTGATTTTGAGCATCGGCGGCATCACGAACGTCGGCTTTGAAAAAATTTATCTGATGCAGAACGATCTGAATATGGCCGCCTCCGAGGTCATCGGCACCTACACCTACAAGGTCGGACTCATCGACAACAAGCTCGACTATTCCACTGCGATCGGCCTGTTCAACAGCGTTGTCAACTGCATCCTTCTTCTCATCGCGAATACGCTGTCGCGCCGCTTCAGCGAAACCAGTCTGTGGTAAGGAGGAGTCTGTCATGGTAAAATTCCGCACGCGTTCCGACAAAGTCTTTGACGCCGTGAATCTCGTCTTCGCTCTCTTTGTCCTTTTCATCACGCTCTACCCGCTCTACTGGATTTCCATCGCCTCCTTCAGCGACCCGGTCTACGTCAACAGCGGACAGGTCACCTGGTTCCCGATGGGGCTGAGCTTTGGCGGGTATGAAAAAATCTTTCAGTTTGATCGCCTCTGGCTCGGCTACCGGAACACGCTGCTCTATGTGGTGTGCGGCACTGCGCTGAGCACCTTCCTGACGCTCACCGGCGGCTACGCCCTCTCGCGCCGCGATCTCATCGGCCGCAATTTTGTCATGGGCATGTTCACCGTGACGATGTTCTTCGGCGGCGGCCTCATCCCGACCCACCTGCTGGTGCGCGACCTCGGCATGGAAAACACCATCTTCGCCATGTTCGTTCCGAGCGCCGTCTCCGTCTACAATATCATTGTGGCGAAAACCTTCTTCCAGGGCCTGCCGCATGAGCTGTACGAGGCCGCGGCCATCGACGGGTGCACGAACCTGCAGTATTTCGTCAAGATCGCCATCCGTCTCTCCACGCCGCTCATCGCCGTCATGGTGCTGTTCAGCGCCGTCGGGCAGTGGAATTCGTATATGCCGGCGCTGATTTATCTGCGCGATCAGTCGCTTCATCCGCTGCAGATGGTCCTGCGCGACATCCTCGTCAGCCAGGAATCCCTCTCCACCTTCATGACGCCGAACTCCATCGCTGAGCAGCAGGATCAGGAAAAGTACGCCCAGCTCATCAAGTACGCCATGATCATCGTTTCCAGCGCTCCAATTCTCGTATTGTATCCGTTTTTGCAAAAGTATTTTGTAAAAGGGGTTATGATAGGGTCCATTAAGGGATAATCAATGACATAAGGAGGATTCACATGAAAAGCAAAAGACTGTTGATCACTCTTCTGGCGGGAGCCATCGCCCTCTCCGCCCTGGCCGGCTGCAGCGGAAACAGCGCAGGCAGCTCCTCTGCGGCGCAGCAGAGCGAGGGAGGCGCAGCTTCCACAGGCGGCAGTTCCGAGGGAACGGGACTCATGAACGAAACCGGCCTTCCCATTGTGAACGACGAAGTCACCATCCGCATCGCCTCCTACACCGGCACCGCTCACAAGGACGGCTTTGAGGGCATCGAGCAGGTGCAGCGCTGGTGCGAGGAAACCGGCATCAACCTCGAATTTGACACCGTACCGCAGACCTCCTGGGAGACGCACAAGACGCTCATCTTCTCCAGCGGCGACATTCCCGACATGATCTGCACGAACGCCGGCCTCTCGGACAGCGACGTGCTCAGCTACGCGGACCAGGGCCTCATCATCCCGCTGGAGGATCTGATCGCGAAGTACGGCGAGAATCTCAACGCGATTCTCGAGGAGAACCCCAACTACCGCACCAAGATGTATGACACCGAGGGTCACATCTGGTCGTATCCCGCTCTCGCGGACATCGACTTCGGCGATCGCGGCAACCTGACCTTCGTCAACAAGGAGTGGCTCGCCGAGGCAGGCATTGACGTCACCTACGAGGAGGGCGAGTACGTCGACCTGATTTCGGACGTCTTCACCACAGATGAATTCTACGAGATGCTCCTGAAATTCAAAGAGCAGCACCCGAACACCTATCCGTTTATTCTGCAGGGCGGCGCGAGCGCGTTCACGGACTATTACGCCTCCTTCGACGCCTATGACAACGGCAGCCACCTCATGCTCGACGACGGCGTCGTCTCCTTTACGGCGACCAACCCGAACCTGAAGGAAGGCTTCAAATGGTTCAACCAGCTTTACAGCGCAGGGCTCATCGATCCCGAATCCTTCACGCTCGATTTCGAAAGCTTCAGCGCGAAAATTTCCGCCGATCAGGGCGACACCTTCGGCGTCGTCAACGCGTGGACCATGCAGCAGTTCTACGATATGAGCGATCCCCGCTTTGAAAACTGGGCCGTCATGCTGCCCTTTGAAGGACCGAACGGCACCGTCGCCTGGCCGAGGAGCGTCGCCTCCGTCATCAACGGCTTCGGCGTCATCACCACCGAATGCAAATATC
This sequence comes from uncultured Oscillospiraceae bacterium, assembly GCA_949292505.1. Taxonomy (GTDB): domain Bacteria; phylum Bacillota; class Clostridia; order Oscillospirales; family Acutalibacteraceae; genus Caccousia. The sequence continues at coordinate 3,622 of CASFAA010000310.1, forward strand.
CGGAGATCTGCGCCCGCCTGATGGACTACTTCTATTCCGAGTACAATTCCGTCGATCTCATGATTGGGCCTCTCGGTTCCGCGACCATCGCGAACGACGACGGCACCTATACGCAGGTTCCGCAGCCTGAGGGCGTTACCTACGACGAGTGGATCGGCTCGAAGAACGCGGGCTGTATGCCGTTCATCTGCCCGCCCTCCGTCACCAGCCGCTGCACCTATAACGACGCCGTCACCATGACGATCGAGGTCGGTATGTACTATCGTCCTTACCAGCAGCAGAAGAATCTCCCCGGCCTGAATCTCACCACGGAGAACAACCAGTTCGTCGCGGACTTTAAGGCGAACGCCTCGGACTACATCAAACGCAAGAATGCCGAGTGGATCACCCAGGGAGGCATTGACGAGGAATGGGACGCCTATGTCGCAGAGCTGAATAAGATGGGCGTCGACGAGTATGTGCGCATCTATCAGGAAGCGTACGACGCGGTCAAGGAATATCTGAATTAACCACCCGTCCTCTGTGTCCGCTCCGCGAAGGAAGCGCGTCATTCTCCCTCTCTTTTCAAACGAGCGGCCGACCAGCGTTTACACAAACAAGCCCCGGCGCTCTGAGCTCAGACTCAGAGCGCCGGGGCTTTTATGCGCACCAAACCCGCCGCCGGATTCACTCCACAATTCTGTCGGGGAAAAATATTCTTTCGTCCGCGCCGGCGTCGAGGAACTCGTTTCCGTTCTCCGCGAGATACTCCTCGATGAAGTCGTAGCCGAAATGCATCCCACGGGCGGCGGGATAGTCGCCCGCGTTCCAGAGATGCGTCCCGCGCATCATGCTGTCCGGCTGCAGGAGACCGCCGACGAAGACGCCCTCCTCCCGGATGCCCCAGGCAGGGTCGACGTGGTAGAGCTGACCGTCCAGCCGCACGAGATTCCACTGATGCCCTGTCTCCGGCGCGTCCTTCAGCGCCCCGCTGACGCAGCGGCATTCGATGCCGGCCTCGTCCATCAGCGTCTTGAACGCCCAGGCAAGGCCGCTGCAGATGCCGCGCTTTTCCACGAGAGGGCCGTAGGCGAGGTGCGGAACCGGGTCGGAGGGCTCGGCGTCTGGCGCGCTGACCGCCTCGTCGAAGGCCCGCTGGTCGTACCCGCATTCCTGCGCGAGATAGCTCAGCGCGAGGAACGGCTTGACGAACCGCGGCACCGCCGCCCGGCCGAGGATGGAGCGCCAGATCTGCTTTGCCGCGAAGCGCGCCTTTCCCTGCAGCTGGCGGAGCTGCGGCAGCGGCAGGAGGTAGTCATACGACACCGTGCACACGGCATAGGAGGAAAGCTTCTCGAACGAGGACACGCCCGTCCGCCAGCCATGGATGCCCTCGTACTCGCTCAGGAGACGCCCGAGCAGTGCGGAAAGCTTTCGGGAGACAGCCGCGGGATCCAGCGTGACGAGCGTTTCCTCCCTCGGGAGACCCCTGCGCAGCAGCGGGGCGGGATCCCAGACGCCCGTATCGACGGCGACCTCCCCGAGCGAAGCGGGGCGCGGCTCCTGATAGCGCAGCGTCACGTCATAGTCGAAGCAGAACTGCACGAGCCCCCTTTTCTGATACGTGGACGAATACCCCGCGAGGAAAGCGAGCAGCCGCGGCTCCTTCTGCAGGGCGTTTTTGAACACCGCGTCGAGCGAGCCGAAGCAGTGGTTCAGACGAAGCTGCGTCTGCCCCGCCGCGACGGCCTCGATCAGCGCGTCCTCGGGCGCGGTCAGGAATCCCATGCTCCCCCTCCTTCCGTCAGATACCGGCTCTGCCACCGGAGAATATACCGCGCGTCGTAAGCGGCGATAGGCTCATAGCCGTACGCGATCCGGAACGCGCCGTCCGCGGAAAGGCGGAAAGTCATCGAGCTCCACGCGTCGTGCGCGCCGGCGCAGAGGCCTCTCATCCCGGCGCAGAGGCGCTGCACCTCGAGGATGGCATCGTCGAACGCGCCGCTGTCCCAGGACAGCTCCATCAGGTCGACGGGCTCCTCCCCGTCCGCGGGAAAGACGTGGAGCTGAAGCTGCAGAGCCTGCTCCTCCCCGACGAAGAAGCATCCCGCCACAGCCTCGCGCCATCCCTCCGGAAGGAGGGACGCGAGCGCGTTCCCGAGCGCCTGGAGGAGCAGCGAAAGCTCCTCCTTGTTTTCCCGAATGTCATGCACAGGCGCCGCCTCCCCGTTTCGTGTTGGAAATCCTGCGGACTCCGAAGCGCTCGAAGCCCTCCGCGTCCGTCACCTTGTACTTGATAAGAAAAGCGTCAGGCCTCCCGGAATCGCTCTCATAGAGGCACCGCACCCTGACCTCGACGCGGCCGCCCCGTTCCAGCTCGTCCGCCCACTCCTTTTCGAGTCCTGCATACTCCACGCGGTTGACATGGGCGTCCATGGGAAGGAGGTTGTCGATCTTTTCCGAACCGCCGAAGCGCCGCGCAATCAGATGGCCTCCCTCGTCCGTTTCGAGGCGGTACTCGCCGCCGGCCATGGTCTGGTGCATCGTGTTCCGCTTTCCCTCCTCGAGGCGGAGGGCTCCCTCGCAGAGGGTGATGCGCCCGAAGCGATCCGTCTCGTAGCGGTAGCCGTTGGCCTCGTACGACTCGTTCGGCTTCAGACGGTACGTCGACGCGAAGTGCGAATCGTCCTCGCGCGCGTCCTTCGTCTCGGGCGTGTCCTGCTCAAAAAGCTCGCCGCGATGCTCGTCCGCCCCAGTCTCCTCCGGGACCTCGCCGCCGAAATGCCTCACCGCCTCTCACCGCCTTCCCCTCGGACCCGCAAAGAAGCCGGCAGAGCGCAGATAGGAGACGGCGTTCATCCAGCGGTCGTCGTCCCGGCGGCGCTGGGCGTACCGGAACAGCAGGCCGCCGAGGATCTCGCCGAAATACTGCGCGTCCTCCGGAGAGAGCGGCCACCGGTACGCGCCGGCGGGATCGCACTCCGCCGGCATATGGAGATACCGGGCAATCGCGGGACGCAGCTCCCCCTCCCACCTGACGGCGGCGCGGATCTCCTTCGGCGTCAGCGGATCGGGGGAGCATTTCGCGCTCACCCCGACCGGCGGAAAGATGCGCAGGACGCTGTCGAGACGCAAAAAGGAGAAGACGAAATCGAAGAAGACGCGCTCGAGATCGGCGGTGCGCCGGGCGCGGAGCAGCTGTTCGTTTTCCTCGAGGAAGAGCTGCACCTCCTCGAGAAGCTCCTGCCGCTTTGCCGGCGGAAGGACAGGCCGCAGCGCGGCGGGCCCGTCGCAGAGCAGACGGAGCAGCTCCTGCGCGTCGCCGGACGCGGTTTCGAGCTCCCCCTCCCGCAGCTCCCGGTACAAAAGCTGCACGAGAGCCCCCTGCACGCGGGTGCAGACTCCCTTGTCGAGGACGGGCGGCGTCTTCGCGCGATACCGATGATCCCAGGCGTTTCCCATCCGTGCGAGGACGGTATCCGTCCAGCCGACATGGGACACGGCGGCGACGCCGACGTCGAGGCGGCTGAGCTCGCGGATCTGCTGCTCCGTCAGGCTCAGCGCCGCGCCAATCTCCTCGCAGTCCTTTTTGGACGGGAGGCGCATGACAATCTTGATCGCAGTGTTCTTGATCGCGGCCTCGTCGACCGCGCCGGGAGACTGGTCGATGACGACGAAGCCCTCGCCCGCGCTGCGCATCTCGGCGATGCAGCGGCAGAGGCTGCCGACAGCCGCGCCCTGCACGTTCGCCGCCTCGACGCCCGTCTCCTGCGAGCAGCGCTTGAGGATGGTGTGCGCCTCCTCGAGGACAGTGACGTGCACAAGGCTGCCGTCCGGCGCGCCGCCAGACGCCTTCCGGTAATTTTTGAGCTTGATGATGAGAATTCCCATGATCAGGGAGCGCGTCTCCTCCGAGCCGATGCTGCTCAGGTCGATGATCGTGTTTTCGCCGAACAGGCGGCGGTCGGGAACGCCCATGCTGCGTCCGAAAATCTGCCCCTCGAAGCCGTTGCAAAGGGAGGAAACCCGGTTGAGCAGCGCGCCTTTGTAGTCTCCCTTCGTCTGCGCGGAATAGGGGGACTCGTCGATGATGCGCTCGAGCGCGGCGGCGAGGTCGCGGAAGACGGGAAATTTGCTCCCCCGCCGGACAATCCGCTCGGAGTGCTCCAAATCCCAGCCGTGGTCAAGGTAGACCTGCTCAAACGCCTTTTTGAGCAGGCCGGGCATCGCGCCGTACAGCGGCCAGCACGCGCTCACCGCCTGCAGCACGCTGTCGAGATGCTCCCTGATATGGATGCCGGGGCAGAATTCAAACGGGTTGATGCGCAGCAGGCGGTACGGCGATTCCTCCGCGGTGAAGATATTGATTCCGGGAAAGCCCGCAAACTCCCGCTTGTACTCCCCCTTCGCGGGCTCCACCACGAGGAACGGCACCCGGTTCTCCGCCAGTCTCTGCAGCAGATGACAGGTCGTGCTGCTCTTGCCGGAGCCGGAGGAGCCGCAGAGAAAGGTGTGGGACGCGAGGGTATCGAGATTCAGGAGGACGGGCGCGGCCTCCTCCCGGCCCATGTGGTAAATGGTCCCGAGGCGGATCGGCCGCTTCACGCTCCGTTTCCACGGCTCGGGGAGGCCGCGGCCGAACTCCGCCATGCTCTCCGCCGCGACGCCGGGGACGGACTTCCGCGGCAGACCCATCAACGTCGGAATCTCCTTGCCGCTGATCATCATGGCGGGCGTCAGCCGCTCCGTCTGGAGGACGGAGCGGGTTTTCGCGCCGTCCGGCTCCGCCGTCTCCCGGAAAACAGTGAGGCTGACGACGGGATGCTGCAGGCTGCCGAGGTAGTCGAGGACGGCGTCGCGCTCCCGGGGACAGGCGGCGTCCCACTGGCTGCAGTACGCGCGGGGCGCGGCCTGCGAGTCGCCGGAAAAGAGGGCGGCCAGCGTGCTCGTCCCCATCGCGGCGGTGGCCGCGTCGCCGGCGACAAGATAGCACGCGCTGTTCCACATCCCGAAGGTCTGGCTTCCCGAAATGCGCTTCATGTGGTCCTCCAGCTTCGCGAGCAGGTTCTGCACCGCCTTGTTGTCCCTGCTCATCGTCAGGGAGCGGTTCGTCCCGCGCGAGGAGGAGGCGCTCTGGCTGTCGCCGCTTCCGAAGCTCTCCGACGTGCCGTCGCTGCTGGCTTCGCCCGAGACGCTGCCGTCCGCAGCGGAGGAGGAAAAAGAAGCGCCGGAGCCGGAATTGAAATGGATGCCGAACAGCTCATATCCCCTGCCGAAGCTCGAGCTGCCTCCGCGCGACACGCTGCTCGTGTGCGAGGTGCCGAAAGAACGGGAGATGGAGCGGCTCAGCGCGCTGCCGATGCTGCTCGACACCGCGTAGCCGACGGAGTCGGAGTCGTTCTCGCCGTAGGACGCCGTCTCCTTTGCGCACGGGGAAAGACCGGTATAGAGGGTTTCCAATCCCTCGAGGCATTCCTCTGCCGCGTCGGGCGGCACCCGCTGGGAAAGGACGACGAGCGTGAAGCGGCGGCCGCGCATCGCGTCGATGAATTTCTCATACCCCTGCGCGCTGAATTCCCTGTCGCGGCGGCGCTCATCCTCGCGGCGGCTCGGGATCATGCTCAGGGAGCGGACGGTCCTGCCCGCGGAGAGAGCGTCCGCCCCGCCCCAGGAGTCGAGCAGGGCGTCCCGCTCGCTGTCGGGAAGGCGTCTGAGCTCGCAGCCGGGGAACTGGCCGCGCAGGTTTCCCTCGAGCAGCCCGGCGGCGATCGCGCTGCCGCCGCTTGTGTTGGACGCGAGGTACAGGCGGACGCTCTCCCCGTCGCTCTGCAGAATCAGTGCCACAAGGCCGCCGAAGGCGTTCATCGCCGAATACACGCTCACGAGCTTTTCATAGCTGTTCTCGTCGCGGTTGTACATCAGCCTCGTGAGCTGGTACACGGCAATCCCGCTGCGGCTGCGCTGCGCGGGCGCGATCGGGACGACCCGGCTCTCGTAGAGGGCGTCTCCGCGCGGGGGAGCCAGCATTTCCAGATGCCTGCAGTTCACATACAGGCCGATGAGGCGCAGATTGTTTTCCAGAAGCTCGAGCTGCGCCCTGTCCATCAGCATCGAGCGGGCCTTCCGCTGCGCCTTCCCGCCGGGATGCTCCGCGGGGACGGGCAAGGCGCTGTCCCGCGGGCCTCGAACGGGCCGTCTCGCCGCTCTCGGCGAGGGGGTGGAATTGGTGCCGGCCGGCAATGTTGACTCCTCCCTTCCGTGGTTCGCCGCGTTGTTCTGCGTCAGCGGATTTCCTCATCGTCGCCGCCGCGGGGATGACCGTCGTCAAACTCGCCCTTTTCGAGCTCGTCGTCCTCATTGTCGCCGGTGTCGTCGGCGTTCTCGGTCTTCTCCCCGACGACGGCGACCTTGTCAATCTTCTCGTCGAAGTCCTTTTTCTCCTCATCGGACATTCCCTCGTATCCGTATTTCTCCTCCATCCGGGAGCGGAACTCGTCGTACTCCTCCCGTGTAACCTTTCTGGGGCCAGCCATTGATGTTCCTCCTCTCTGTGCGTCTATGGACGCTCTCTTTATTACGCCTTCCCGAACAGCCTCCGCAGGAACGCGCCGACGCCCTTTTCCGAAGCAGATTTCGCGCCCGCCTCCCGCAGGAGAGCGAGCAGCTTTTCCCGCACTGCCGGGGCACAGGTATCGAGCTTTTCGGCCTGCTCCGTGAGCGCGGGCCTGATGTACGGCGCAAGCCGCCGCACCGCCGCGCGCTCAAGGCATTCCTGCGCCTGTGAAACGAAGGCGGCGGAGCGGCCCGGGAGCTTCGCGGGGAGCAGCATCGCTCCGCACAGGGCGGCAAGCTGACCGGCAAGCTCGCGCTTTTTCGTGGCGGCGAGTACCTGCGCCGCGTAGGCGTCCGCATACCGGCAGAGCGCGTCCCCCGTGTCGGAAAACAGGCAGAGCAGCGCGAGATGAAGCTCTGCGCTGCGAAGCGACGCCGCCGCGGCAGTAAGGCCGCCGAAGCAGCCGCCGGAGAGCGGCACGCCGTCCGCGGAAAAGCCCTTCGCGCAGAAGGCGCGCGCCGCCGCCGCGGCCCGCTCCGGCCTGCGCTCCCGGGAGAGGGTTTTCCTCAGCCCGCAGAGCGAGACCGTCCTCGAGGGGAGGCCGAGCGCGTCCGCCCACCCGGCCAGCGCCCGGCAGGCCGGGCCGTCCGGGTTAAAGCCGTCGGGAGGGAGCTTCGCGTCCGCCGCGGCGAACAGCGCTTTCTCTGTGTCAGGGCTCAGGCTGCTCTCGCGGATGGAGGAGACGGCGAGCGGCAACTCCCCGGGAGCGGATGCCCGCAGCAATACGGCAAACAGAAGCCGCCCCGATTCGGGCTTTCTGCCGAGCGCGGCGGCAGACTCCCGGAACGCGTCCGCGAGCTCCCGGTCAAAGGAGCCGGCCTGCTCCGCCCGTCCGGCGAGAAGGCGCTCCACCATCGCGAGATCGGCGGAGCCTGACCGGCACAGGGCGCGGCAGACCTCCGCCGCGCCGCCGCCGAGCGAGAGGACGGCCTCCCACCAGTCTCCGCATCTCGAAGGGCTGCGCTCTTCGAGATGCTGAGCCGCGGAAAGGACGGCGTCCTCCGCGAGGCCGGGGACAGCGCTGAGCGCCTGCAGGGCGGCGGACAGGCGGCCGCGGTCGTCGAGAAGGGCTGCGAGGCAGACGGAGATGAAGCGGCGCTTTTCGCCGCTCTCCCGGACGGACGCAAGCCCTCCCTCCGACCCGGCAAGCGAGAGCGCAAACAGGTCGAGCAGCGTCCCGGCGTACGCCGCGGAGCACTCCTCAATCTGCCGCGCATACGCGTCCAGGGCATCGCCGCAGAACAGCCCGGGAAGGGCGGAACGGGCGGCTCCGGCGAGCGTTCTGATATGCGAGAGCAGCGGAAAGCCGCGCGCCTCGTCCTGCGCGGCGAAGCGGTCAGGGTAACCCGTGAGAGTCCCGCGGAGCAGCCAGGCGCTCAGCGCCTCGCTCTCCGGCGCTCCGAAGTGCAGCAGCGCGTCGAGGGAGCGAACCGTCTCCCCGTACGCCCAGCTCTCCGGCGGGCGGCGGGCGTCGAGCAGATACCGGCTGGCGTCAAAGAGGTCGGGCAGGCGGCTCGTCGGCTCGCGGATCGGCAGCGCGGGCAGCACCGCGCCGCAGAAGTCGCCGAGCTCCGCGTCGTTTCGCAGGACGGCGTCGTAATACGGGCGGCGGACGGAAGCGTCCGTCTCCCAGCTGACCGTCTTCGTCTCGCCGTCGAGGAGGACGAAGCGCCCCGACGGGAACGCCCTGACGCCGGCGCAGAAGGGGTCGCGCGGGTGAAAACCGGCGATCATGCAGATCGGGCGGCGCGTCACCGGCGAGGCGCCGCCGGCATCCGCGCCGCAGAACAGGGCGCTTTCCGCCTGCGCGCCGAGCCGCGAGCGGTTGGTCGAGAAGGTGAGCTGCCTCGCCATCGGCGGGGAGAGCCCGCAGGAGACGGCGGCGATCCACAGCTCCACGTTCTGCGGCAAATCCCGGATGAGGAGAACCCTGCGCTCCTCCTCGGGCTTCTCGAATTCGGAGAGGAGAAACAACAGGCACGCGCGCACGGCCTCCCCGCGGCCGCCGCGGACGAACGCCCGGACACGCTCCGGCGTCGCCGTCCCGCCCTGCGGCGCGGCGGAAACCTGCGGCAGCAGCGGCGGCGCGGCTTCCCCCGTGAGATAGTAGTCGTTCTCCGGGAGGCTGTGGGCGTCCCAGACGGACGCGCCGAACCAGTCGGCGGGGCGGCCCTCCGGCTTGCCGATGAGGCACTGCTTGAGATAGGTGCCGGAGCGGTGGCTTTTCCCGTCCGCGCGCGGGACGGTGCAGCGCGGGCGGGCCGTCTCGAGAGAGAGGGCGTACGCGTCGGGCCCGACCTGCACATACTCGTAGGACGAGAACAGCCCCGGCTCCGACGACTCCTTCGCCCCGTTCGGGACGGCCAGCCGCGCCTGCAGAAGGTCGAGGTCAACGGCGCAGTCCCCGGCAAGCAGCCCGGCGCTCGCGGAGAAGACGCCGAATCCGTCGCTGCGCACCACCTGACCGCGAAGCTTCAGGTCGCGGTGAGGGAAGCAGCGCGTATAGATCAACTGATCGAGCATGAGACAACCATCCTTTCCTGCGCCGGCACCGCGCGGCATTTCTCAGACAGTGCGGGCGATATGCTCCTTTGAGAGCATCCAGACCAGCGGATCGAGCACGCGGTGCGGCACGACACGCCCGAGGCGGGAGCTTCCGGTAGGGGGATGGCCGAAGCTCGAGACGCCGAAGAAGCGGATTTTGTCCGCGCGGAAATTCGTCTCAATCGCGTTGAGGAAGGCGCTCTCCCCGCGGCTTTCCAGCCAGTCGCGGATCTCAGCGTCCACAGCGTCGGCGTCCGCTTTTACAAAGCCTCCCGCGTCGAGATGAGGACTCGACTGCATAACCGTCGTGGAGCCGAAGCTCTCCCGCACGGCGTCAATTTTCGTGAAAACGACGGCGACGTCCCGGTTGATCAGCTTTCCGGGGGCAAGTCTGCAGCCCTGACGGACATAGTTGGCGAGGCCGTCCACCAGGTCGGCGGAGGCGTCCACGCCGTGAGAGGCCGTCGTAGACCAGCTCAGAACGTCGGACGAAATGGTCCGCGCGACGCCGGGCAGAGACAGCGGATCGATCAGGATGACGAGCGCCTTCGAGCTGTCGATATACCGGCTGATGGCGGGGTTGATGCGCTCGCAGTCCTCCCCCGCGCCGTCGAAGATCGTCATGGAGTAGGACGGAATGAACGAGGAACTCATCCTCGTCCGGTCTCTGATCCGCCAAATCTGCGGCGGCGGGGCGACGCCGGCCGGGGAGGCCGCCGCGGGCTCTCCCCGCTCATAGACGGCGCGATCATTCTCCCGGAAGAGATCCGCCGTCTGCGTATCCATCGGCGAGGCGCTCCACGGAGAGTCGGCAGCGCCGCGCAGCTCGTGGAGCATGGTCGTCAGGAAATTGGTTTTTCCCGCGCCCGTCACGCCCAGCAGGCTGAAGCGCAGATGTCTGCCGCAGCCGAAATAATCGGCGGGAAGCGGCGATTCGCAGAAGCGGCACAGGCGCACGCTGGCGATTCCCCGGCAGCCCGGATTGCCGCACCGCGGCGGCCTGTTCCGAAGCAGATCCATCGCTGTCGGCTCGGCGTGCGTCCCGCAGATCGGGCAGGCCATCACCAAATCGCCGCCGCGCAGCTCGTGCAGGCAGCTCGGACACAGGACATGAGATTCACGAAAGCCCATTTTTCATCCTCCTTTTACGGTACTCTGAGATGGGAAACGTTTCCCGGGACGAGCTCATATTCCGCCAGATCCTCCTCGCTCAGCATCAGCCGCAGCTCCGTTCCCGGAGGGAGCTGCTTCCAGGCAGAGTCCGGAAAAACACAGACATACCTCCCGGCGGGAAAGCCTCTGTCGGACGCCTGGATCGTGTGGAGCACCACCGTCCTCGGGTCAGAGATCTGCATGGGGATGTGCCCGTCGGTGCGGTACGCCAGCCGGAGCGCCGGCGTGCGCGCCGCCTCGCAGGAGATGCACAGCCTGCAGCGCTTCGGCCTCCCGTGCGCGGAGAAAAGACCGCCTTCCCAGCTGAGCGAGTAGGAAATTCTCTCTTTCGGCAGATTTCTGACGCGAAGCAGGGAAACGTCCGAATAGACGGCGCTCCCGTCCGGCATACGAAACTCCCCGAGGACGGAGAGGCACAGCTCGCCCTTCGGCGGATGCTCCACGAGGATCATGCCGTCCCGCCTGTACTCCGCCAGGGAGACGGACGGGAGAGTGCCGCGCCGCGCGTCGTCCGCCGCGGCCCACCGCCGCCCCTCCGCCCCGGAGACGAGATAGTGGATCCGCTCGAGACGGGCAGGGAGGCTGCGCAGCACGATCCGCAGGCGCGTCCCCTCCATGCGCGTGCCCGTCCGGCTGAGCTCGCACCTGCCGAAGCTCGAGGCGCGGAAGACGCCGCACAGCATTGCGCGGGAACCGGAGAGGACGGCCACCGCCAGGAAGACCGCCGTGTCGGGCGGTATCGCAAAGCGGCACTGCCCCGCGGAGCCCTTCGCCTGCGCGAGCGTTCTGCCGACGAACGCGTCGCTGAGCTCCGAGGCGGAGACGAGCCTGCCGGAGGGGATGGAGGACGACAAAGAGGCGGCCTCCCGCACCAGGACGGTCTCCCCCTCTCCCGAGGGCTTCCAGCGCACCGTGACCGTCTGCCCCTCCGCCGTCACGGCGAGATTCCGGAGGGCGGCGGGCGGGCGCTCCGGGCGGAGCAGGAAGGTGCGTCCCTCGCTGAAGCGGAGGCCGCCGGTCCCGAGGTACGCGCACTGGAGGCGGTAGCCGTACGTCGTGCCGTTTACCGCCGACGCGTCGTCGTAGCCCGTCTGCGCGGACTGCGTGAGAAGCCTGCACTCCGCTGAGGGGGAAGCGCCGGGAATCGCGCCGGAACGGCGGAGAATCCGCACGCCCGCGCAGTTTTTCGGCAGCACCCAGCTGAAGCGGCACACGCCGTCGTCCGCCAAGGTATTGACGCGGGCGAGGTCGAGCTCGCTGAGCCGCTCCGCCTCGCAGACGGCGGGGTCGGACGTGACGCCGGCCCGCTGGGCGAACACGGCGTAGCCGTAGCGCACGCCCGGCTCGACCGCCTTGTCCCGAAACTCGAGCGCTGTCAGACCGGAGGCAAGCAGCTCCCCGTCGGTACTGCGGCGGGGGACGCCGTTTTTCGCGCGCGCCACGCAGTACGTCACGCCGCGATCGCCGGCGGCGCTCCACGTCAGCGTACAGACCGGCGGCTCCCCGGCGGAGAAGGCCGCGCAGAGCGAGAGCGGCGCGGACGGGCGGCACTGGGCGAGGAGCGCGAGGGCGGGCGGGTAGTCGGGAACGGTCTCGAGAATCTCGGCGCAGCGGTTCCCCTTCTCGCGCGTCGAGAGCCCGGCCGGAGGCATCCGCCTCTGCGCTTCAGCGAGTCCCTCGCGGACAAGCCTGCTCTGCGCTCCGAGGTTGAGCTGCGGCAGCGCGGCGGCGAGGGAGGCAATCGTTTTCTGCGCCGTATACAGCCTCCCCGCCCCGATCTGCAGCTGCAGCTCGTGGAGCGGCCTGCGGTATTTCTCCTCCGCCGCCTCGACCTCCCGCCTGAGCGCGGCGAGCTTCGGATGGCCGGGATGGGCGTTCTCCGCGCTGGAAAGCTGCCTTCTCGCCTCCGGGAGGTTCATCTCCCGGAGCGCTGACCGCGCCGCCTCGCAGTATTCCTCAAAAAACGGCAGCTCTCCGACGGAGAAGCCGCACGCGCAGCGGACGGCAGCAGCGGGCACTTTTTTCCCGCAGCGCGGGCAAACAAGGTACAGCGGCGCGCCGCACGCGGAGCACTTCCCGCGCTCCGCCTCCTCGCGCGTGCGGAAGGACGCCGGCGTCCTGCAGGAGGCGCAGGTCACATGGATCAGCGGCTCGGCGGGCTCGTAGGGATCGAGCAGCAGGCCGGCCTCATGGTTGTACAGCGCGAGCGCCAGATCGAAGTCGGGAAAGCTTTTCTGAATCGTTTTGACGCAGTTCTCCGCAAAGTAGGAATCCCGCTTCATCTCGTCGGGAGCGGACTTCAGCCGGGCGAAGAAGTCTCTCAGCTTTTC
>CASFAA010000311.1 GCA_949292505.1 uncultured Oscillospiraceae bacterium
GTAGCTGCCGATGGGCAGGTCTGCCGTAAAGGTCAGTGTACCGTCGGCCTGAACGCCGGCGATCTCAATCAGGCCGTCTGCCGGGATCATACTTCCATCTGCAGCCGTCAGTTCCTCTTTGGCATAGAGGGCGAAATATAAGCTATCCTACAGTTTACGTCGAGGAGGAGCAGCCGCGGCCTGTGTGCAAGCGCCGCCGCGACGCCGAGCTTCATCGTCATGCCGCGGGAAAATTCCTTGAGCTTTTTCCCTTTTTCCGGCAGGCCGAAGCGGCGAAGCAGCGAGCGGTACAGCGCGTCGTCCCACGTCCTGTAGCAGCCCCTGAGAATCGCGCCGACCTCAGCCGGCGTAAACATCTCGTGAAAATGGCTGTCGTCGAACACGACGCCGATCTGGGCGCGGAGCTCGCTGCCGCGCTCGCGGTTGTCGAGGCCGAAGATCGTGACCGTCCCGCCGTCGCGCGGAAGCTCGTCGAGAATGAGCTTGAGCGTCGTCGTCTTGCCCGCGCCGTTTTCCCCGACAAATCCCATGATGCTCCCGCCCGGCACCGAAAAGCTCATGCCGTCGAGCGCAAAGCCCGGGTACCGTTTTGTCAGGCCGTCAACCTGCAGCAATATCTGTTCCATCTGTTCCTCCCGCCTTTCGGCTCATGGCTCCGGCTCCCCGTAGAGCAGAGAAAGCGTCTCCTGCAGCTCGGCGAGAGTGATGCCGCCCGTCCGCGCCGCCTCGACGGCGCGCCCGAGATGCTCCTCCGCTTCGCGCAGCCGGGCTTCGCGCAGGAGCTGCGGGTTCTGCGGGGCGACAAAGCTCCCCTTCCCCACCACGCTCACGAGAAAGCCCTCGCGCTCAAGATCCTCGTATGCGCGCTTCGTCGTGATAACGCTGATACGCAGCTCCTTCGCCAGGACGCGCATCGAAGGCAGGGGATCGCCGGGAGAGAGCTCTCCTTTCATGATCGCTGCCTTCACCTGCTGCGTAATCTGCTCATAAATCGGTTTGCCGCTGTTGTTTGAGATGATAATTTGCAAGGCTTTCACCCTTTCGCCCCCTCGCGACAGGGGCACGGTATATATACTGTGTATATAGTATATATACAATATTGCGGTTTGTCAAGCAGAAAAAAGGCGCGGCGCGAAAAAATCGCGCCGCGCCGAATTGGCGGGAATTATACGCCTTCCTCCGCGTCGGCCTCGTCGGGTTCCAGGAGGCCGTAGCCGCCGTCCTTGCGGGCGTACACGACGTTGATCTCGCTGGAGGCTTCGTTGCGGAACATATAGAACTGATGGCCGAGCATATTCATCTGCAGGATGGCTTCCTCGACCGTCATGGGCTTGACGGAGAAGCGCTTCACTCTCGCGACGTTGTACTCCTCGGGCTCCTCCTCGGAATTGAAGAACTCCGACACATACTTCTCGAGGTCGGCGGAGTGGATCTGCTTGTCGAGCCGCGCCTTGTTCTTGCGGATCTGGCGGCCAAGCGCGCTGATGACGCGGTCGAGCGCGTCATTCATCTCGCGCTCCGTGGCCTCCGCGCGGTAAATCATTCCGCGCTGCTTGATTGTAATCTCAACCGTCTGGCGGTTTTTCTCCACCGTGACGACTACATTTGCCTCGGCGTCCTCATCGAAAATGCGTTCAAAACGCGAGAGCTTTTTCTGCGCAAGCTGTTTGAAGTTATCCCTGAGATTGACTTTTCTGCCTGTAATGCTGATTCTCATTGTAACATCTCCTCGCCATTCCATATCATGCCGGAGAGTTCCGGCGCAGGGATAAGTCTGCACCTTTATTATAGCAATACAGAATAAAAAAGTAAATAAGGATTGTGACTAAATTGTCACGTTTTTATGACGGGTCACATGACATCCGACATTGACGGAGACGGGCAGGCCCGCGATATGCGTCGGCGCCCACTCGATGTTGACGGCGAGGGCGGTCGTATCGCCGCCGAAGCCCTGCGGCCCGACGCCGAGCGCGTTGACGGCCTTCAGCATTTTCGCCTCGAGCGCGGCGTAGTACGGCTCGGGATTGCGCTCGGAGACGGAGCGGCACAGCGCCTTCTTCGCGAGGTACGCGCACTGCTCGAAGTCTCCGCCGATGCCGACGCCGAGCACGACGGGCGGGCACGGGTTTCCTCCCGCCTCGCGCACCGTCTCTGCAACGAAGGCGACGATATCGTCCTCCGTGGCTGCAGGCGTCATCATACGCAGGCGGCTCATGTTCTCGCTTCCGAAGCCCTTCGGCGCGACGGTGAGGCTGACGCGGTCGCCGGGGACGAGCCGCGTGTGGAGCACGGCGGGGGTGTTGTCCCCCGTGTTGCCGCGGCGGATCGGGTCGGCCGCGACGGAGCAGCGGAGGAGCCCGTCCGTATAGCCGCGGCGGACGCCCTCGTTCACGGCGTCCTCAAACGAGCCGCCCGTCAGGTGGACGTCCTGGCCAATCTCGGCGAAGACGACGGCCATGCCGGTGTCCTGGCAGACGGGCAGGCTGAGCTCCCGCGCCGCCTGCATATTGCGGCACAGATCGCAGAGCACAGCCCTGCCGAGCTCGTTCTGCTCCGACCGGGCGGCGGCTCCGATTTTCTCTTCCAGATCGGCGGGCAGCTCGCGGTTTGCCTCGACGCAGAGGCGCGCGACGGCGTCCGCAATCTCCCGCACGTCGATTTCTCTCATGGCTCTCCCCTCCTCAGCGCACGCGGCTGCCGCTGATGTAGACCATCTCCGGCTTTGCGGCAAGCGACAGCGGATTCTCGCGGAAGACGACGAAATCGGCGTCCTTCCCCGTCTCGAGCGTGCCGACGCGGTCGTCGATGCCGCAGATCCTCGCGGGGCTGCAGGTGATGGCCGCGAGCGCCTCCTCCTCGTCCATCCCCTCGCGCACGGCGAGCGCCGCGCAGAGCGGGAGGTACTGGATCGGGACGACGGGGTGATCGGTGATGATGGCGGTCGGGACGCCGGCCTTCGCGAGCTTGCCGGGCGTAGCTGGCGTCAGGTTTCGCAGCTCCGGCTTCGAGCGGTCGCAGAGGAGCGGGCCGGAAAGGACGCGGACGTGCTCCTCGGCGAGCTCGTCGGCGATGAGGGCGCCCTCCGTCCCGTGGACAATCACATAGTCGAGCGAAAACTCGGACGCTATCCGCATGGCGGTGAAGACATCGTCGGCGCGGTGGGCATGGAAGTGCACCTTGAGCTCCCGGCGCAGGACAGGCAGCAGCGCCTCGCACTTGCCGTCGTATTCCGGCGGGTCGAGCTCGTCGTCGGCCTCGGCGCGCAGGACGGCCTCCTCATACCGCTTCGCCTTCATCAGCTGGTCGCGAATCAGGGCGGCGGTGGCCATGCGCGTGGAGGGGGACTGGTTTTTCTCATGGTAGACGTTCTTCGGGTTTTCGCCGAGCGCCATCTTCATCGCCACGGGCGCGCGGACAATCATCTTGTCGACGCGCTTGCCGAACGTCTTAAGCGCGGCAAACTGGCCGCCGATCGGGTTCGCGCTGCCGGGGCCCGTCAGCACCGTCGTGACGCCGGCGTCGACCGCCTCAGAGAAGCAGCGATCCATCGGGTTGACGGCGTCGATGGCGCGCAGCTGCGGCTGCACCGGATCCGTCTCCTCGTTGCCGTCGTCCCCCTCGAAGCAGAGGCCGTCCTCCCACATACCGATGTGCGTGTGGGCGTCAATAAAGCCCGGATAGACGTGCGCGCCGCCGAGATCGACAAACTCCTCGTCCGGCTCTACCGGCATCGGGCCGACGTCCATGATTTTCGTTCCCTCTATTCTCAGATACCCGTTCGGCAGGACAGGCCCCGCCATGGTATGTATCACCGCGTTCAGAAACAGCACAGAATCCACACTCCCCGTTCTTTCCCTAATATCCGCAATTTACCGCGCAAAAAAGCGGAGCAGCAATCCGCTCCGCCTTCTGAAAGCTTGTCAGTCCGCGTTATTTCTGCGATCCGCCGTGGCGGGAGAAGCCGCCGCGCTTGGATTCCATGCAGCGCTTGAGGTCCGACATTTTTTCGTCGCTGGTCTGCTTAAAGCGGGACATCATTTCCTCGAAGGTACCGCCTTCGTTCCTGCGGCTCTGCCACTCGTAGCTGCCGGGCCGGCCGGGACGCTGCTGGCGGGGCGCGGAATTCCCCGTTCTCGGGGGCGGATCCACCGCGCGCTTCATGGAAAGGCTGATCTTCCCGTCCTCGCTGATGTTGAGGATTTTGACCTTGATCGTCTGATTCTCGCTCACATAGTCGCGAATCTCCTTGACAAAGGTAGCGGCGACCTCGGAGATATGTACCATACCCGTCCGTCCGCCCGGAAGCTCCACAAACGCGCCGAATTTCGTGATCCCCGTTACTTTCCCTTCCAGGATCATTCCTACCTCAAGCTGCATAAACCTGTTTTATCCTCCTTAATGACACTTCTTCAATTACCGGCTATATTGACAAAGACGCGCTCGCTCGGCTTCGCATAGTCCAGTTCCTCTCTGGCATAGCGCTCGATATAGTCCTCGTTCTCCTCCGTGCTGTCGGAGAGAGAACGGCGAAGCTCCTCGTTGCGGATATCCTGCTCCTCGAGCTGCTGCTGCATCTGCGAGAGCTGGCGCGTTTTTTCGCTGATCTGAATCTGCTGGTTTACAAGAGCCGCAACCATGTAGATGGAAAACGCAAGCACGGCAATCTTCAGCAGGAAGCTGTTCTTTTTCTTCTGTGTTTTGATGACCTTCACTACCGCCGCCGCCCTTCTGTGACCAACGATCCCGCGCGCGGGCGAGTCCTGCAGTCCATTTCGATTATACACTACTTACCCGCGCGGTTTCAAGGCTTTTTTCCTGAGATTCAGGATTTTTTTCAGAAAACGTTCCGCACATCGCACCGCGCGGCCAAAAAGAGCACGCAGGGCCGCGAGAACGCGCCGGGCGGGGCGAAACAGCGCCCGCTCGAGCAGCCACAATAGAGCCCGTGCAAGCCGGACGGTCACCCGGCCGACGGAGACGGCGTAGGCGAACCAGCCCGCGGCCTCCCCAAGGAAAAGATAGAAGCGCAGCACGCCGCGGCTCACCGCGAGAGCCGTCAGAAAGGTCAGCAGCGCGCAGAGGCAGATCACCGCAGCGTCAAGAAAAAAGACCTGCCGCTTCGGCGGCCGCATCAGGATGCGGTAGACGCGCGCGGCGTCGTACAGCGCGCCGAGCAGGACGCCGACCGCTGCGGCTATCAGAAAGCCGCGGATCTGCTCGTCGAGCGGGAGATTGAGCTCCGTCATTTGAACAGGCGGGAGAGCACGCCGCCGCTCGGACGCCCTTCGGAATACGTCAGAGAAGTCACTTCCCCCGTGAGCGTCAGCTCGCCCGTCTCGATGTTGAGGCGGTTGATGTGCAGGCCGCTGCCCCTGACGGTCAGCTCGCCGAGATCGGTGTACGCCACGATGGTCTGCTCGTCAAAGCTGTCGACGTTCGAAACGCCGGTGGCCGTAAAGGCTTTCCTGTTTTCCAGAATCACGCTGTGCGGGGTCTTGCCCTGCTTTTTTTCCTCCGTCATACGCCTTCTCCTCCGCTTTCTGAGGTTCCCCCGCGCGGCGAACCTGCCGCCCGCGTTTGGGGGTTATCCTATTTGTATGCGGAGTGCAAGGCAAATCATGCGTCTCAGGAGAGGAATTCGTAGAGCTCCCCCGCCTCCTCCTTCTTCGCGTATTCGGAGACGGAGAGCACGCGCGCCTTAAGCGTGCGCGCGCCGAGCTGCACCTCGAGGACGTCGCCGACCTTTACGTCATACGACGCGCGGGCGGGCTTGCCGTTGACCAGGACGCGGCCGGCGTCGCACGCCTCGTTGGCGACGGTGCGGCGCTTGATCAGGCGCGACACCTTCAGATATTTGTCAAGTCTCATCTTCATTTCACCTCCCGGGGAAAGAAAAAGGCCGCAGACGAAGCGCGCTCGCGCCTCGCCCGCAGCCCTGGCATACAAAACCGCTTACTTGGAAACGGAATCCTTGAACGCCTTACCGGCCTTGAAGGCAGGAACCTTGGAAGCAGGAATGGTGATCGGGGAATTCGTTCTGGGGTCGCGGCCCTGACGGGCGCCGCGGGAACGGACCTCAAACGTGCCGAAG
Source organism: uncultured Oscillospiraceae bacterium (assembly GCA_949292505.1). GTDB lineage: Bacteria > Bacillota > Clostridia > Oscillospirales > Acutalibacteraceae > Caccousia. The sequence continues at coordinate 6,092 of CASFAA010000311.1, forward strand.
CCAACCAGCTGAACCTTCTCCTCGGCGGCGAGAGCTTCCACGATGGTATCGATAACAGCGTTCACGGCGCTGTCGGCATCCTTCTTGGAAATGCTAGCCTTTTCCGCGACAGCGGCAATCAACTCAGTTTTATTCATTCTTTTGACCTCCAACATTTTTTTAAATTATCGGATTTGGTTGCATCCGAAAATTAGCGGTTCTTCTCTGCCTCTCGTTCGGCAAACTCTGTGAGAAACGACTCGCAGGATCGCACAAGCGCCTCCTCAGACTCAGCGCCGAGGGATTCCGCGAGACCGGCGGCGGCAAACAGCAGTTCTCCAAGCAGGGAGGATTTCTCCTCCTTCGTCTTCGCGCCCTCAAGCTTTGAGAGCGACGCCCGGATATCCTGCGCGCATTCCTCCCCCGTAAAGGGAACGGAGGACGCGGCCTTGCGGCGCAGCTTCTGCGCCCGCATCAGCGCGGGCAGCGTCTTCGCGACGCTCTGCAGAACCTCCGTCTGCGACTTCTGATGCTTCGACTCCTTCTTGATGGCGTCCCAGTTGCGCAGGACGTCGCCCGTCCCGCCGACCGTCACGTCGCCGAAGACATGGGGATGGCGAAGCAGCATTTTGCGCACGACGCCGTCAACGACGCCGTCAAAGGTGAAGGAGCCTTTCTCCTTCTCGAGCTGCGCGTGGAACACGACCTGGAACAGGACGTCCCCAAGCTCTTCCTCGAGAAGCGCGGCGTTCTCCGTGTCGATAGCCTCCAGCGCCTCGTACGTCTCCTCGAGAAAGCACTGGCGGATGGAGCGATGCGTCTGTTCCCTGTCCCACGGGCAGCCGTCCGGCGAGCGGAGACACTCCATCAGCAGGAGCAGATCATCTATCGTATAGGTATCCTTCTGCACAAAATCCAAGGCGTAATCCCTCCGAGGCTTCGCATCACAGTTTAGAGTTTATTTTACCCTATCCAGTGATGTTTTTCAAGTATTTTTGTAATTTTTTCTGCTCCGGGAAAAGCCTCGAGATCAGTTTTTCTCAAAACCTTCAAAAATAACACGCAAATCGCGTAGACGAGCAAAAAAACGCCCATGGACAGCACGGCGCGCGGCTTTTCCGCGACGCGGGAGGCCATCCAGGCGCCTGCCTGCCAAGAGGCTGCGGAGGCTAAAACGGCGGCGAGGCAGGGCTTCCCGAAGAGGCGGAACAGGCGCATCTGCAGCCCCGTCTCCTTCCCGAGCGCGGCAAGGCCGAAAAAGGTGAGAAAGAAATAGCAGACGAGCGTCCCGATTCCGGCGCCCATCACGTTGATCTCCGGGATACCTGTCAGGACATAGTTGAGCCCAATCTTCAGCGCCAGGCCGAAGCAGAGGAGCTTCACCGGCAGATCGACGCGGCCCACGGCCTGCAGCATACTGTTGATCGGCACGTTCGCCGCCGCGAAGATGGAGGCGAGTCCCAAAAGGACGAGCAGCTTCCCCGTTATCGGATTGTAGCCGAGCAGGGCGGCAATCTGCTCCGAGAGGACGGAGAGCGCCATCCCGGCGGGCATGGCGACAAGCGCGACGACGCGCAGCACATTCTCGACGCTGCGCTCGAGCCTTTTCCGGCTGCCGCTCGCCCAGGCCGCCGTCACGTTCGGCAGGGCGGAGACGCCAAACGCCTGCGTGAGGGCGGGCACCAGCATGAACAGCGTCAGGGCGTTCGTGTAGCAGCCGAACAGCGCCGTCGGCACCCTGCCCTGCGCGACGTCCTCCGGGCGAAGGAAATCGCTGTAGAGCCCGAGGAGGACGTCGGGGCTCTCCTGCATCACGGCGCCGATACGGTTCTGCAGAAAGGCGGTGTCCACCAGGGTCGAGAGATTGACGGCGAGCGCCGCGAGGGCGACGGGGACGGCCGTGCGCGCGAGCTGCCGCACAAGCTTCCGCCGCCCCGCCGGAGCGGGCGAACCGTCGAGCTGCTCGCGGGAAATCCCGTCGCCCCGCACGCGGTGGTACAGAAAGAGCAGCAGAACGCCGATCACCGACCCCACGGTGACGCCGAGAATCGCGCCCGCCGCCGCGTACGGAAGGGCGGCGGAGCGGGCGTATTCCGCGGAAGCGGCGGGCGTGCCAAACACCGTCCCGGACGCGGCGTACTCGTCCATCGCGCTCTCCATCACGCGGGTGGCGGCGAAAAGGCCGAGGGCAAGCCGGCAGATCGACTCCGCGACCTCCGAAAGAGCCGTGGGACGCATATCGCCGAGTCCTTCGTAATAGCCGCGGAAGATGGCGGAAAGCGCGCCGAAAAAGACGGCGGGCGCGAGGACCAGCATAGCGGGCAGCGCGTTTTGGTCCGCTTCATTGACAAAAGAAAGAAACGGCGCGGATCCGAACAGCATCAGCGCGCAGGCCAGCGCCCCCATCAGGATGAAAATCGGGATGGACACCGCGTGCAGGCGGCGCACGTCTCGGAAACGCCCGAGAGCCTTTTTCTCCGATACGAGGCGTGAGACGGCGACGGGCAGCCCCGCCGTCGCGAGGCTGAAAATCGGGTTGTAGATGGTGTACGCCGTCCCGAAATATCCCATGCCCACATCGCCGATGACGGCGTTGAGCGGGATTTTGAACAGGGCGCCGAGCACCTTCACAATCCCGACCGCAAGCAGCAGAATCAACGCGCCGCCCAAAAAACCCTGGCTTCTCCGCTTCATTCTCATCCCCCGCTCCCCGGCGCAAGCGCCGAACCTTTTCTCCATATATACGGCGCGCGCGGACGCGGATATGACAGGGCTCAGAACGGGCGAAGCTCCGGCTTGCCGCCCTTGAACACAGCATAATGCGTAAAGCCGAGCGCCGGGAGAATGTCGGAGAGGCGGTCAAAATCGAGCGCGACGCCTTCCGGGGCGTGGGCGTCGGAGCCGATGGTGATGAGCTCGCCGCCAAGCTCGCGGTAGGCGCGCAGCACGTCGAGGTGCGGATTGGGCTGGCCGAGGCCGTAGCGGTAGCCGCCGGTATTCACCTCGAGCGCCTTGCCGTTTTCTATCAGGATCCGCAGGGCGGGCTCAAGCACCTCGCGGTACTTTTCATAGGAATACCGCTCGTTGCGGTGCGGGCCGTAGCGGACGACGTAGTCGAGGTGGGCATAGGTATGGAACGATGAGAACGCCTGCACATTCGCCGGAATCGTGCGGAAATAGGAGGCATACGCCTCCTCCTCCGAGACGCCCTCGAAGAAGTCGGGATAGTACGGATCGCGCCCGTCCACCAGATGGGACGAGGCAATCACGAAGTCAAACGGCCACGCGCGCACGATCTCCTCGCAGCGCGCGCCGAGATACGGCATCATGCCGAGCTCGACGCCGAACAGCACCTCTATTTTCCCCCGGAAGCGCTCGCGCAGCTCGAGCAGCTTTTCGCTGTAGGCGGGCAGATCGACGAGGAAGACCTCCTCCCCGTTCTCCGGCGGGTAGTCGTAATCGAGATGCTCCGTGAAGCAGACGGTGGAGAGCCCCTTCTGGACGGCGGACGCAAGCATCGCCTCCATGGGGGCGTCGGAGTCGGTGGAAAACGAGGTGTGCAGATGGCAGTCGGCTGTGATCACGGCAGAATCCTCCTTCAAAAAAAGCCCGGCAGAACAGCCGGGCTCCTGTTTACTCCGCGGGGTCGTACGCGAAATCGATGCGCCCGCTGGAAACGTCGGCTGCGACCGCCTTGACGGGAAGCTCCTGGCCGATGGTCAGGCGGCGGCCCGTCGTCTCGTCGACCTGGCTGACCGCGCCGTCAAAACGGTAACGGGCATTGGGGAAGCTCTCCACGGGCACGAAGCCCTCGACGGTATTCGGCAGCTGGACGAAGACGCCGCGCATGGTCACGCCGCTGATGACGCCGACAAAGTGCTCGCCGAGATGGGCGTGCATATATTCGGCCATATAGCAGTCCTCCGCGCTGCGCTCCGCCGCCATGGCGCGCACCTCGCATTCCGAGGAACGGGACGCCGACTCCTGCGCGAAGCTCTGGAAGCGCGCGGCACACTCGCCGCGGTTCTGCGTCTCGAGCCACAGCGAGAGAATGCGGTGAATCGAGGTATCGGGATAGCGGCGGATGGGCGAGGTGAAGTGGCAGTAATCGGCGAGGGCCAGGCCGAAATGGCCGAGCGGGGCGGTATCGTACCGCGCCTTCGCCATCGTGCGCAGAATCTGGTGCGAGATGACGCGCTCGGAGCTCGTCCCCTCGGCCTGGCGCATGACGGCGGCGAGGTCTGCCGTCTTCACGTCGCCGCGGTGCTCGAGCGGCTTCGCGGAGAGGCCGAGCGCCGTCACGAGCTCGGCAAGGCTGTCGACGCGGTCGGGGTTCGGCTTCTCGTGGACGCGGTACACGAACGGAAGCTGGTGCTTCTCCGCGAGCATCGCGGCGGCGCGGTTCGCCATAATCATGAGCTGCTCAATCATCTGCTCGCTCTCGCCCGTCGGATGCGGGTTGACGTCGATGCAGACGCCGTTCTCGTCGACGGTGAAGACGGGCTCGGTCGTCGCGAGGTCGACCGTGCCGGCCTCCTTCGACTTCTGGCGCAGCAGGGCGGCGAGCTTTCTCGCCATCGACAGCGAGCGGAGCACGGGAGCGTATTTCTCCTTGAGCTCCTTCGACGCCTTTCCGGCGAAAATCTCGTTGACCTCGGAGTAAACGCCGCGCACCTTCGAGTGAATCACAGACTTGTGGAATTCGTATTTCTCAATATTGCCGCCAAGGTCGATCCAGATGAGGGCCGAGAACGTCAGCTTGTCCTCCCCCGCGTTGAGCGAGCACACGCCGTTCGAGAGCTCCTCGGGCAGCATCGGGATGACGCGGTCGGCGAAGTAGACGGACGTGCCGCGCTCCATTGCCTCGCGATCGATGGAGCTGCCGGGGCGGACATAGTACGAGACGTCGGCGATATGGACGCCGAGCTTGTAGCCCGTCTTCGTCCGGGAAACGGAGATCGCGTCGTCGAGATCCTTTGCGGACGCGCTGTCGATCGTGCAGATCGCCGTGTCGCGCAGATCGAGGCGGCCCTTGAGCTCCTCGGGCAGGACTTTGCGGTTTTTCAGCTTCTCCGCCTCGGCGCGCACGTCCTCCGGGAACTCGCGGCGAATCCGGTTTTCGTCGATGATGGCCTCCGCGCAGACACGGGCGGAGTCGCCGCGGCCGTAGCGCTTGAGGACGCGGCCCATGTACTCGCCATGGCTGCCGGCCACAACCTCGACCTGCACCTTGTCGCCGTCATGCAGCCCCGTCAGGCTGCCCTTCGCGAGCGGAAGGGCGTAGCGCAGGGCGGCGTCGGCGTGGAACAGCGTGCCGAACTCGTCGCGGCGAAGCGTGCCCGTCAGAAAGCGCGAGCCCTCGGCGGTGATCTCCCCCACCTCGGCGCTCGGGCCCTTCTCCTGCTGGACGATATTCGTCAGCAGGACGCTGTCGCCAAGGAACGCACCGTGCAGGCGGTCGACATGAATGAACATATCCTCGCCGCCGTCGTCCGGACGGGCGAACGCGAAGTTTCTCGAGAGGGAGACGATTCTCCCCGGGACGCTTTTCTTCTCCGCGGGTACTGCGGCAGGCCGCTCTCCAAGGTGAATGGTCGTCGTCTGCGGACGGCGGCTCGGCTGCGGGCGCGAACCGCCGGACTGTTTTCCTTTGAATTTCTTGCTCATTTTTCCTCCATCTTCACACACATCATTTTGCCTTCCGCCCCGCTCAAACGGGGCCGGGCCGCCGATCGCGCGGCTGTGCCAACTCTCCCTTGACAAACAGGAAGCAAAGAAAGCCCCCCGCCTTCCGGCGAGGGGCCGATCTTCGTTATTTCGAGAAGAACATGAAGATGTTGATCGCGATGACCAGGACAAAGAAGCCGATGGTAATCACTTTCGTCCATCTTGCCAAGAACGCGTCGACCGAACGGGCCTTGTTCTTCGAAAGGAACGTATCCGCGCCGCCGGTGATAGCGCCGACGTTCTGCTGATGGCCTTCCTGCAGGATTACAATCACTGTAATCGCGATGGAAAACAGCAGAAGGATGACGCCGAAGACAATCTGGATAGCTGGCATAAGGCACCTCCGAAAAGCATAAATATCGATCTTAAAACATCATAGCACATTCAAAGGTGCTTTGCAAGTCATTTTTTTGCCTCGGAGACGGCGCGCCTCGGAGACGGCGTTTTTGCCCTCCCCCGCCTGGAGGCTGAAGCTCTTGTCGTAGAACTCCGGGGGAACCTCGGCAAATTTCCCGCCGAGGCGGCAGCCGATCGGGGCGGCAATCAGGCAGGCGACGAACGACGAAGCCATGGCGATGACGCCGAACAGCGCCGCGTTGCCGGTGTTGAAGCCGGAACCGATCGCGAGGGCCAGGGACACGCAGACGCCGACAATCATGCCCGCCCACGCGCCGGTGCGGTTCATCCGCTTCCACCACAGGCCGAGGAAGTACGGCGCGAGGAACGCGCCGGAGATCGTGCCCCAGGAGAAGGACATCAGCGTGAGAATCGGCGTCTTGAAGACGGCGATGACAAACGAAAGCACGATGAAGACAAAGCACAGCACACGGGTCTGGAACAGCGTCTTCTTTCTGTCGTCGACCTTGCGGCGCGCCGCGATGAGGTCAATCGAGATGGCCGAGCACGCCGAGAGCGTCAGGCCGGAGAGCGTGGAGACAGAGGCGGAAAGCACGAGAACGAGCACAACGCCGATCAGGACGGAGGGCAGCGTTTTATCGAGGATGATCGGAATCATCTGGTCGGTACCGCCGGCGGGAGCCTCCGTGAAGAACAGGCGCGTCAGCGAGCCGATGAAATAGGCGACGACGGAGATCAGCGTGCAGAACGCGGTCGAGATGACCGTGCCGGCGCGGATCGCCTTCTCGTCTGCGACGCCGTAGAACTTCTGAATCATCTGCGGCATCCCCCAGGTGCCGACGCTCGTGAGCAGGCACAGACCGATAAGCTGCGCGATGCCGGAGCCGCTGAGAGAGAGAATCCCCTGCTCGTCCATCACCCTCGTCAGGCGCTCGATGCCGGCCGTAAAGCCGCCTACGTCGGGCGAGGCGACAATGAACCCGACCATCAGCAGGACGCCGACGATCATCACGGTGCCCTGGATGAGATCGGCGCGCAGCGAGGCAATATAGCCGCCCGCGATGAGGTACGCCGCCGCGACGACCGCAATCGCCACCATCGCCCACTCATAGCGGATGCCGAGGGCAATCTCGCACAGGTAGGAGAGGCCGGAGTACACGCTCGCGGAATACGGCACCATGAAGATGAAAATCAGAATCGCGGCGAACGTCTTCATGCGCGAGGAGCAGTAGCGCTTCTCGAACATCTGCGGCATCGTCTTGATTTTGAGGCGGCGCGTGACGTCGCGCGTCTTCGGGGCGAGCAGCTTCCACGCGAGATACGCGCCGAGGATGCCGTTTGAGAGGCCGATCAGCACCGCCCAGAGGCCGAAGCTGAAGCCGCTGCCGCCGGCGTAGCCGATAAACAGCACGGCGGAAAAATACGTCGTACCGTACGCGAACGCGGAAACCCACGGACCGGCCTTGCGGCCGCCGACGACAAAGTCGGTGAGCGTTTTTGTCTTGCGGGCGCTCTGAATCCCCACAAGCACCATTGCCCCGATATAGAGGGCAATGATAATCCAGATAGACATTTCTTTTGGCATGTTCCCACTCCTCAATTTATCGGTTTAAAGCTTTTACCTGATAAAGTAAACAACGCCATTATAACGAAAGAAGCGGCGCTTGTCAATCGTTCCCCCGCAGTTTTTCAAAAAAACCGCACACGGCAAAGAGAAACCGTGTGCGGAAGAATATCCGAGCGGAAAATCGCCATACTAAGGGGCAGAAGCCGGGACGAATCCCTGCGTTTGCCGCCCCGCTTCCAGTCCGCCGGAGCCATTGGCCCCGGCGGATTTTTTTCAGAGCGTCAGCTGCTCGCCCTGCGTCTCCTCCGCCGTGGGCAGAGCGCCTGCGGCGGGGATGCTCTTGCGGCAGCGGTCAGGCTTTTTGAGCATTCCCTCCTCATACGGGACGGCGGAGAGCACGCGGGCTCCCTTCTTGAGCGTCATCACCTGCACGCCCTGCGTGTTTCGGGTCGATTTCGACGCGACGGCTCCCGTGTGGAACAAAAGCAGCCTGCCGCCCTGCGAATTGGTAAGGAGAAACTCGCGATCCTCGGGGAGCTGGTAGGCGCTGACAAGCGGCGACTTGTCGCTGTAGGCGCCGAGGAGCTTCTTGCGGTTCGTCTTCGTCTCGTAGGCGGCAAGGTCGACCTTCGCAGCCTTGCCGTTGTCGAAGAAGAAGAGCATCCAGCCGGAATAGTCCTTCGTTACCGCCATGTAGACGGCGTTCTCCCCCTCGTCCATGCCGAGACGGGCAGGGATATACTCGCCGAGGACGCTCGCCTTCGTGTCGCCGAAGTCGCCGGCCTTCGCCTTGTAAACCTGGCAGCGGTCGGTGAAAAAGAGGAGATCGGAATTGTTCGTCGCCTCAAGCGCCTGGACGATCTCATCCCCCTCCTTGAGCTTCTGCTCGCCGCTCATACGCAGCGACTGCGGGGTAATCTTCTTGAAGTAGCCCTCGCGGCTGAAGAACAGGTGGACGGGGTAGTCCGGCACCTCCTCCTCGGCGGCGTCCTCCTCGAGCTCGTCGGCGTAGAGGAGCATCGAGCGGCGCGGCTGGCCGTACGTCTTCGCGACCTCACGGAGCTCGGAAACGATGATGGACTTGACCTTCGCCTTGCTGTCCATGATCTCCTGCAGGGAGGCGATGTCCTTCTCGAGGGCTTCAATCTCGTCGGTGCGCTTCAAAATATATTCGCGGTTGAGGTGGCGCAGCTTGATCTCCGCCACGAACTCGGCCTGCGTCTCGTCAATGCCGAAGCCGATCATCAGGTTCGGGACGACCTCGGCCTCCTCTTCCGTCTCGCGGACGATTTTCACCGCCTTGTCGATGTCAAGCAGGATGGCCTGCAGGCCGCGGAGCAGGTGGAGCTTTTCGCGCTTGCGGGAGAGGTCGTAATAGGTGCGGCGGCGGACGCATTCCACGCGGAAGGCCGTCCACTCGTCGAGGAGCTCGCGCACGCCCATCACGCGCGGGACGCCGGAGACGAGGACGTTGAAGTTGCAGGAGAAGCTGTCCTCGAGCGTCGTCATGCGGAAGAGCTTCTGCATCAGCTTATCGGGGTCGATGCCGCGCTTGAGATCGATGGTGATTTTCAGGCCGTTAAGGCCCGTCTCGTCGCGGATGTCGGCGATCTCCTTGAGCTTCCCCTGCTTGATGAGGTCGACGACCTTCTCGACGATGACCTCGACCGTCGTGGTCGGCGGAATCTGCGTGACGTCGACGCAGTTGGCGGACTTGTCGTAGGAGTAGCGCGCGCGGACGCGGAAGCTGCCGCGCCCGCTGGCGTAGATCTCCTCCATCTGCTTTCTGTCGTAGACAATCAGGCCGCCGCCCGGAAAGTCGGGGGCCTGCAGCGTCGACAGCACGTCAAACTCCGGGTCGCGGATGAGGCCGATCGCCGTCTGGCAGACCTCCGCGAGGTTGAACGGGCAAATCGAGCTCGCCATACCGACGGCGATGCCGGTGTTCGCGTTGACGAGCACCGAAGGGAACGTCGCCGGAAGGAGCGTCGGCTCCTTGAGGGTGTTGTCGTAGTTGTCGACGAAGTTGACGGTGTCCTTGTCGATGTCACGGAACAGCTCCTGACAGATGTTGTCGAGACGCGCCTCCGTGTATCGCGAGGCGGCCCACGCCATGTCGCGCGAATAGAATTTGCCGAAGGTGCCCTTCGAGTCCACATACGGGTGCAGCAGCGCCTCGTAGCCGCGGCTCAGGCGCACCATCGTGTCATAGATGGCGGCGTCGCCGTGCGGGTTGAGCTTCATCGTCTGGCCGACGATATTGGCGCTCTTGGTGCGCGTCTGGCCGAGCAGGCCCATCTTGTACATCGTGTAGAGGAGCTTTCTGTGCGACGGCTTGAAGCCGTCGATCTCCGGGATGGCGCGCGACAAGATGACGCTCATCGCGTAGGGCATATAGTTTTTTTCAAGCGTGTCGGTGATGGGCTGCTCCATCACCTCGCCGGCGTGCTGAATCACGCCGTGCACGTTTCCGACGGGGCGCTCCCCGCTCTCGCTGCGTTTTCTGGCCATGCTTTCCCCTCCCTCAGCTTACGTCGGCCTCATCGATGTACAGATACCCGAACTCGGCGATGTGATCCTTTCGGCCGCTGAGATTGTCGCCGAGCAGCAGGTCGAAGACCTCGGCCGTCTGCTGCGCGTCGGCGGGCATCACCTTGATGAGACGGCGCGTCTTGGGATTCATGGTCGTGAGGTTCATCATGTCGGGCTCGTTCTCGCCGAGACCCTTGCTGCGCTGCAGCGTGTACTTTTTTCCTTCGAGGCCGCGGAGGATCTCCGTTTTCTCCTGCTCCGTGTAGGCGAAGTACGTCTCCCCCTTCGTCGTAATCTCGAAGAGTGGGGACTCCGCGATGAACACCTTGCCTGCTTCGATGAGGGCGGGCGTGAGGCGGTACAGCATCGTGAGGAGCAGGGTGCGGATCTGGAAGCCGTCGTAATCGGCATCGGTGCAGAGGATGACCTTGCTCCAGCGCAGGAGGTTCATGTCGAAGGAGGAGAGATCCTTGTTCGCCTTCGACTTGACCTGCACGCCGCAGCCGAGCACCTTGATGAGGTCGGTGATGATGTCGCTCTTGAAGATTTTGTCGTAGTCCGCCTTGAGGCAGTTGAGGATCTTGCCGCGGATCGGCATGATGGCCTGGAAATCCGGGTCGCGCGCCTGTTTGCACGCGCCGAGGGCCGAGTCGCCCTCCACAATGAAGATCTCGCGCTCGCTGACGTCGCGGCTGCGGCAGTCGACGAACTTCGCGACGCGGCTCGTGACGTCCATGTTGCTCGTCAGCTTCTTCTTGATGTTCAGGCGCGTCTTCTCCGCGTCTTCGCGGCTGCGTTTATTGACGAGCACCTGCGCGCCGACGCGCTCCGCCTCGACGGGGTTCTCGATGAAATACACCTCGAGCTGATGGCGGAGCATTTCCGTCATGGCCTCCTGGATGCCCTTGTTCGTGATGGCCTTCTTCGTCTGATTCTCGTAAGAAGTCTGGTTCGAGAAGGAGGAAATCACGAGCAGGAGGCAGTCCTCGACGTCGGCGAAGGTAATTTTGCTCTCTCCCTTGTTGTACTTTCCCGTCTGCTTCAGATAGGCGTCAATCTGGCTGACAAACGCGCTGCGCACGGCCTTGTCCGGCGCGCCGCCGTGCTCGAGCCAGCTCGAGTTGTGGTAGTATTCGATCTGGCGGCTGCGGTTGGAGAACGCGAGGGCGACGTTGATCTTCGTCTTGTATTCCGGCTTGTCGGCGCGATCGCGGACGGTGCGCTCCGCCTGCCAGAACTGGACGCCCGTCATGGCGTCCTCCCCGGCGAGCTCCCGGACGTGGTCGACGATGCCGTTCTCGTAGAGGAACTCGGTCGTTTCGAATTTACCGCCCGTCTGGCTGCGCAGGACGAAGCGGATCCCCTCGTTGACAATCGCCTGCCGCTTGATGGTGTCGACGTAGTAATCGAGCGGGATATTGATGTCCGTGAAGACGGAGAGATCCGGCTTCCAGCGGATTTTCGTGCCGGACTTGCCCTTGTACGGCTCCTTGTGCAGGCCGCCTACGTTCTCGCCCTTCTCAAAGTGGAGCGTGTAGCGCGTGTCCCCCGTCCGGACGTCGACGTCCATGTACTCAGAGGCGTACTGCGTGGCGCACAGGCCGAGGCCGTTGAGGCCGAGCGAATACTCGTAGCTGCCGTTCGCGGCGTTGTTGTACTTGCCGCCCGCGTACATCTCGCAGAAGACGAGCTCCCAGTTGTACCGCTGCTCGCGGTTGTTGAAGTCCACCGGGATGCCGCGGCCGTGGTCCTCCACCTCAACCGACAAGTCCTCGAACCGCGTCACGGTAATCTCCCGGCCGTAGCCCTCGCGCGCCTCATCGATGGAGTTCGAAAGAATTTCGAACACGGAGTGTTCGCAGCCCTCGATGCCGTCGGAACCAAAGATGACGGCCGGACGCAGGCGGACGCGGTCGGCTCCCTTGAGCATGGAAATGCTTTCATTGTCGTAAACAGGTTTCTTCCCCGCCATAGTGTTTTCTTCTTCTCCTTCTACCCGAATCCCTGAATCACTCGTTTGTTTGTTCCCCTGAGGGGACAGAAAAAAGAGGGAAATGTATGGCATTTCCCTCTTTGCGCTTATTCGGCGGCAGGAGCCGGATTGCTGTCGGCTTCCTCCCTCTGCTCAAAGGCGGCCATGCTCCCCTCCATGACGGAGCGGAACTCCTCCGCGTTCATCTTCTCATGCAGGAACAGGAACTGCGCCACCTTCTGGAGCTTATCCATATGCTCCCGGAGAATTGCCTCGGTGCGCTCATAAGCCGTATTGACAATGCGCTTGATCTCGGCGTCGATCGCCGAGGCCGTCGCCTCGGAGTAGTCGCGGATATGTCCCATGTCGCGGCCGAGGAAGGGCTCGCTGTCGTCGCGTCCATAGGTGATGGTACCGAGCTTATCGCTCATGCCGTATTTCGTGACCATGGCGCGGGCTGTCTTCGTCGCGCGCTCAATGTCGTTCGACGCGCCGGTGGAGATATCGTCAAGCGTCAGCGCCTCCGCGACACGGCCGCCGAGGAGAACAATCAGCGTCTCCTCCATTTCGCCGCGCGTGCGGTAGGAGCGATCCTCAGCCGGAAGCTGCATGGTGTAGCCGCCGGCCATGCCGCGCGGGATAATCGAAATCTGGTGGACGGGATCCTGCGTCTTGCAGAAATACGTCACAACCGCGTGGCCGCCCTCGTGGTAGGCGGTCAGTTTCTTTTCCCGGTCGGTCATGACGTGGCTCTTCTTCTCCGTGCCGACGACGACCTTGATGGTCGCCTCCTCGATCTCGGTCATCGTGATGGCCTTGAGACTGCGGCGTGCAGCAAGAAGCGCCGCCTCGTTGAGGAGGTTTTCAAGATCCGCGCCGGTAAAGCCGGCGGTCGATTTCGCGATCGTCTTGAGGTCCACGTCGGGCGCAATCGGCTTGCCGCGCGCGTGTACCTTCAGAATCTCCTCGCGTCCCTTGACGTCCGGATAGCCGACGGTGACCTGGCGGTCAAAGCGGCCGGGACGCATCAGGGCGGGGTCGAGGATGTCGGGGCGGTTCGTCGCGGCGATCATGATGACGCCCTCGTTCGCACCGAAGCCGTCCATCTCAACAAGCAGCTGATTGAGCGTCTGCTCGCGCTCGTCGTGGCCGCCGCCGAGGCCGGCGCCGCGCTGGCGGCCGACCGCGTCGATCTCGTCGATGAAGATGATGCAGGGCGAATTCTTTTTCGCCTGCTCAAACAGGTCGCGCACGCGGGATGCGCCGACGCCGACAAACATCTCGACGAAGTCCGAGCCGGAGATCGAGAAGAACGGGACGCCTGCTTCACCCGCCACGGCGCGCGCCAGAAGCGTCTTGCCGGTGCCGGGAGGGCCTACGAGCAGGACGCCCTTCGGGATTCTCGCGCCGAGCTCGTTATACTTTTTCGGGTTCTTGAGGAACTCGACAATCTCGCGCAGCTCCTCCTTCTCCTCGTCCGCGCCGGCAACGTCGGCAAACGTCGTCTTGCGCTTCTCGTCCGCCATCTGCTTGACCTTCGCCTTGCCGAAGTTCATCTGCTTGCCGGAGTCCCCCATTACGGAGTTCATCCGCTTCATCATGAACCACCACAGCAGCACGCCAAGCAGGAGGACGACGACCATCGGCAGAAGGGTTGCAATCCACGAATTCGCCTCCGAAGGCGGAATCCAGTCGCGGACCAGCTCCGCGTCGGGATGGGCGTCGTTGTATGCTTCCACATACGGCGTCGTCTCGTTGATGAAGAGCTCAATGCTCGGGACATCGTAGGTGATGACGGCCCCGGCGGGGTCATTGAGCGTCATCTGCAGCCGCCCGCTGCCAAAGTCGAGCGAATAGCCCGTGACCTTTTGATCCTCGAAATATCCGATGATCTCCGAATACGCAATGCTCGAACGGGAATTCCCGCCCAGCAGAGAGTAAATCAGGAACAGGAAAACGAGGACGACGGCTGCGGGAAGCAGCAGGCTTTTCCATCTGTATTTATTCTCCAAACAGGCTCACTCTCCTTTCGGGAAGGGGAAATTATTTCTCATACACAGAAGGCTTCAGAATCCCCACATACGGAAGGTTTCTGTACTTCTCGTCATAATCGAGGCCGTAACCGACGATGAAGGCGTCCGGCACGACGGCGCCGAAGTAGTCGGCGGTGACGTCCGCCTGCCTGCGCTCCGGCTTGTCGAAGAGCGTGCAGAGCTTAATGCTGCTGGGGTTGCGCTGGCGCAGCATATCGCGTATGTAGTGCAGCGTCATGCCGCTGTCGAGGATGTCCTCGACGAGGAGGAGATCCTTGCCCTCGAGGTTGACGTCGAGGTCCTTGATGATCTTGACGACGCCGCTCGTCTTCGTGCCGGAGCCGTAGCTGCTCACCGACATGAAGTCGATGGCGCACGGAATCGTGACGGCGCGCATCAGGTCCGCCATGAAGACGACGCTGCCCTTGAGCACGCTGACCATCAGAAGATTCTTATCCTTATAGTCCTCGCTGATCCGGCGGCCAAGCTCGCTGACAACCCCCGCCAGATACTCCCTGCTGTACAAGACTTCCTGAATATCCTGCTCCATTAGTTTTCTGCTCCTTCATTCTCTATTTCCACGAGGAAAACGCCGGCGGTCCGGCCGCCCGCGCTCCACGCCTGAGACGCGCCGAGCCCCTCGACCCAGACGAGCTCCCCGTCCGGCTTCCATTCTAGCACCAGACGGCGATCCCGCTCCAGCGGGGGCACCTTTGCCTCCGAGAAAAGCTTCCTCAAAGGCTTTGACAGGCCGCGTCCCGCGGGGCGGAAGGAATCTCCCGGCCTGCGGGTGCGCGCGACCACGTTATTTTGTATTGTATCATAGTTGCCGGGATTATGAAACACAAATTTATAAAATTTCTGTGGATTTTCTGCTTCGCGTTCCGTCAGCGGGCGAATCCGCAGCGTTCTCCCGTCGGGAAGGAGCGTTCCCCTGGGGTTCACGGGGACACAGAAGCCGGAAATCGCGGCGTCGGGCCGCTGCGCAAAGAGAGTATTGCCCTTTGCGAGGATTTGTATTCCTCCCGCGACGACGGTTCCGCCGCCGTGCAGGACGGCCTCCATCATCGCCTCGACATTTGCGCGCGTCAGCCGCGAAGGGCCGGTCTCTGCCGCGGCGAGCATCAGCGCGCGGGAGAGGAGCGGAGCCGGCAGGGCGCGCAGGGCGGCAAGGTCCCATCCCCCGCCGCAGCGGGCGCGCCCGAGAGCCTCCTTTGCCTGGGCCGTCAGCAGCGCGTCGTCCTCCCGCAGAAGATCGGCGGCGCGGAGCATGGCGTTCTCGAGCGATGGGTTCAGCGTGCGCAAAACAGGGACAGCGCCGAGGCGGACGCGGTTTCTCGCGTAGTCCTCCTCGAAATTGGTCTCGTCCTGTACGAACGGGAGGCGGTAGTGCGCGCAGTACGCCTCCGTCTCGGCGCGCGTCAGACCGAGCAGCGGACGGACGATGGCCCCGCGCACCGGCGGAATGCCGGAGAGGCCGTGCGTCCCCGCGCCGCGGACGAGGTTCATCAGCATGGTCTCCGCGTTGTCGGAGGCGGTGTGGGCCGTCGCGATGCGGGCGTTCCCGTCTCCGGCGAGCTCGCGGAAAAACGCGTACCGCACGCGCCTGCCGCAGTCCTCGGCGCAAAGACCCTGCTGCCGCGCCAGGGCGGCGACGTCGGCCAGCCGGACGAAAAACGGGATGCCCCGCTCCGCGCAGAAGCGCCGCGTCGCCTCCTCATCCCTGTCCGCGGTCTCCCGCAGGCCGTGGTTGACGTGCGCGGCCAGGACACGGATGCCATACTCCTCCCGGTGCGTAAAAAGGAAATGGGTAAGCGCCGCGGAATCCGCTCCCCCCGAAAAGCCGGCCACGACGGCGCAGCCGGGCGGGAGCATCGAATACCGGGCGATTACCCCTCTGATTTTCTGTTCAATTTCTTCTGCGGAGCCTGCCTTCGCCTCACGGAGCATGGTGCACAACCTCCTCCGCGGTGAAGCGCATGAACTCGCCCTGCCAGCGCAGCGGAACCGTCTTGGCCTCGCCGTGACGGTTCTTCGCCACGATACACTCGCCGCTGCCGCGATCCCGCTCCTGACCTGGCTCGTTTTCCCCGGCGTAGTAGTCCTCGCGGTACAGGAAGAGCACAATGTCGGCGTCCTGCTCGATGGAGCCGGAGTCGCGCAGATCGGAGAGCACGGGGCGATGGTTCGTCCGCTTTTCGCTGTCGCGGGCGAGCTGGGAAAGCGTCAGCACCGGAATGTTGAGCTCCTTCGCCATGATTTTCAGGCTTCGCGTGATTTCGGAGATCTCCTGCACGCGGTTGCCGTCTCCCCTTTTGGAGGCGCTCGTCATCAGCTGCAGGTAATCGATGATCACAAGGTCGACGTTCCGCAGGCGGCGCAGCTTCGCCTTCATCTCCGGAACCGTGATGGACGGCGTGTCGTCGAGATAAAGGTTAGCGCGGGAAAGAATGTCTCCCGCTTCGACAATGCGCACCCATTCGTCGTTCTCAAGCCGTCCGGTACGCATTTTCGTTCCGCCCACGAGAGCTTCCGTCGAGAGCAGTCTGGAGCAGAGCTGCTCCTTGCCCATCTCGAGCGAGAAAAACGCGACCGTCTTCCCCGCCTTGACGGCGGCGTTGCGGGCAATGTTCAGCGCAAAGCTGGTCTTGCCCATGCCGGGACGCGCGCCGAGCAGGATGAAGTCCGTCCGGTTCAGGCCGGTGATGGTCTCGTCGAGCTCCGAAATGCCCGTCGGGATGCCGCGGTAATTGTCGCTGTCCTCCGAGTTGAGAAGGTCGAGGCGGTCGAAGGTCTGGATGATGACCTCGTTGAGCCTCTGCAGCCCCTGCATATTCTTGCCGCGCCGGATGTCAAAGATGCGCTGCTCCGCGGCGTCGAGCAGCGTGGACGCCTCCGCGCCGCCCGCAGAGGCCTCCTCCACGATCTCCCGCGCGGTGAGAATCAGCGTGCGGACGTCGTACTTGTCGCGGACAATTTTGGCGTACGTCTCTACGTTCGCGATGGACGGAACGAGCTGCGCGAGCTGCAGCAGATATGTCTTCGCGCCGGACTCCTCGAAGCCGTCCTGCTCCTTGAGCTTTTCCAGCACCGTGACGAAATCCACGGGCTGCCCGAGCGTGAACATCTCGAGCATGACCGAGTAAATGAGGCTGTTGTTCGACTGATAAAAATACTCCGGCCGGGGCAGAATCTCGGCGACCGTGTCCAGACAGGAGGAATCCAGCAGAACCGCGCCGAGCACCGACTGCTCCGCCTCGGGGGCGAAGGGCAGATTCAGCGCCCCGTATGCATCCGCAGAATAATCCGCCATGGAACGCTCTCCTTCTTATGCTTCCTCGCCCACCACGACGTAGAGCTTTGCGCTGATGCCGGTGTAGAGCTTGATTTCAACCTCGAACGTGCCGAACGCCTTGATGTCGGCGGATTCGATGCGGCGCTTGTCGATCTCGACCTGATACTGCGCCTTGACGGCCTCCGCAATCTCCTTGGAGGTGACGGAGCCGAACAGCTTGCCGCCCTGGCCCGCCTTCGCGGTGATCTTCACGCTCCTGCCGTCGAGCTTTTCCTTCGCGGCGTTCGCGTTGTCCTTCTCGACCTGAATCTTGTGCTCCGCGGCGGCCTGCGCGTTCTTGAGCTCGTTCATGGCCTGGGCGTTCGCCTCCTTGGCCAGCTTGCGGGGGAACAGGAAATTGCGGGCGTACCCGTCCGATACGTTGACGAGCTCTCCCTTCTTGCCGCTTCCCTTGACGTCTGCCAATAATACAACCTTCATGGTAAAAATCCTCCTGTTTCCTGGGTATTGTGCGTCACGAATCCCGCGAGGGAAGCGCGCGCTCCATCACGTTGCGGATAGCGCCCTTAAGCAGCCGCCGGCTCTCCTCGACGCCGACGCCTGTCAGCTGGGTGGCCGCCATCGTGAGATGGCCGCCGCCGCCGAGCGCCTCCATAATCAGCTGAACGTTGACCTCTCCGAGGCTGCGGGCCGAGACGTTGATCTGGCCGTTGCTCGGGAATATCACAAAGGACGCTTTCACGCCCTGGATGGACAAAAGCTCGTCGGCCGCCTGCGCGGCGGTGACGCGGATATCGGGGAACTCCTCCCGCGCGGAGGCGATGGCGCAGCTGTCGGAAATCTCCGCGTTCGAGACGATCTCGTACTTGCGCTTATACGCCTCGATGGAGTCGGAGAACATCCGCTTGACCTCGACGGTGTCCGCGCCGCGGCGGCGCAGATAGGCGGCGGCCTCGAAGGTGCGCACGCCCGTCTTGAGGACGAAATTTTTCGTGTCGAGCGTGATGCCGGAGAGCAGCGCCTCCGCCTCCCGGCGGTTGAGGCAGTTCTCGCCGAGGTACTGCACGAGCTCGGCGACCATCTCGCTCGCGGAGCTTGCGTACGGCTCATGGTAGAACACGAGCGCGTTCTCGATGTGACGCACCATCATGCGGTGGTGATCGATCACCACGACGCGCTGGCACACGTCGAGCAGCTCCGGGCTCTCCACGAAATCCTGCGAATGCGTGTCGACCACGATGAGCAGGCTTTTCGGCGTCGCCATCGTGCCGGCCTCCGCCGGGGTGATGAAGACATGGGGCGTATCGGGCCCCTGATTCTCGATATTCTCAATCAGCGGACCGGCCAGCGTCTGCTGCCGGTTGACGACGACGTACGCCGGCATCCCGAGCGCCTTCGTCATGGCGCTCCACAGGCCGACGGCAGAGCCGATGGCGTCGAGGTCGGAAAACTTGTGGCCCATCAGGAAAACGCAGTCGCTGTTCCTCGCGTGGTCGGCAAGCGTCGCCGCGATGACGCGGGTGCGCACCTTGTCGCGCTTCTCGACGCCCTTCGAGAGGCCGCCGAAGAACGAGTACGCGCCGCCCTTCTGCTTGACGGCGACCTGGTCGCCGCCGCGGCCGAGCGCCATATCAAGCGCGGCTCTCGCCCACTGCTCGGCCTCCTGCAGGCTTGCCGCGCCGCGCGCGACGCCCATGGAGATGGTCGCGCTGCGGTTCTCCCCGCCCTTAACGCGGCGGACGGCGTCGAGCACCTCGAAGCGCTTCTCCATCGCCTGGCGGAGATGGCCCTCGTCGGTGAGAATCAGATACCGCCCTCCGGAGAGGCGCTTGCAGAAGCCGCCCATCGAGACGGCCCACGCGTTGACGCACGACTCCACCTCCGAGGCAATTCGCGCGTCCTCCATCCCGCTGGAATCGCGGGCGAGCTCCTCGCGGTTGTCGAAATACGCGAGGGCGACGACAGGGCGCGTCTCCTCGAATTCGCGATTGATCTCCTTATAATATGTATCGTCGACAAAATACAGGATCGCGCCGCTCTCCGTTTTGGCGGCGAACACGGTAAACTGGCGGTCGTCGACGGTGATATCGGTTCCGCCGGCTTCGTAGAGCTGCTGCATCGTCTTCGGGTAGATCAGCTTCATCACGCTCTCGCCGCGGAATTCGCGGGAGGGGCTGACGGAGGAAAGGAAGGCGTCGTTGACCCAGAGGATGTCCTCCGCCTCGCCGATGACGGCAACCGGCATGGTGAAATCCCGGAGGTTATCGTACTCCTCCGCCCCGAGCACGGATTTCGCGCTCTTGACCGCGGAGGCGACGTACGCCTTGAAATGCTCCGTCGAGAGGAACACGGCAATGACGGCTATGACAGCTGCCGCCGCTTCCACATAAAACAGGACATGGTTTCCCTGATACCAGCTGATTCCCGCCATGACGAACGTCAGCGCGGCCAGCACATAATACGCGGGGGACGCAGCCCATACCCTTTTTTTCTTCATGATGCAGCCCACTCCTTTGCGAGACCCGCGGCCAGCGCGGTCGGGATAGTTCCCTCTCAGACCTCCATGATGATGGGAAGAATCATCGGACTGCGCCGCGTTCTGTCGTACAGCAGGCGGGAGAGTCCGTCCTTCATTCTGGTCTTGAGGGTGCCCCATTCACGGATTCCGTTGTCCGCGCATTCGTTGAGCACGCGGTTCACGAGCGCGCGCGCGTCGTCGAGCAGAGGCTCGGACTCACGGACATAGACAAAGCCGCGCGACACAACATCGGGGCCGGCCACCACATGGCCGGTTTCCCGGGAGATGGTGCAGACGACGACGATGAGGCCGTCCTCGCCGAGATGCTTGCGGTCGCGAAGCACGACGCTGCCGACGTCGCCGACGCCGAGGCCGTCGACCAGGACGCGGCCCGCCGGCACCGAGCCGATATGCTTCATGCCGCTCTCGCTGAGCTCGACGACGTCGCCGACGTCGCCGATGTAGATATTGGAATCCGGCAGACCCATCTGGCGGGCCAGGCCGGCGTGCTTCTGGAGCATCTTCTGCTCGCCGTGCACCGGAATGAAATACTTCGGGCGCACGATGCCCTGCATGATCTTGAGCTCATCCTGGCAGGCGTGGCCGGAGACGTGCACCTCGTACATCGACTCGTAGACCACCTCGCAGCCGCGCTTGAGCAGCTCGTCGACCACGTTGCCGACCGTCTTCTCGTTGCCGGGAATCGGGCGGGCGGAGATGATGATGAAGTCGCCGGGGCCGACCTCCACCTTGCGGTGGTCGGCAAAGGCCATGCGGGCCAGGGCGCTCATCGGCTCACCCTGGCTGCCCGTCGTCACGAGGACAATCTGCTCCTTCGGATAGCGGGTAATCATGTCGATGTCGATGAGGACGCCGTCCGGCACGTCGAGGTAACCCATCTCCATCGCGATGCCCATCACGTTGAGCATCGAGCGGCCGGAGAGCGCGACCTTTCTGCCGTAGCGCACGGCGCAGTTGATGATCTGCTGCACGCGGCTGATGTTCGACGCGAACGTCGCGATGATGAGGCGCTTGTTCTCCGCGCGGCGGAACAGCGTCTCGAAGGAATTGTCGACCTTCTGCTCCGTAGCGGTGAAGCCGGGGCGCTCCGCGTTCGTCGAATCGGCAAGCAGCGCGAGAACGCCCTCCTTGCCGAGCTGCGCGAGGCGGCCGAGGTCGATCATCTCGCCCTGCGCAGGCGTGCAGTCGATCTTGAAGTCGCCCGTGTGGATGAGAACACCGGCAGGGCAGTGCAGCGCAAACGCGACGGCGTCGGGAATCGAGTGGTTCACATGGATGAACTCCACATCGAAGCAGCCGAGACGCACCGTGTCGCCCGGCTTCGCGACGTTCAGCCTCGCCTTGCCGAGCAGGCCATGCTCGCGCAGCTTGCCCTCGATGAGGCCGACCGTCAGGCGCGTGGCGTAAACAGGAAGATTCACGCGCTTGAGCAGGTACGGCAGCGCGCCGATGTGGTCCTCGTGGCCGTGCGTGATGACGATGCCGCGGATGCGGTCCGCGTTGCGCTCGACGAACGTGAAATCGGGCAGGACAAGGTCGACGCCGAGCATATCGCCGTCCGGGAAGGCCATGCCGCAGTCGACGATGACCATATCCTCGCCGCACTCGTAGAGCGTGAAGTTCTTGCCGATCTCATTAAGGCCGCCGAGGAAATAGACGCGCACGGGCGGCTTCGCGGGAGCCTGACGGCCGCGCTTCCCGCGCTGCGGGCGGGTGGCCTTCGGCTCCTCCGCGCGCACCGGCTTCGCCTCGGGGGCGGGCTCCTCCTTCTTCCTGCGGCCGCGGGGCTTCTTTCCCTCCTGCGGGGCCGCCGCATCGGCGCGCCGGGGCGCCTTTTCCTCCGTCTTCTGCGGCGCGCGGCGGCGCGGCTTCTTCTGGCGCGCCTCCTTTTTCTCCGTCTCCCCCGCGCTCTGCGCCTGCTCGAGCGATACGGCGTTTCCGCCGATCTCCTGATCCGCCGGTTTTCTTGCCGGTTCAATCTTTCCGTACAATCCTACTGCATTTTCGTCTGACAAAAAAACAACCTCCAATTCCGCAGGGCAACAGGAAAAAGAGTCCGGCCTCTGACGATACGCCGGACAATCCTATCCCCGCAGTTATTTTTTTCTGATGTATCTTCCCGTCACTCAAACGCCGGAGCAGCTCTGCGCTCTCCCGGCCATCCCCGCCCCATTCGCTCGCACGCCTCGGCTGGAGCAGACACGGGGAACCCTTCCGGACACAAACGTTATCTCAATAATACATGGATTCCCTGACACTGTCAAGAGTTCGACGGGCTTTCCCTTCCCGGCAGGCGTCTGTTATTGGATAAAACAGATAATTTACCCGCCGTATTTTGCGCATTTTATCGCATAATAGACACAAAACAGATCGGATAAAGCGCTCTGTCCGTTTCCATATCATTCCCAAAAGCACAGAAAATACCCACGCTGTTTTCCCTGCCGGTTTAAAAAGCAGAGCGACAAAACGCGCCGCGGAGTTCTCTTCCGCGGCGCGCAGTGATCTTCCGGCTGACTGCCTGCCGGCTATCCGGCACGGCACAATTTCATTAGTCGTCGCCGTAATTGCCGAGCGTCCCAAGGCTCTGCGCCTTGAGATAGGCATTGATGAAGCCGTCCAGATCGCCGTCCATGACGGCGTTGATGTTGCCGTTCTCAAAGCCGGTGCGGTGATCCTTCGCGAGGGTGTAGGGCATGAAGACGTAGGAGCGAATCTGGCTGCCCCACGCGATCTCCTTCTGGTCGCCCTTGATATCCTCAATCTTCTCGAGATGCTCGCGCTCCTTGATTTCGAGGAGCTTCGATTTGAGCATCCGCATCGCGACGTCCCTGTTCTGGTACTGGCTGCGCTCCACCTGACAGGAGACGACGATACCCGTCGGGATATGGATGAGACGGACGGCGGACGAGGTCTTGTTGACCTTCTGGCCGCCCGCGCCGCTTGCGCGGTAGACCTCCATCTTGATATCCTCGGGGTTGATCTCGACCTCGACGGTGTCGTCGATCTCGGGCATAACCTCGAGGGAGGCGAAGGAGGTGTGGCGGCGTCCCGACGCGTCGAACGGGGATACGCGCACAAGACGGTGCACGCCGTTCTCGCTCTTGAGGAAGCCGTACGCGTTCTCGCCCTCGATCAGGATGCTGGCGCTCTTGAGGCCGGCCTCCTCGCCGTCGAGGTAGTCGAGCGTCGTCACCTTGTAGCCGTGGCGCTCCGCCCAGCGGTTGTACATCCTGAACAGCATCTCGGCCCAATCCTGCGCCTCGGTGCCGCCCGCGCCGGCGTGGAAGGTGAGAATCGCGTTCTTCTGGTCGTACTCGCCCGTGAGGAGCGTCGAGAGGCGCTGCTGCTCGAGATCCGAGCGAACCTTCTCCAGCTCGGACTGCGCTTCGGGAAGCAGCGAGAGATCGCCCTCCTCGTTCGCGAGCTCCACGAGGGCAAGCGCGTCCTCGTAGGAGGACCTGAGCTTCTCATAGGCCGCGATCTTGTTTTTCAGATAGCTCGCGCGCTGGAGGATCTTCTGGGAGCGCTGGGCATCGTCCCAGAAGCCGGGCTCGGAGGCCTTCATGTCGAGCTCCTCCGCCTCGTTCGCCATCGATTCGAGGCCAAGCGCCTCCGCCAGATCCTTGATTTCGGGCTCAAGCCCTTCCAGTGCGAGTCGTACCTCGTCAAATTGCAGCATATCCGGTCACACAAACCTTTCCGTTTTCCGCTCTGCGCGGAATCTGAATAATAATATGATAGAACAGGGAAGCGGAAATCCCGGGTCACGCCCAGACGGCGGATCCCGGCGGAGCAATTCGCCGCGGCCGCTTCGCAAAGCGCCCGGCTCTCCCCGGACGCTGTTTTCCCCAAAGCCAACAGACTATATTATTATACGGGATTTTCCTCAAAATGTAAAGACGGGCTCCCCTATTTCGCTTCAAGGGCTGAAAAATTGTGAATAACGTGAAAACTTCGCAAATTTGAAGTTGCAGTTTTTCAAAAAAAAATATACAATAGATCCAGTTTCTCAGGAACCCGGACGGCGCGGCCGTCTTCTTTTAGTAGGAGGACTGTGTATGATTGATTATACCGGTATAGGATGCCCTGTCTGCGGCAAAGCCTTTACCCGGGAGGACGATATTGTCGTCTGCCCGGAGTGCGGCGCGCCCTATCACAGGGAATGCTACCGCAGGGAAGGGCACTGTGTCTACCAGGACAAGCACGGGACGGCGCAGGCCTGGCAGCCGCCCCGCGTTTCGGAAGCCGGCGAAGAAAAGCGCTGCCCGCGCTGCGGCAGAGCGAATCCCGACGGCGCCCTGTTCTGCGATCACTGCGGGATGTCCCTCACGGGAGAACCTCCGATTGGGCCGCAGAACAATTACGGCCAGTTCAACAGCCGGTACGGCGCCTCCCCCTCCCCGACGGATTTTCCGCCAAACGGGCAGCAGGGCGGCTCCTTCTGGGGCCAGTATGACCAGAACGGACAGAATCAGGGAAATCGCGGGAACGAAGCCCCCGTCCCCCCGCACGGCCCCACGATGTTTTTCTTCGACCCTCTCGGCGGCGTAAGTCCCGACGAGGATTTCGACGGCGTGCCTGCCTCCGATCTCGTGAAATTCGTGCAGGCCAACACGCAGTATTACCTGCCGGTCTTCACAAACAAGAAGAAATTCGGCCGCGGGCGCTTCAATTTCTGCGCGTTCATCTGCACGGGAGGCTGGATGCTGTACCGCAAGCAGTACAAGCTCGGCGCAATTCTCACCGCGGTGATGGTAGGCATCTATTTCGTCTCGCTCTACTGCTCCTACGCCTCGGAGGATTTGATTCTCCGACTGATGAGTCAGATCGGCATCGATCTGAACATGGGAATGCCGACGTCCTCCCAGCTCATGGAGCTCGGCTCCATGATTTTCGCGCTCCCCGCCGACCAGCTTCTGCTGATTTTCCTGCCCCGCGTGCTCGACGTGGTGCGGCTCGTCATCATGATCGTCGTCGGTCTCAAGGCAAACGCCATTTATATGAATTTCTGTACCTCCAAGGTAAAGACGATCTATGAGGAATTTCCCGAGCAGTCCGACCGCGAGCTGCAGTTCCGCGCGCGCGGCGGCATCAACACGCCCCTTGCGGTATGTCTTGTCATCGCCTATATGATGGCCGTTTATATGCCTCGCCTTTTCTTCCTCGTTTGAGGCGCGGCTGATTTCCCTGATTTTGATAGAGATAAAAGAAGAAAGGGTTGCCAGACATGAAGATTACGAAAGCAGTGATCCCTGCGGCAGGTCTCGGCACGCGCGTGCTGCCCGCCACCAAATCCATGCCAAAGGAAATGCTCCCCATCGTTGACAAGCCCGCGATTCAGTACATTGTGGAGGAGGCCGTGGCCTCCGGCATCACCGACATTCTCATCATCACCAACCGCGGCAAGGGCCTTATTGAAGACCACTTTGACCGCGTGCCGGAGCTCGAGGCGCGCCTGACGAGCGGCGGGCCGCAGAAGGAAGCCATTCTGCGCGAGGTCGTGGACATTTCCCATCTGGCCAACTTCTATTTTGTGCGCCAGAAGGAAACGAAAGGCCTCGGCCACGCGGTGAGCTGCGCGCGCTCCTTTGTGGGGAACGAGCCGTTCGCCGTGCTGTACGGCGACGACGTCATCATCGGCGACGATCCCGTCTGCGGGCAGCTCATGCGGGCTTACGAGGAGTTCGGCGTCGGCGTGCTCGGCGTCAAGGAGGTTTCCGCCGAAGCCATCCAGAAGTACAGCTCCCTCAAGGTGGAACCGATCCGCGATAATTACTACAAATGCACCGACATGATTGAAAAACCCACCCCCGACAAGATCATGTCGCTCTTTTCCATTCTCGGCCGCTGCGTTCTCACGCCGGACATCTTCGACATCATCGACCAGACGCCTCCCGGCGCGGGCGGCGAAATCCAGCTGACAGACGCGATGTGCACCCTTGCCCGCCGCACGGGCATGATCGCCGTCGACTTCACAGGCACACGGTACGACATGGGCAACAAGCTCGGTATCCTGCAGGCTACCTGCGAGGTCGCGCTGCGCCACCCGGAAGTCGGCGCGGATTTCCGCCGGTACCTCAAGGAATTGGCGAAAACGCTGTAAAGCACCCTGTCTCCGAACGCGTTTTTCGTTCTTGACTTTCGGGGACAAGGCTGATATAATTACTCTGTCCATCGCGTATCCGCGATGTTATCCTTGCTCCGGACACTGAGCCGGGGCCAAAGTCCAAAAGGAGGTGCAAACAATGCCTGATGTGAAACATTCCTATGAAACTGTGTTCATCCTTTCCACAAAGCTGGGTGACGACGGCATTGCCGCGCTCGTTGAGAAGTTCAAGAACCTCATCGCGGCAAACGGTACGGTCGACAGCGTTGACGAGTGGGGCAAGCGCCGTCTTGCCTACGAGATCAACAAGGAGACCGAGGGCTATTACGCCCTGATCAACTTCACCTGTCCTGCTTCCTTCACGGCCGAGCTGGACCGCGTGTACAAGATTACCGACGGCGTTCTGCGTTCCCTGATTGTGAAGAAGGACGCGTAAGTACGGAAAGAGAGTGGTTTGAATGCTCAATGTTGCAGTTCTGATGGGCCGTCTGGTCGCCGATCCCGAGCTTCGGCACACGCCGAACGACATTGCCGTGACAAGCTTCACGGTAGCCGTCGATCGTTCCTACGTCAAAACCGGCTCCGAGAGGCAGACGGATTTCATTGACGTCGTGGCATGGCGCAGCACCGCGGAATTTATCA
Organism: uncultured Oscillospiraceae bacterium; assembly: GCA_949292505.1. Classification (GTDB taxonomy): domain Bacteria; phylum Bacillota; class Clostridia; order Oscillospirales; family Acutalibacteraceae; genus Caccousia. Next base: position 32,841 of record CASFAA010000311.1, read on the forward strand.
GCAGATACTTCCGCAAGGGGCAGATGATCGCTGTGCAGGGCTCGATCCAGACCCGCACCTACACCGACAAGGACGGCAACAAGAGAAAGGCTTTTGAGATTGTCGCCGACAACGCGCACTTCGCGGAGCCCAAGCGCGACAATTCCGGCGCCGCTCCCTCCCCCGCCCCCGCCCAGAGCTACCAGCGTCAGGCTCCCGCAATGGAGCAGGCCGCCCCGGCTTACTCGAGCGGAGACACCGGCGATTTTGAGGAGGTTCTCACGGACGACGATCTGCCGTTCTAATCCGTACCGCGCATCCCCCATATTTGTGAAAAGGAGGCTTTTGTCATGGCTGAAAGAAATGACAGACCCGAGCGCCGCTCCGGCGGCCGTAAAGGCCGTAAAAAGGTTTGCGGTTTCTGCGTTGATAAGATCGAGACCATCGATTACAAGGACGTCGCGAAGCTCCGCCGCTACATTTCCGAGCGCGCGAAGATTCTGCCCCGCCGTGTGACCGGCACCTGCGCCCGCCATCAGCGCGAGCTGACCGTCGCCATCAAGCGCGCCCGTCATCTTGCCCTGCTGCCCTTCAGCAGCGACTACTCCTGCCGTTTATTTATAACGCCCGCTGAAAAAGCCGGCCGGGAAGTCCGTTTCGGACTGCCCGGCCGGCTTTTTCAGCTGGCGTTATAAATAAACGGCAGGATTAGTCGCTGCTGAAGGGCAGCAGGGCAAGATGACGGGCGCGCTTGATGGCGACGGTCAGCTCGCGCTGATGGCGGGCGCAGGTGCCGGTCACACGGCGGGGCAGAATCTTCG
>CASFAA010000312.1 GCA_949292505.1 uncultured Oscillospiraceae bacterium
CAATTCAGCCGACCCGCCGGGAACGGCGCAGCCCCCGGGGGGCTGTTTTTGTTTTTGTCCGCGGGGAGGCGCAGCAAGCAGAGGAAGGATGGAAAAGCGTGGAGGAACAGAACAAGGTCGAATTGTTTGAAAGAACTCCAATCCCAAGCGCCGTGATGAAGCTGGCGATCCCCACGATTCTCAGCTCTCTCGTCATGGTCATCTATAACCTTGCCGACACCTATTTTGTCGGGATGCTCAACAACTCCGTCGAGAACGCCGCCGTGACGCTGGCCGCCCCGGTGCTGCTCGCCTTCAACGCCGTCAACAACCTGTTCGGCGTCGGCAGCTCGAGCATGATGAGCCGCGCGCTCGGCCGCAAGGATTACGACGTCGTGTATAAGAGCTCCGCCTTCGGCTTTTACTGCGCCCTTATCAGCGGCGTGCTGTTCTCCATTCTCTGCACGGTGTTCATGAACCCGCTGCTGGCGCTGCTCGGCGCGAGCGCGGAGACGTCCGGCGCGACGATGGCCTACATGAAGTGGACGGTTTCCTTCGGCGCGGCGCCGACGATTCTGAATGTCGTCCTCGCGTATCTCGTGCGGTCGGAGGGGTCTGCGATGCACGCGAGCATCGGCACGATGAGCGGCTGCTTTTTAAACATCCTGCTGGACCCCATCTTCATTCTCCCGTGGGGACTGAACATGGGCGCGGAGGGCGCCGGCCTCGCGACCTTCCTGTCCAACTGTGTCGCCTGCGCGTATTTCTTCGTGCTGCTCTTTATCAAGCGCGGCCGCACCTTCGTCTGCATCAGCCCGAAAATGTTCCGCCCGAACCGGGCGATTGTCGGCGGCGTGTGCGCCGTGGGTATTCCCGCCGCGATTCAGAACCTTCTCAATGTGACGGGCATGACCGTCCTGAACAACTTCACCTCCGCCTTCGGCGCGGACGCGGTCGCCGCGATGGGCATCGCGCAGAAGGTCAACATGGTGCCGACGTACATCGCGATGGGGATGTCGCAGGGCATCATGCCGCTCGTCAGCTACAACTACGCGAGCGGCAACGCGAGGCGCATGAAGGGCGTCACGATGTTTGCCCTGCGCGTCTCGCTGATCTTCACCGTCGCTGTGACGGTCGGCTATTTCTGCTTCTCCGATACGCTCATCCGCCTGTTCATGGACAATGAGGCGATCGTCGCGTACGGATCGAGCTTCCTGCACGGTTTCTGCCTCGGCATCCCGTTCCTCACCCTCGATTTTCTCGCCGTTGGCGTCTTCCAGGCGACGGGCATGGGCAAGCACGCCTTTGTCTTTGCCGTGCTGCGGAAGGTCATTCTGGAAATCCCGGCCCTCATCATCCTGAACCTGATTTTCCCGCTGTACGGCCTCGCCTACGCGCAGTTTGTCGCGGAGGTTATCCTGGCGATTGCCGCCGTCATCGTGCTGACGCGCCTGTTCCGAAGACTGCAGAAGCGTCAGGCGAACGCGCCCACCGCAGAGGGATAATGTGCCAACAAGAAACCGGCTCCGGCCTGCACGAACCTGCAGACCGGAGCCGGTTTTTCTGTGCCTTGCCCCGGGAAAGGCTTACGCCTCCCCGTCCTCGGGCGTGATGTGAATCTGAACGCCGTTGACCTCGACGCCCTCGTCGGCGCGGATCAGGATGTACTTTGCGCCGTTGATGACGCGCGTCTCGATGAGGTCGCCGCGCTTCGGATTGACGCGGATGGTCACGTCCGGCGTGCGCACCTCAAACTGCTTCGGGTTGACGACGTTCTGCGGGGGCAGCTCCGTCTCTTTGCCGAAGGTTTCGTCGTAGTGCTCCTCGAAGGACGCGACGTGCTCCTCCTCGACGCCGCACGAGGAGAGCACCTGCCGCACGGTCTCGCGCGAGATGGTCAGCGGCTCCTCCTCCTTGTTGGCCTTGTGGTCCTCTATCAGGCCGCTGAGCTTGTCGTGCACCGCCTGCAGGACGTCAAGGCTGCACTCCTTCTCGAGAGACTCCGCGAGCACCTCCTGAAAGCTCTCCCGCTGCTCGTCGGCAGGGGCGGGAGGCGCGACGCGGAACAGCGCGTCGATCAGCACCGGGTGGTTGTCCGACGCGCTTTTTGTGTAAAAGAGCGCGCCATACAGATTCGCGCACCGCCCGTCAAAGGCGGGAAAGAGGAAACCGGCCTCCGGCGCGGAGACGAGCCAGTCCTCGCGCAGATTGTGGAACTCGTTCTGCGTGACGAAATAACTCAGCGCGGGTTTCGTCAGCTTGATGGGGCAGACGCTGCACAGGATGTAGGTGAACGTCTCCGTCGAGCCGTCCTCGAGCGTCTCGCCATCCTTCGCGCGGTAGGGGACGTCGTACTTGTCGCACGCGAGCAGGATGAGGAACGTGCCCTCGATACAGACGCTTGCCGCAATTTTCTCATACAGCGCGTGCACGGCCTCCTCGTCCTCGAGCAGCGACGAGCGCAGCCTGCTGAGGAGGCGGTGTTCCTCGCTGCTGACGACCTGCTGCGTCTCAAAGGAGAGGTCGATCAGGTTCTTGCCCAGCGTGCCGGAGAGCGTCTTCTTGAGCGTACCGAGGAATTTTTCGGCCTCCGCCTCCTCCATCAGCGCGAGAGACGGGCTGAACTCGGTGATAATTTCGCGCTTTTCGTTTACGCAGCAGCCGCGGATGCGGGTGATGTTTGATTTTTCGGGCCGAAACCGGCGTCGCAGCTCGGCGACTTCCTTCTCATTCATGCGGGAGACATCCTTTCTGATTGGGATCGAAAAGGGCGGCGTTCGCAGACCCGGAGCGCTGCCCGTTGTGGACAGGACCGGCCGCCGGAATTTTTTCCGGCGGCCGGTTTTCAGTATAGCATATTTGGGGGGAGAAAACAAGCGAAACGGCGTCAGGAGGCGTCCTTCCGCTCGCCCTCCTCGTGCGGCATACTCTTGCCGAGCAGCGCCAAAGCGATTGAGACGAGCGGGTTGATCCACCCGAAGAAGGTGAAAAAGCCGTACTGCCACGCGGAGACGCCGAGCGCCGCCTCCGTGAAGCCCGCCCCCGTGCTGTACGGCACAATGCCGCCGAAGACCGTGCCGGCGTCCTCGAGAGCGCGGCTGAGGTTCTGCGGCTTGAGGCGGCGCTCCTCGTAGAGCGGCCGGAACAGGCGGCCCGTGAGGATAATGGCCACATACTGCTGCCCCGTCCCGATGAGGACGCCCCATGCCGTCAGGACGGTCGCGGCGACGAGGCCGCGGTCGCTTTTCACGCGGGAGATGATTTTCCTGAGCAGTGCCTCCGCCATGCCTGTGCGCTCGAAAATGCCCGCAAAGCTGAGCGCGAGCGTCATCAGCGCGACAGTTTTCATCATGCTCATGATGCCGCCGCGGTTGACGAGCGTGTCCACCGCCGCGGCGCCTGTCTCCGCCTGGAAACCGTCCATCAGGGCGGAGAGCATCTCCTGCACGCTCACGCCCTGCACGAACAAAGCGGCAATTACGCCGAGCCCGGCGGCTCCCATCAGGCCGGGGAGGGCCGGAATTTTGAGCACCACCATGAGCAGGACGAGCAGCGGCGGCAGAAGCAGCAGCGGATGAATCAGAAAGCTCGTCTCGAGCGCCCGCAGCGTCTCCGCGACCTCTTTGCCGCTCCCGGCGTCCCCGCCGCCGTATATCGCGCCGAGGACGGCATAAATCACGATGCAGATGAGATACGTCGGCGTCGTCGTGACCGTCATGTGGCGGATATGGGCGAACAGCCCCGCCCCGGAGACGGACGGCGCAAGGTTCGTCGTGTCGGAGAGCGGCGACATCTTGTCCCCGAAGTACGCCCCGGAGACGATCGCGCCCGCCGTCATCGCCGGCGGAATCCCGATGGCGGAGCCGATGCCGAACAGCGCCACGCCCACCGTCCCGATGGTCGAAAGCGAGCTCCCGATCGCGAGCGAGACGATGGAGCACAGCAGAAGCGCCGTGACGAGGAAGAACGACGGCGAGATGATTTGCAGGCCGTAGTACACCATCGTCGGAATCACGCCTCCCGCGACCCAGGCCGCGATGAGGATCCCGACGGAGAGGATAATGAGCATCGCCGGAATCGCGGCGGAGATCGCCTGCGTGATGCCCTCGAGCATCTCCTTCCAGGTATACCGGTGAACAGCGCCGACGCACGCGGCCGCAATGCACGCGAGCAGCAGCGGGATATGGGGGCTGCTTCCGAGCCCCGCCGTCATCGAGACGACGAGAACGAGGAGCAGGACAAAGACGGC
>CASFAA010000313.1 GCA_949292505.1 uncultured Oscillospiraceae bacterium
CGGCGGCACCTACGGCCTGCCGTGGAGCATTTCCTGCGAGATTCTCTACTTCAACAAGGATATGTTTGACGCCGCGAGCATCGACTATCCGACGAACGACTGGGCGTACGAGGACTTCCTCGCCGCCGCTGAGGCGCTGACGGTCCGCAAGGACGACGGCACGACCGACGTCTACGGCTGCACCCTCCCGAACACCCAGACCTGGTGGGCCGGCATCGGCGGCGCGGGCGATCAGGTGTATGATCCGTCCAACGGCCAGATGGTGATCGGCTCCGGCGCAGAGAAGTTCATCACCGACTGCGCCACGATGGTTACGAACGGCGTCATGCCCGCTCCCTCCTCCGACACCACCGACCTGTTCTCCGCGCAGCGCGCGGCGATGAGCTGGGCGGGCGCCTGGAACATCGGCGTGTATGCCGACGTCGAGGGCCTCAACTGGGATATCGCCACCATTCCGACCGATGAGGTGAAGTACAACACCCTGCACACGGGCTTCTACACCATCAACTCCCAGAGCGCCAACAAGGAGGCTGCCTGGACCGCTATCGAGTGGCTCATGAGCGAGGCCGGTCAGGACGTCGTCGCGAAGAGCGGCAGCATGACGACCCTCAACAGCGTCAACGACAAGGGCGAGTGGAAGACCGCGAAGGCCACGACCGTTGAGAACTGGGACGCCATGAACGACTCCATGAACGCCGGTGTGTTCGGCTACACCTGCCTGCCGACCGGCGTCACGAACAACGCGATTTCCCTGTTTAACTCCGCCGTTCTGGGCGACATTACGCCCGCGGACGCCGTGCAGCAGGCTTCCGCTTACGCGGCTGAGACTATCGGCTACTGAGAAACACAGACTGACGGACGGGCCGGCTTCTGAGGGGGCCGGCCCGCCCCCATTATCAAAGGAGGAAGCGTGATGAAAGCGGCGGCAAAAAGCGCGAATAAGCCCGGCTCCCGCAGGCTGTCGAGGAACCGCGCGGCTTACGCGTACCTCTGCCCGTGGATTATCGGGTTTACCTGTTTTACGCTGTTTCCCATTCTCTTCATGTTCTACACGAGCCTGACGAACCGCAAGCTCAACGGCCTTTCGGAGTTTATCGGCTTTACGAACTACGTCAATATGTTTAAGAGCGAAACCTTCCTCAATTCGCTCAAGGTGACGATCCTGTTCAGCGTCTGCATGGTGATCGTCGACACCGTCTGGGCCATTGTGCTTGCGCTCCTTCTCAACCAGAAGCGGAAGGGGAACGGTTTCTTTCAGTTCTTCTACTTCCTTCCGACGGTCATCCCGTCCGTCGCGATCTCCTATGCGTTCCGCACGATCTTCGGCAAGGACGCCGGCCTGCTCAACTCGATGCTCTCCGCCCTGCTCGGACGCACCGTGAGCGTCAACTGGCTGTATGACAGCGGCACGGTCTACCCCGCCGTCTTCTTTGTCACGCTCTTCACCTACGGCACCGGCCAGATGATGCTCATCTACCGCTCCGCCCTCGGCGACGTGCCGAAGGAGCTCTACGAAGCGTACGATATGGACGGCGGCAACGCCTTCGGCAAGTTCTTCCATGTCACGCTGCCGATGATCTCCCCGATTGTGCTGTTCAATACCCTGAACGGCGCGATCAGCGCGCTGAACGGCTTGTTCGGCATTCTGTACCCCCTCACCGGCGAGAGCGGCAATCCGAACGGCATGACCCAGGTGCTCAGCCTTCTCGTCTACAAGGAGGCGTTCAGCAACCTCAAGGTCGGCTATGCGTGCGCGCTGTCCGTCGTTTTGTTCCTGCTGGCGGCATTGTTCGGCGCGGTGATCTTCCGCGCGTCGAAGAACACCGTCCATTACGAGTATTGAGGTGATGGCCATGGCAGACGCGAAAAGTAAGAAAATTGCCGGCATGATTGGCTTCACGCTGATAAAGGCCGTCATTGCCGTCGTCATGTTCCTCCCGATCATCTGGATCCTGACCGGCGGCTTCAAAACGGTGGCGGAGTTTACCACCTCCGGCTCTGTCCTGCCGCAGAATCCGACGCTCGAGAATTTCGAGTATATTTTCTACCACTCCAACCTTCTCGGCTATACGCGCAACACTGTGATCCTGATGCTCGGCACGACGATCGGCACCCTGCTCTCCTCCGCGCTCGTGGCGTATCCGCTCGCGCGCATGGAGTTCCGCGGGAAGAAGCTCGTCTTCTCGATTATCGTGGCGACGATGCTCATCCCGAACATCGCGCTCATCATCCCGCAGTACATCATGTTCGGCAAGATCGGCTGGCTCGACTCGCTCCTGCCGATGATCGTGCCGTCGTGGTTCGCCTACCCGTACAACGTGTTCATGATGCGCCAGTTCTTCCGCACGATCCCGCGCGAGCTCGACGAGGCGGCGGAGATCGACGGCTGCTCGAGCCTCGGCATCCTGTTCCGCATCCTCGTGCCGATCTCGCGCCCGACGTTCGTCACGATCGGCGTGCTCTCCTGCGTGTTCTGGTGGAACGAGCTCACGCAGCCCGTCTTCTACATCAACAGCGACACCTGGCGTACGCTGACCATCGCGCTCATGACGAGCTTCATGTACACCTCGAGCAACACCTTCGTCATCAGCTGGCCGACCATCATGGCCGCGGCGACGCTGATGATCCTTCCGCCGATGCTTCTCTACCTCTTCGGCTCCAAATACCTCATCGGCGGCATCAAGACGGGCGGCCTCAAGGGCTGACCCTTCCCCCCAGGCGGCGCAGCGCAGGGCTGCGCCGCTTTTTTATGCCGCGGAAGATTCTCTTTTTCTCCGGGCTGTGCTATACTGAAGCTACGCTGAAATTGGGAGGGAATCATATGATGCACCGGCCTGAAAAGTTCTTTGGCTTTCTCCTGACGCTGCTCCTGTCGAACCTGCCCGTCTGGACGGCGCTCTTTGGCTTTTCTCCTCTCGCCGGGACTGCGCTGTCCTTTCTGCTAAGCGTCTGCTTTGCGGCGATGAACGTGTTCCCGATTTGGGGGCGCGGCAACTTTACGCGCCTCGGCGTGATGCTCGGCGGCGAGATTCTTACGAAGATCAACCTCGCCGCCGTGACGGCGAACACGGCGCTGAACATCCTCTGGTTCGCGCGGCTCGGCGCGCTCGGCCTTACGCCGGTGCAGCCGGTTCTCAGCGTCCTGCTCGCCGCGCTGTGCTCCGTCATTCTCGCGTGCAGCGGCCTCGCGCGGATGCTGGCGGCGTCCGTTCAGCTCGGCATCCGGCGGCGCGTCCTGCTCCTGCTGCTGTGGTGGATTCCGGCGGTGAACGTCTTCGCCCTGTGGCGCGCGTGCCGGATTGTGCGCGAGGAGTACCTGTTTGAGACGGAGAAGAAGGCGCTTGACCTCGCACGCCGCGAAAGCGAGCTGTGCGCGACGCGGTACCCGATCGTGCTTGTCCACGGCGTTTTTTTCCGCGACCAGAAGTATTTCAATTACTGGGGCCGCATTCCCGCCGAGCTTGTCCGCAACGGGGCCGCCGTTTACTACGGCGAGCAGCAGTCCTCCGGCTCCATCGCCTCCTGCGCCGAGGAGCTCAGAGAGCGCGTCGAGACGATTGTGCGGGAGACGGGCTGCGGCAAGGTGAACCTGATCGCTCACTCGAAGGGCGGCCTCGACAGCCGGTACGCCCTCTCCCGTCTCGGCCTCGCGCCGCTCGCCGCCACGCTGACGACGATCAACACGCCGCACCGCGGCTGTGCCTTCGTCGACTGGCTGCTCGAGAAATGCCCCGCGCCCGTTTGCTCCGCGATCGCCGGGAGCTACAACGCGGCGCTGCGCCGCTTCGGCGACGCAAACCCCGATTTCATGGCGGCGGTGCGCGACCTCACCTCCTCCGCCTGCCGGGAATACAGCCGCACCCTTCCCGATGCGCCGGGCGTCGTTTACCGCAGCGTCGGCTCAAGGATGCGCTCGTCTCTCTCCGCGCCGATGCCGCTTCTCCTCACCTGGCGCTTTGTCCGCCGCTTCGACGGGGAGAACGACGGCCTCGTCGGCGTCGAATCGATGCGGTGGGGCGAGTCGTTCCGGATGCTCGAGCCGCCGGGAAAGCGCGGCGTCTCCCACGGCGACATGATCGATCTCAACCGCCAGAACATCCCCGGCTTCGACGTCCGCGAGTTCTACGTCTCCCTCGTGCGGGAGCTGAAGGAGCAGGGATTTTGAGAAGAACCGTTCGGCGCTGTCCCGTCGGCCGCTCCCTTCCCGGAGCGGCCGATTTTTTAGCCCTTATCTGAAAAAACGGCGCTTTTTCTCCGCTTCTCCCCGTGCTATAATGAGCTCGAGAACAACCGGCGGCTTTGCGCCGGCAGGCTCCGCCCTGGAGAGCGGGGCGGGCGGAAGGAGAGTTGAAAATGAAACAGGAGATCATCAACAGAGGCTGGCGCTTCCACCACGGGCTGCCCGGACAAGCGCCGAAGGACGCGTTCCGGGAGGTGGAGCTGCCGCACGACTTCATGCTGGAGCTTGATGCCGCCGCCGACGCCCCGGCGGGCCCGGCCTCCGGCTATTATCCCGGTACGGCGGGGACGTACGAGCGCACGCTGCGCATCCCGGAGGAGTGGAGAGGCGAGCGCGTCCTCGTCCTCTTTGACGGCGTGTACCAGAACGCGGGCGTCAGCCTCAACGGCAGCCGTCTCGCCTATCATCCGTACGGCTACAGCCCGTTTGCCGTCGATTTGACGCCGCAGGTGCATTTCGGACGCGACAACCGGCTCGAGGTCACGGTCGACAACACCGCCCAGCCGAACTGCCGGTGGTATTCCGGCGCGGGCATTTTCCGCCCTGTCGCGCTGCTGCACGGCCCGGCGCAGCGCATTGTCCCGTGGGGGCTGTTCCTGCGCACGGAGGCCGTCCTGGGGGAGGACGCGCTCGTCCTCGCCGAGGTGACGGTGCGCAGCGACGCGCCGGACGCGATGCCCTGCCGCGTGGAGGTCGCCCTGACCGCCCCGGACGGGACGCGCTCGAGCGCCTTCACGAGCCTGTGGCTCGCCCCGCAGGCGGAGTCGACCGCCCGGGTGCGGGTCAATGTCCCGCACGCGGCGCTGTGGAGCCCTGATTCCCCCGCCCTCTATGACGCGTCCGCTTCGATTGCCTGCGGGGAAACGACAGACGAGACGACGGCGCGCTTCGGCATCCGCACGGTGACGGTCGACGCCGTCCACGGCCTGCGCGTCAACGGCGCGGAGACGAAGCTCAAGGGCGGCTGTATGCACCACGTCTCGGGCATCAACGGCGCGGCGAGCTTCCGCGCGCAGGACGAGAGAATCCTTCGCCGCCACAAGGAGGCGGGCTACAACGCCGTGCGCTGCGCGCACAACCCGCCGTCCGCCGCCTTCCTCGACGTGTGCGACGAGCTCGGCTTGCTCGTCATCGACGAGGCGTTCGACGGCTGGTTTGTCCCGAAGCAGGACCACGGCTATTACGAGCATTTCGCCGACTGGTGGCAGCGCGACCTCGACGCGATGGTTCTCCGCGACCGCAACCACCCGAGCGTCATTTTCTGGTCGACGGGCAACGAAGTCTTTGAGCGCGCCGGATGCGGCGACGGATACGCCTGGGCGCATCGCCTCGCCGCCGAGGTGCGCCGCCTCGACCCGTCCCGCCCCGTCACGAACGCGCTGTGCTCGCTGTGGAGCGGCATGAACGACGATGACGACGCGGCGGCCGAGGAGGAGCGGCAGCGCCGGATCGCCGAGGGCGGCAGCCTGCAGAACTTTGACGGCGAATATTCCGCCCGCATTTGGGCGGACCGCACGGAGAGCTTTGCCGCCCCGCTCGACGTTGTCGGCTACAACTACATGGAAGATCGCTACGAGTCCGACCATGCGCTGTTCCCCGACCGCGTCATTGTCGGCACGGAGAGCGTCCCGGCGGCGATCGACAAAATCTGGGCGATCGTCAAGCGCTGCCCGCACGTCATCGGCGACTTCACCTGGACGAGCGCCGACTACCTCGGCGAGGCCGGCATCGGCTGCTGCTTCTACCACGCGCCGGACGACGGCGCAAACGCGGAGTTCCACCTCTCCCGGCCGTTCCCGTGGCGCGCCGCCAATGACGCGGACTGGGACATCTGCGGCTTTGAGCGCCCGCAGCTCGCGTACCGCCGCATTGTCTGGGGCTCGGACGAGACCTTCCTCGCCGTGCGCGATCCGGCGCATTTCGGTCTGCGGGAGGACATGAGCTTCTGGGGCTGGCCGATCGTCTCCGCCCGCTGGACGTGGCCGGGCATGGAGGGGCGTCCCGTCGGGATTGACGTCTACTCGTCCGGCGACGAGGTCGAGCTGTTCCTCAACGGCAGAAGCCTCGGCCGCAGCCCGGCCGGGGAATCGAACCGCTTCACCGCGCGCTTTACGGCGGCGTATGAGCCGGGCGTGCTCGAGGCGGTGAGCTACCGCGGCGGGGCGGAGCTCTCCCGCGCGCGCGTCGAGACGGCGGGCGAGCCGGTCTCTCTTGTCATCGTGCCGGAAAGCGAAACGGCATCCGCGGACGGCGATCTGATCTTCGCCGCCGTGGAGCTGCAAGACGCCGCGGGACGCCGCGTCCCGTGGGCTCAGCGGCCGCTGACTGCCTCCGTCGAAGGCGCGGCCTCGCTGCTCGTCTTCGGCTCCGCGAATCCGCAGACGGAGGAAAACTATACCCGCGGCAAATTCACCTCATGGGAAGGCCGCGCCCTCGCCGTCCTGCGCGCGGGACATGAGCCGGGCGAAGTGGTGCTGCGCGTTTCGTGCGACGGTTTGCCCGATGCCGAGTGCAGGTTCGCGGTTCGGTGAGGGGAGCGCAAGGCTGGCGATTGGGAAAGTGAAGCGAATTTCCCCGGATGGCGGCGCACCGCGGCACTTTCCCTCACCCAGCCCTTTCAATAAGTGACAAGGCCCTGCCGGTAAAAGCACAACCGGCAGGGCCTTAAATTTATTTATGAGAAGATGAAGATGGATCGGCGGAGTGCGGGAAAGGAATGGAGTGCGCCGCCATCCGGGGAAAGACGCTGACGCTGTTTCCCCTAGCCTTTTT
>CASFAA010000314.1 GCA_949292505.1 uncultured Oscillospiraceae bacterium
AGAGCGCCGTCTCCTCGAAATCGGTCAGGCCCGTCTCCTCGTCGGTGACGCGGCGCTGCGCGAGCACGCTGCACCGGTCGCGCCACGTTCGCTCGAGGGCGCGCCGCCGCGCGCTCACCACGCGAGCCTCCGAAAGCGGTACAGCTCCGCCTCGCAGCCGCTGACGAGCGCGTCGATATACTCCGTCAGCCGCTGCTCCGGCGTGGCGCTGCCCTCGCCGACGGCGAAGGTCGTGCTCGTGTCGCCCTCCTGCAGCTGCTTGACGGCAAGCTCGAGGTCGAAGCCCTCCAGGCGCCCGCACGTCCTGCGCATCCGCAGAAATTCGGCTGCGGCGAGGCGCACGGCGAGCGCTTCCAGCCCCTGCGGCGTTTCGGGCTGGTTTGTCAGATTGCGGATCCGCTGCTCCGCGGACTCGAGCGCGAGGGAGAGCAGCGGATCGTCCGCCGCGTCCGCCGCGCCGAGGGCGGAGAGCAGCGCTTCAAGCTGTTCGCGCATGGCTTTCCTCCTTACGCGCGGCCCGTGTAGTCGAGGCCGGTGATGGAGCCGTGCAGGAAGGCGGGGCCGTGGTCGAGGCCGATCTCGCCGTAAATCTGCTTCTTCTCCGCCGCGCCCGTCTTCGCGAGATCCTCGAGGAAGAGGACGCCCTTCTCCGGCACCTCGAGGAAGACCGGCGCGCAGGCGGAAACGTCCGCGATGAGGATGCGGTCGTTCGGGACGAACGGGTCATAGACGACGCCGAGCTTGAAGAAGTCCGTCTCGAGCTCGGTGACGCTCATGCCGCCCACGCTGCGGGAAGCGGGCGTATTGTAGCCGAGCTGCTTCTCGTAGAGGCTCGTGAGGCGCTGCTTCTGGTCGGAGCCGCAGAACAGCACCATATTGCCGCCCAGCGCGCCCGCGTCGGCCATCGCCTTGTAGAGCTGCTTGAGCAGATCGACGGAGAGGGCGGCGTTTTCGGCGTCGATGGTGGTGCCGGTGCTGCACAGCTCGAACATCCCGCGCGTCTTGTTCGCCTGGTTGGAAGCAGACGCCTTGTTGTAGACGCCGTTGAGGAAGGTGTATTCGACGTCGCGGGAGATCTTCACGAGACGCTGCGCGACCTGCCAGTCGAGCTCCGAGGCGGGGTTCGCCTCCTGTCCGGCCGTGTTCAGGCCGGAGAGCCTGCCGCGGTTCGAAAGCTTCGAGTAGGTCAGCGTGATGGACTCGTGGAAGATCTGCGCGACGTTCGTCTTCTGCTCGCGCACGACGGCGGAGGCCGCCGGAGCCGTCTCGGAGGCGTCCTCGGAGATCGCGGGCTGCGACGCCGCGGGCAGCTCATACAGCTGCCCCGTGGGGAACTCGACGTTCTCCGACCGTCTGCCGCCGGAGAGGCCGCCGATCATCGTCAGGAAGGGAGTCTGCGTCGGGGAGGCCGTGAACAGCTCTCCCACAAAATTGGGCAGGTTGAAGGTATTGCCCGTTCCGGTCACGTTTGCCATGTGTGTCATCATCCTTTCATCATTAAATCAGTAAAGCTGAATTCCCTCCGCCGCGGCCTCGCGCTTGACGGCGACCGCCGCGGCGGCATTCCCTGCCTTTCTTGCCTCGCGCAGCCGGGACTCGTAGCCGTCCGCCGCGTTCGGGGGAGCCGTCACGCTGCCGGCGGGGGACGCCCCGGAGACCAGCGGAGCGCCGGCTCCCCTGCCGCGGAACAGAAAGCTCGTGTCCGCGCCCCGGGAGAGCTTCTCAATCTCCCCGGCAAGGCCGGGGACGCTGCCGTCCTCTCCGGGCTCCGCCTTCTCGAGGAACGCGGCGAGCAGCGGCTTGACGGTGAGGGCGTTGATCGCCCCCGCCTCCCGCAGGGCGGCGTCGACGGCGTTCGAGAGCCGCAGCGCGCGCAGCTCCTTCTCGTGCACGCCGCGCTGCGCCTCGTTCGCCAGCTGCAGCTCGTCAATTTTGCGGCGGAGCTCCTGCGCGTCCCCCGCGGCGGCCTTGAGGGCTTCGAGCTGGCTGTCGCGGTCGCGCACGTCGGCGCGCGCGGCGTGCAGCTGGGTGTTGACCTCGTTGAACCGTGCCTTCGGGACGAAGGCGCCGTCGAGGCTCTCCATCACCTTCTCCGCCTGCCCGGCCGTGAGGCCCAGCTCCATCAGGCTTTCCTTTGTCATGTTTTGTGCCTCCGTTCTTCCTTGTTTTCCGTGGGTCAGGAACCACGATTCCCCCGGCTCTGTTTACCGCCCACAGCCGGGAAACGGCGAAAGGATCTGAAAAGCCACCGCCGGCCAAGGCCGGAAGTGGCTCCTTCAACAATATCATACCCGGGCATAAGAAAAGGGAGCGTTGCAGAATGAAAAGCTGCAGCGCTCTCTTATGAAAGATGGGCTTTGTCAGACGACGCAGCTCCCGTATCTCCCGGAATTCCCCCTGTCCTGCCGACGGCGTGCGGCGGCAGCGAATTTGACCGCCTCAAAGCTCCTTCTTATCATACTGCTCAAACCGAACTCCATGATCGCCCGGATACGATTCATCGTGTCGAAATGTACGGGATTGAAGTATTTCACGAGGTATGCCTTCCGGGAACGCTTTGCATCTCGGCTTGCTTTTTACCATCCCATGAAAATGTGCGCATTCAAAACAAACCGGAACAAATTTCCCCTCCCACCACCAGCGTGGGTCGCTGTACGGTTCAACAAATCGATTTTTCATCCCACTTCCTCCATAGTAATCGTCCCTTCTTCCACCTTCACAATCCGGAATTCTGAATCTCTGGGAAACAAAATTTCATATTCTTTTGGATTGAATTTGCGAATATCCCGCCCTCTCCTGCTTTTGATTACATACTGAATCGGAAATCCATCGTCATATACCTGCGTTCCGCTGGACATATAGGCAGGAAATCGGATCGTCTTTCCCGGAATATATTCCGCCCAAAAGGCGTCCATATCATCAATACCGAAATCAGTGATGGAACGATAAACGGTACCCTCATACGTCGGCATCTTATTTAATGCTGCATCCAAATGTGCTATCAGCTCTTTTTCTTCATCAGAAAGCGGACTTCCTTCCCGCAAAGCTGCATTGATTTTATAGCTGCCGCTGCTGATGTACTCATTAAGCGCCCATTGCTCCCGATCTGTCAATTCCATTATAGAATCCGGGGAAATCTGCGTCAACCCCGCCTTGCTTCCCCCTTCCGCGAAGGTCTTTTTCCACTCCTCGTACGTCATGCTCTCCGGCACCTCGTACACCTTCCCGTCCGCGCCGCGGGCCGCGCGCTTTCCCGCCGCCTCCTCGTCCGCATAGTGCGGGCAGGTGGTGCAGCGGCAGTTCGGATGGAACGGCGGCGCGGTCACGCCCGGCTGCAGCTGGGAAAGCGGCAGCACCCTCCCGTCCATCGCTCCGCACACGGAGCAGGTGCGCCCGTCAAGCGTCCCGAGAAGCTCCACCTCCTCCACGCCGAGCCCGGCGTACGTCTGCGACGCGGAGACGGCGCTGAACCACGACGTCTCCGTGTAGACGAGCCGCCGCGCCTGGTACCGCGACGTGCCGAACCGCTTTCGGATGGCCTCGGCCGTCTTCTGCGGCGCGTCTCCGCGAAGCAGCCCCTGCACGAGCTCCGTCTGGATGCCGTCGGCGAGGCCGGCCTTGTTCGCCCAGCAGCGGTCGCGGAAGGTTTTCCCGTCCGTCGTCCACGGCTTTTTGAGGAGGGCGTCGAGCCTCTTTTGGTCGAGGGCGGCGAAATCCCAGCCGAGGCCGAGTCCCTTCTGGATCTCGTACGCCCCATGCGTGACGCCGTCCGAGACGACGCGCCGCAGGAGGCCGTCGAGCGCATCGAGCTGATTGCCAAAGAGGAGCTCCACCTGCTGCCCTATTTGCAGCTCGACGGCCTCGAGGCGGCTGACATGGAAGCGGGCGGAGGCGTTCTCGAGCTTTCTCTGCCACTCCTCGGAAAGATTCGCCTGCTGCGCGGCCTTCGCGTACTGCTCCGCCGTCCAGCGGAACTCCTCTAGCTCCCGGCCGGAGAGGCGCTTTTTCGCCTCGGCGAGCGTCAGCCCGTTCGCTCCCGCGAACCGGCCGAACCAGGCGTCGAGCTCCTTCTGCACAGAGAGCGCCGCGCTGCGGTACGCCTCCCCGAGGAGCTCGTCCGTCCGCTCCGCCTCCCTGTGCGCCGCCTCCTCCAAAAGAGAAAACCGGCGTCTCCAATACTCTGCGTTTTTCATCCGCTGTTCTCCCAAAGCATCCTCGCTGCGCGAGGGCGAAATCCTTGCTGAGGCAAGGGTGAAATCGTTTGCTTCGCTCACGGTGAGAGGAACGTAACTCTTTATCCCGCCGCAGCGGATTTCATCGCGCAGCGATTTCATCCCGCGCAAGCGGGATTTCATCCTTCCCGAGGGATGGATTTCATTTCGCAAAAGCGCCTTCATATACATCGGACGCTGCGCGTTCCTTCTCGAGGCGTTCGAGCTCCGCGGCGGCGTCACGCGTCCACGGATGCTGCTCGACGATGGTCTCCTCCGAGAGGATGCCGGAGGATTTCGCGCAGTTCTCGATCGCCTCGGATTCGTTGACGAGCACGTCGCGGTTGAAGACGACGGCGATCTCCTCGTCCGAAAAATCCCCCTCTCCCTTCGTCCTCATGTCCTGCCGGACGAACCAGAGCAGCTGCTCGAAGGCGGCCTGGAACTCCGTCTCCATCCCGTTCGCGTCGAGGTCGATGTCCGCGTACATGGACTGAATGTTCATCTGATTCGGATTGCCGGAGAGGCGCTCGTCCTTCGCGTCGAAGCCGCGGGCGTTCTCGATGAGCGCCTTTTTGAGGAGCTCGAGCACCGCCTTGTAGTTTTCGGCGCTGACCTGCGCCTGCAGCGTCTCCACGCCGCCGTCGTCCCGCACCTTGACGGCGCTGTAGGCGGCGAGATTGTGCCGGAACTCGCCGAGGTTTTCCCCGTCGTAGTTTCGCAGCACGAGAATCGTGTTGCGCGGATTCTCCTCCATGTTGTTCTGAAAGTCGGAGAGAACGGCGTTGAGGCCGTCCTGCAGCGACTTGACGCGGGAGAGCAGCGGCGTCTCCTGCTTGTTGTACTTGAACGGGATGAGCGGGAAGCGATCCCAGGCGTAGGCCGTCGTCTCCCCGCCGCTTTTTACCGCGAGGTACGGCGAATACGCCCCGAGCTCCACGTCCGGGAGAAGCGCCGCGCCGTCGAACACATAGCGGTAGAGACCGTCCGGCTTGTAGAGCTCCACGCGCTCCACGAGCGTCTTGCTCCACCCGTCCCACACCTCCTGCAGATACAGGCGCGCCGCCGCGTCGAGCTGCGTGTGGTCGTCGTCCGCCCAGAAGGGCAGCACCTGATACGCGGGAAAGCGCCGGAAGGAAAGCGTCCCCTGCTCGTCGTAGGAAACGAACAGCCAGCACAGCCCGCCGTTGAGCGCGTCCTCCCCGACGTATTTGAGCAGCCGCCAGAACTGCGCCCCGAAGCGCTCCCGCAGCCGCCGCGCAAGCTCCCTGTTTTCGCAGGAGAAGGAGACGGGCCTGCCGAGCAGGTAATTTACCTTCTGGTCGACAAGCTTCGCGTACTGGTTGTCGACCACACGGTTGTTCGGCAGATTCTCCACGGGCTGCGGCTTCCCGTCCGCGCCGATCGCCGTGCGTTTGCGCCGCAGAATGTCGTGCTCGCCGCGGTAGTACGCTTCCCCCGCGAGCTGGGCGGCGCGCCGCGGCGAGCGCTTCCAGAGCTCCAGCTCCCGCGCGAAGAATTCGAGCTCCGTCAGCCCTCTCCCCGCCCCCTCTGTAACCATCCGGTTGAGACGCGCCGTTTCCGTTTCGAGAAAAATCATCTTGCTTCCTTTCATGCAAAGCTGAACGCCGGGCCGCTGAGCGTGTCCTCGAGCGCGTACCGCATCGCGTCCATCAGGTGGTTGAAATCGTCCATCGGGCGGTTCATCCTGACTCCGAACCTGTCCGTCTCCCAGGCGTAGTTGGAGATTTCGGTCAGAAAATGCACGCACCTGGGATGAATGAGGATGGTATAGCCCTGAAGGTACTGAATGCCGCTGCGCACGCTGTCCCCGCCCTTGCGGGCCGGACGGACGCGGTACAGCCCGAGCTGCCGCAGCTCGTCGATGCTCTTCGGCTCGGCGCTGTCCGCCCGGATGCGCTCCTTCGCGTACCCCATGGAGGCAATGCGCTCATACAGGGCGCGGTTCGTCAGGCCGCGCTCGTACAGCTCGTCGAACACCCAGATGGTTTTCTCCGCCTCGCTGACCAGCCCGCAGAACAGGGCGGTCGGGTCGTTCGTGTAGCCGAAATCGAGGCCGAAGGCGCTGCGCACGTCCGGCCTCCCGCGGATAACGTCGGCGTCAAACGCCTCCTCCCGCCAGTTTTCGAAGACCAGCCCGTCCGCCACGCCCCAGCCGCCGAGGCCGGCCACCTGGTAGCGGCGGGGATTGTTTCGCTTCATCGCCTCGAAGACGCGCAGATCCGCTTCGTCGAGAAACTCGTTGCACAGATAGTTCGTCGTCAGGGCGAGGAGCTGCCCGTCCGGCGACGCCCAGCTGTCGTGATAGCGGTAAACGGGCTCCCCCAGCGGGCCGCGTCCCGTCTCCTCGGCGAAGAAGCGCCTGCGCAGCCAGTGGCGCTCGTTCCACGGGTTGAAGGTCAGGGTGAGCTGCTTATACAGGCCGCTCCCCTCCGGCACGGCGCCGCGGATGGATTCGTCCAGCAGGTCGAAATCCTGCTCGCGCGTGATTTCGTACGCCTCCTCCACCCAGCACCAGCACAGCACGCCGCGCTCCGCCGTGATGGACGCCACCTTCAGCGGCTCGTCGAGGCCGCGAAAATAGATCTTCTGGCCCGTCGGGAGATAGGTCATTTCCAGCGGACTCTCCTTTGCCTCCCAGAACGCTTCCACGCCGAGGCGGCGGATCGCCCAGCGCAGCTCCGTGAAGCAGGAATCCTTGAGCGTGCGGAAGACCTTGCGCACCACCAGCGCGTTCGCCAGCGGGTACTGCATCATGCGCACGATGAGGTTCAGCGCCGTCGTCTTTGATTTTTTCGACGCGCGGCTCCCCTTCACCACGCGGTAGCGGCCCCGGAAGCGCCAGAACGCGCCGTAGCCGCCGCCGACCGCCTCGGGCAGGGAGATCACCCTGCGCTCAATCGCGGATCTCCTCCTCCCCCGCCAGAATCACGGGCAGCGCGCCGGAGAGCTCCGCCCGGTCGCGGAACAGGGCGTACCGCCTGCCGAGCAGCTCCGCGGCGCGCAGGCGTTCCTTCGCCCCGACCTCGAGCTCGTCCACCGTCTGCTCCCCGCCGCCGTCCAGACGGAGCACCTGCTCCTTCTCCTCGCCGCGCATCACGGAGGTGAGATATTCGAGCACCTCCCGCGCGTCGGCAATCTTCGCAGAGTGCAGCTTGTCGAGCTCCTCGCCGATGTACTGTTTCAGGTTGACATAAGTCAACAGCCGCTGCCCGATGCTCTTCGCGGTCTTCGGCGAATACCCGGCCTTCACGGCCGCCTCCGCCGCGTTGCCGCTGAGGATGTACTCGTCGCAGAACTTTTTCTGTCTCGTCGTCACGGTATTCGCCTCCCTTCGGACACAGAAAAAGCGCCCAGGTCTCCTGAGCGCTTCTTCATGAAACCAGTATAGCACAGCCGAAGCGAACAAAACGAACAGCTTTTTTTGCGCCGTCACCGGCGTTCCAGCCGGCGCAGCACCATCATGCGGCACCCGTCCGCCGTGTTTCCGCCGCCCAGCTCGTCAGCCACCTTCCGCCAGGAGAGGCCGCTGACGAAGCGCAGCGTGAGCACCTGCCGCAGAAGGCTGTCGTCGACGGAGGCAATGTACCGCTCCAGACGGCAGCGCTCCGCGAGCGCCGCGCGCAGATTTTCCCGGATGACGCTCTCGAGATCGGCGAGCTCCGCGGCGCAGAGGCCGACTCTGTCGTACGCCGCACGGCCTCCCGCGGCGCCGCCCGCGGACGGGGAGCCGGGCAGCGCCAGCCCCTGAAGCTCACGCAGGCGGCGCACGTCCCGCTCAATCTCCCGATTCAGCCAGTACAGCTGGGAGAGCTCCCGCAGTGTCATGAGTCACCGCCTCCCAGTCGGAAATTCTTCCCCCTGTCCGGCGAAAAGGAGAAGCAGTAGCCCTTGCTGCGCTGATAGACGCGGCTGCCGACGGCCTCGTCGGCTTCGATGAGCTCCTCGATGGTGAGCTCCGTCGAAAGAATCGTCGGCGCGCGGTTGATGCAGCGGGCGTTGATGAGGTCGAAGGCGAGGTTCACGTCGCCGGCCGTCGGGGGTCTGCGGCGTCCCGTTTCGTCCCGGCCGGTCTTGAACAGGTCGTCGATGTAAAGGACGTCCGCCTCCTTGTACGGACGGAGGAGGCGCTCGTATTCCGGGTCGTTGACGCTCGCCTTGAGCTTCGCAGACGCCTCCTTCCACAGCATATACCGCACCGCCTTCCCCTGCTCGAGGAACTCGCCCGCTATCGCCGTGCACAGGTGCGTCTTCCCGACGCCGGGCTGTCCGCCGGCGAAGAACCACGCGTCCCCGCCCTCGCGGACATACTGCTGAGCGGTAATTTTGAAGCGCTCCTGCCACTGTGCGTGCATACGAAAGTTATCAAAGCGATACGCCTCGAGACTGCCCTGCAGCCCGGAGCGCAGCAGCCTCGCCTGCGCGCGGCGGAAATCCATGCACGCGCATTCCCGGCAGACGAGCCCCTTCTCCTTCGTCTCCGAGTAGATAAGCCCCTTGTTGCGGCAGACGGGGCAGTCGTAGCCCGTGAGGCTCCCGCGCGCCTCGTTGAGCCGCTCGGCCTCCGTCCGCTCAGAAATGCACCCCGAGCGATAAGCCTCCGCCACCTCCGGCGGGACGTGCCGCAGCAGCTCCGGCAGAATCAGATTCATCTCGCTTCCTCCTGTTCTCAGCGTCAAATTCCCGCACCGTGCAAATCCCGCGGTGCTCGCAGTCCCGCAGGATGGCGGCGGCATAGCTCCATTTGCGGACGTTGTTCTCCGCCGCGATCCCGATGGCCCGCGCGATCAGCTCCGGCTCCAATCCTTTCGAGAGGAAGACCTGCGCCTGCTCCGCGACGTGCCGCGGCATCATACCGACAGAGGCTTCATACGCCTCCGTGACGCGCTTCATCGCGCGTGCGCGCGCGTCGTCTTCTTTCCTTTCCTCTCCTTTTCTTTCCTCTTCTTTTGTTTGTGAATTCTTGTCCTCATTTTCCGGGTTATTGCCGACATGAACCCATCGGATTGCAGCATCCTTCAGATACAGCCCGAGGTCGACGAGAAGGAACCGCCTGTCGACCGTGACGTACCGGCGGCGGCTCACCGCCTCGAAGTACCGCTTCTGAATGCCTGCCGACGTCAGGATGCGATACTTTTCATAGAGCGCCCTGTCGAAGATCCCCCTGCGCAGAGCCGCGGCCACGATTTCCGAAACAACGTTGCCACCCAGGCCGATTTTCCGGCCGAACAACAGCGCCACCTCGCTCGTCCATTCACAGTAGTAACCTCGCCCGTACACCTCCTGGTAGAGCTTGACGACTACCGCAAACCCCGTGAGTCCGAACTCCGCTTCGATCAGGTCGAACTTCGTGTCAAGATGCACATCCATGGGAAAATAGTCCACGCCATCCTTGATCGGACGCGCCACGCCGTCACCCCGCCTTCCCTGCGAGGAGGAGGGGGAGCCCGGCCGCGTCCAGCGGCACGCAGAAGGACGTGAGATCCCGCTGCGTGACATACCGCCGGCCGAAGCGCTCCGGCATCGCGCGCCAGACCGCCCACGGGATGCGGTACACCGCCCCGCTGCCGAAGCCGGCGGCGATGAAGCACCAGGCGCCGGCAGCGGCGTAGGCGTCCAGGCGCGACGCCTGCTCGGCGGTCACGCGGCTCTGCGAAAGCCTCCCCGCGGCGGTGAACTTCGCCTCGAACACGACGGCGCGGCCTCCCCGCAGGACGCCCTTGTAATCGGGCTGGGCCGTCTTCTCGAAGCAGGCGGCGAACCTCCCGCCGCCGAGCCTCTGCAGCACCCGCATCGGCTCCGGCGTCTTCTCGACGACAGCCTCGCCCCGCAGCTCGTACCCGCGCAGCGCGAGCTCGA
>CASFAA010000315.1 GCA_949292505.1 uncultured Oscillospiraceae bacterium
CACGGCCGTTCGTGAGGGCCGACACCTCGGTCATCACGTCGGCTCCGCAGCGCTCCTCCCCGAGGCAGAGCAGGATGTAAAACATCTGCTCCGTGAGCGTCTGGAACTTTTCGCGCGGCATTTTCCTCTCCTCCTTCCCGCTTTGGGTATTTTATATCGAATATCGTTATTTCCATCTTCATTGTATCATCGAATATCGATATTGTCAAGACAAAGCAGGCTCCCGGAGACAGATTTCCGGGAGCCTGCGGAGTATCTTATGATTCCGGCTCCGCCGCCTTTTGTTCCCGGCGGGGCTTCGGCCTTCCCCACCGCTGCACGAGGCCGATGAGCTGGCCCGACAGCGCGACGGTCAGAAGGGAACAGAGCAGCCGCTCGAGCGGAATGTAGGAGGAGGAGAGCAGGAGAACGACAAGGTCAGTGGCAAGGTACGCCCACTGCACGTCGAGGCGGGTCACATGGGAGATTACCATCGCGAGGGCGTCGTCCCCTCCCGGCGCGCCTCCCGCGCGCACACTCAATCCCACGCCGACGCCGACGAAGACGGCGCCCAGAACGGCGGCGAGCCACGGCAGCTCCGCGAGCTGCGGCCACAGAGGCGGAACCCGCTCAAACAGGGCGTAGAAGGCGGAAAAGCCGCCTCCCGCCACGGCGGAGCAGACAAGGAATTCCCTGCCGAGGAGCCTCCATCCCGCCGCGTAGCACAGCACGTTCATGACGAAGCCCGACACGGCGGGCGAGACGCCGAACCAGTGCTGCAGTAGCAGCGTCATGCCGAGAACGCCGCCCTCGGTCACATTCGAGAGCGCATGGACATTGTACAGGCCGAAGGCGAGAATCGCGCTGCCAAGCAATATCTGCGCGTACCGCCTCCGCTTTCCGGGGGTAAACACAATAACACATCCTTTCCCATTCAGTATACCATGCGCCGCCGCTTTTGGCAAGGCGGGGCCGGACGGAGGCGGAGCGCTGCGTCATGGAAGATTGTCATAAATTCAGCCGAAAGAAGTTTACATTTTCCGCATTGCCTCCCATTTGTTTCATATGGTAAAATAATAATGAACCGCAGCGCGAAAACCCGGCAGACCCTTTTCCGGCGTTTGGGTATACGCGCTGCGCCGCCGACATAGATTGAAACCGGAGGAGCTTCGCCCCGCGGAAGCCTCCTCACGCAAAGGGGGAATCCTGTGACCGCTTTACTGCTTCTCGCAGCCGTCGTCATTTTCGCCTGCATTCTCGGCAACCGCGTGTCCCAGCGCTTCGGTGTGCCGACGCTGCTCGCGTTTATCGTTCTCGGGATGCTGTTCGGCTCCGACGGCCTGTTCCGCATCGACTTTGACAACTACCGCATCGCGGAGGACGTCTGCTCCGCGGCGCTCATTGCCATCATGTTTTACGGCGGCTTCGGCACGAACTGGCAGGAGGCCAAGCCCGTCGCGGTACGCGCCGGGCTGCTCTCGTCGCTCGGCGTGGTGCTCACGTCGCTCCTGACGGGTCTGTTCTGCCGGTTCGTCCTCGGCCTGTCCATGCTGGAGGGAATGCTGATCGGATCGATCCTCGGGTCGACCGACGCGGCGTCCGTGTTCTCCATCCTGCGCTCGAAGCGGCTCAACCTCAAGGGCGGCACCGCCTCCCTGCTCGAGGTGGAGAGCGGCTCGAACGACCCGTTCGCCTACATGATGACGGTGCTGCTGCTCTCCGCGATGCAGGGCGAAGGGCTCAGCTTTGATACGATCGCCATCACGGCAGGTCTTCAGCTTATTCTCGGCGTCTTCTTCGGCCTCCTGATCGGCAAGCTGGGCATTCTGCTGATGCGCCGCTTCCCGTTCGGGGCGAGCGGACTGGACGCCGCCTGCCTGCTCGGCATCGCGCTGCTCTCGTACGCCGTTCCCTCGCTGCTCGGCGGAAACGGCTATCTCTCCGCGTATCTCGCCGGTCTTCTGCTCGGAAATGCCGATCTGCCCGGCCAGCGCGGGCTCGTTCACTTCTTTGACGCGGCGACCGGCCTGATGCAGATGCTCATCTTCTTCCTGCTCGGCCTGCTGAGCTTCCCGTCCCGGCTGCCGCAGGTGCTGGCCATTGCGATCCCCGTCGCGCTGTTTCTCACGTTCGCGGCGCGCCCCGGCGCGGTCTTCCTGCTGCTGTCGCCGTTCCGCTGTCCGGTGCGGCAGCAGCTGCTCGTCTCCTGGGCCGGACTGCGCGGCGCGGCCTCGATCGTGTTCGCGATTATGGCCGTCAACTCCCCCGCCGTCATCGAGGGAGACGTCTATCACGTCGTGTTTGCCGTGGTGCTGCTCTCCATCACCTTCCAGGGGACGCTGCTCCCCGCGGCTGCGCGCTGGCTTGACATGATCGGCAGCGGCGACGATGTCATGCGCACCTTCAGCGACTACGCCGCGGAGACGGAGGTCGAGTTCATCCAGCT
>CASFAA010000316.1 GCA_949292505.1 uncultured Oscillospiraceae bacterium
GCGGATCGGCCCGTCTTTCTGCTCTTACGCAACTTTTTTGTGGAAATGCTTGTGTTTCTTATTGAAAATTCGTCGGATTCTTCCTTGATTTTTTAGATACTAATGCTATAATAGAACAAGAAACTTGCACCAACACATTTCGAAAGGGCTGATTCCATGGAAAACAGAAGCATTCAAATCGTATGCAGCAGGAATAAAAACATCTCTCTCCGCGTGATTCCCGGCCATTTTGCGACGAACCATTCCCATATCAGTCACTATATCGACATCACGGGAATCAAGTGCCACAGCGTGGCTGCCAAGCAGGCCGGAGAGACCCTTGCCCGCTTCTACGAAAACAATACAAGCATCGACACCATCATCTGCATGGACGGCTGCGAGATCATCGGCGCGTTTCTCGCGAACGCCCTGAGCAAGTCCTCGCTGCACGGTATCAACGAGAAGAGCGACATCTGCATTGTCACGCCGGAGTTCCTGCCGACGGGCCAGCTGTTCTTCCGTGAGAATATCGAGGAGTCCATGATCAAGGAGAAGCGCGTCCTCCTGCTGCTCGCCTCCGCGACGACCGGCAAGACGATCAACCGCGCCCTCGAGTGCCTCAAGTACTACGCCGCCAACGTGGTCGGCATTGCCGCGCTGTTCAGCGCCATCCCGGAGAAGGAGGGCATCTCTGTCGACTCCCTGTTTACGCAGGACGATATTCAGAGCTACCGCACCTACGAGTTCAAGGATTGCCCCTACTGCCAGCAGAAGCGCAAGATTGACGCGATGGTCAACGGCTACGGCTATTCCAAGGCCCGCTGATTTTCGTTTTTTCTATGGCGCACAAACGCCCGCCGGACAAGCCCGGCGGGCGTTTTTTCGCTCTCTTCGCGCAAAAAAGCGGCGTTCCCCGAAAAAGGGCGAGCGCCGCTTTTCATACCGCTTTATTCGGCCAGCGCCCGGCTGAGCCAGGCGTCGGCGATGTCCATCGCCAGATACAGGCCGTTTTTCTCACTCGATTTGACAATCTGCTTGCGCGAGCGGTTGTTCGCGTCGGTGTACATCAGCTGGATGGTGACGCGGTCGGCCACCTCAAGATCCTGAACCTTCTTCTTGCTCTTGATTTCCAGCTTCACGACGTACTTATCCTTCATGCTTCCATAATAAATCACGTCGCCGCAGCGCACCAGGGGTTTTCCCTTGTAGGTCGGGAACGCGGAATCGTTTTTCGCATTCATCTGTGTCATCCTCCTTCTTTCTTTTCCGGCATAGCGCCGCCTGTCAAGCAGAGACGGCCGTGCGGCGGGAAATCAGACGATGCGCGTCTGCTCCTGCCGGAACGCGGAATGCATTCCATTCGCTGTTGTGAGTCTGCGCAGGGTAATCAAGCGTCCAGGTAGGATTTGAGCAGCACCTGGAGCAGCTCGTCGCGATCAATTTTGCGGATAAGACTGCGCGCGCTGTTGTGCGTCGTGATATAAGTGGGATCCTCGGAAAGAATATAGCCAACCATCTGATTGATGGGATTATAGCCCTTCTGCCGAAGCGCGTCGTAAACGATGGTGAGAATCTTTTTGATGTCCCCCTCGCGGTCGCCGCCAAGAGAGAAGGTCATGGTCTTATCAAGCATGGAAACACCTCCGAATACTGCCGCTAACGTCACAACGATAGGATGGAAGATTGCCTTAGCTATCATGATACAACATAGATAGATCAAATTCAAGGAGAAAATTGTGAACGCGGAGGAAAAGAAAGCGGAGAGGAACCCTTTGACAGACTGCCGCCGGGCGTGCATAATAAGAGAGGCGCAAAACCGCGTCCGGCAGAGACGAAAGGGGAGCCGAGCCGCTCCCTTGACCCGATAGACGAAACGGAGGAAACCGCTATGGAAAAGCAGGAAGCGCTGCGGGAATACCAATCCCTCTGCGAGCAGATCCGCTATCACAATCAGAAATATTATGTGGAAGACGCGCCGGAGATCGACGACTACGAGTACGATATGCTCTACCGTCGCCTGCAGGCGATCGAGGCGGCCTACCCGGAGCTCGTCACGCCCGATTCCCCGACGCAGAAGGTCGGCGGCCCGGCGCTCAACACGTTCGCGCCCGTCGCGCACGAGGTGCCGATGGAGAGCCTGCACGACTCCTTCTCCGAGGACGAGCTCTATGACTTCGACCGCCGCGTCCGCGAGGCCGTCAGCGACCCGGTCTACGTCGTCGAGCCGAAGTTTGACGGCCTCTCCGTCTCCCTCGAATACCGCGACGGCCTCTTCGTGCGCGGCTCCACCCGCGGCGACGGCCTCGTCGGCGAGGACGTGACGGAGAACCTGCGCGCCATCCGCACCGTGCCGAAGAAGCTTTCCCGCCCCGTGCCGTTCCTCGAGGTGCGCGGCGAGGTCTATATGTCGCACGAGAGCTTTTTCGCCCTCTGTGCCCGGCAGGAGCTGAACGACGAGAAGCCGTTCAAGAATCCGCGCAACGCCGCCGCAGGCTCCCTGCGCCAGAAGAATCCGAAAATCACCGCCGCCCGCGGCCTCGATATTTTCGTTTTCAACGTCCAGCAGGCCCCAGGCGAAGAGCTCGCGAGCCACGACGCGTCGCTCGCCTTTTTGAAGGAGCTCGGCTTCCCCGTGACGGATCTCAACCGGACGTGCCGCACGATGGAGGAGGTCGTCGGGCGCGTGCGCGAGATCGGCGCGCTGCGCGGGACGCTCGGCTACTCGATCGACGGCGCGGTCGTCAAGGTGAACGACTTCGCGCAGCGCGAGGCCCTCGGCAGCACCGCGAAGTTCCCGCGCTGGGCGGAGGCGTTCAAGTACCCGCCCGAGGAGAAGGAGAGCCGCCTTCTCGACATCGAGATCAACGTCGGACGCACCGGCGTCCTCACCCCGACGGGCGTGTTCGAGCCCGTCACGCTCGCGGGGACGACCGTCAGCCGCGCGACGCTCCACAACCAGGACTTCATCGCGGAGAAGGGCATCCGCATCGGCTGCACCTGCGTGCTGCGCAAGGCGGGGGAGATCATCCCCGAGGTCGTCTCCGTCACGAACGGCGCGGCGGAGAGCGAAGCGTACCGGATGCCGGAGACGTGCCCCTCGTGCGGCGGCCCCGTCGTGCGCGAGGAGGGCGAGGCCGCGCTGCGCTGCGTGAACCCGGAATGCCCCGCTCAGCTGCTGCGCCACCTCATCCACTTCGCGAGCCGCGACGCGATGGACGTCGAGGGCCTCGGCCCCGCCGTCCTCGAGCAGCTGCTCGATAAGGGCCTCGTCAAATCTCCCGCCGATCTGTACCGCCTCACCGTCCCGCAGCTCATGGAGCTCGAGCGCATGGGGGAGAAGAGCTCGCAGAACCTCGTCGACGCGATTGCGAAGACGAAGGAGAACGATCTCTACCGTCTCATCTTCGCCCTCGGCATCCGCCACATCGGACTGAAGGCGGCGAAGCTCCTCACGGAGCGCTTCCGCAGCGTGGACGAGATCTTCGCCGCATCGCCGGAGGAGATCGAGGCGATTGAGGGCTTCGGCGGCATCATGGCGGAGAGCGTCGCGGACTTCTTTGCCCAGCCCGGCACGGCGCGCCTCGTCGGCGAGCTGCGGGATGCGGGCGTCAACCTCGAGAGCCGCGCCCCCGAGACGGCGGACGCGCGCTTTGCGGGCAAAACCTTCGTCCTCACCGGCACGCTTCCCACCATGACGCGCAGCGAGGCCTCCGCCCTCGTCGAGAAGTTCGGCGGCAAGGTCAGCTCGAGCGTCTCGAAGAAGACGAGCTTTGTCTTGGCGGGCGAGGAGGCCGGCAGCAAGCTCACCAAGGCCAACCAGCTCGGCGTGACGGTCATCGATGAGGAAGAATTTCTTCGGATGCTGGAGTAATTTTTGAGAAAAGCGCATCTTGACAAGAAGCGCCCCGCTTTTTATACTTTTTCTGTATGAGAGGGATTCCGATGGAAAAGCATACCCC
>CASFAA010000317.1 GCA_949292505.1 uncultured Oscillospiraceae bacterium
TACCAGCTCGCCGTCGTTGTGGACGACGCCCTCATGGGCGTGACGCAGGTTGTCCGGGGACGCGATCTGCTCGACTCCACGCCGCGCCAGCTGTACCTGTACCGCCTCCTCGGCTATGCGCCGCCTGCCTTCGGGCACATCCCGCTCCTGCTCGACCCCGCGGGCGCGCGTCTCTCGAAGCGCGACGCCGCCCTTGACCTCGGCAGGCTCCGCGCCCGCTTCACGCCGGAGCAGCTCCTCGGTCGGCTCGCCTTCGCGGGCGGCCTCCTGGAACAGCCGGAGCCTGTCACAGCGCGGGAGCTCGTCCCCCTTTTTGCGTGGGAAAAGCTTCCCGCCGCCGATGTCCGCCTCCCCGCGTCGATCTGGGAGGAGTGCTGAGCCGGGCGTTTACAGCCTGTACGCGCGGCACGCCTCTGCGTAAGCGAGGATGTTCTCCCACGGCACCTCCGGCTCGAGCAAGTGCGTGGGAGCGGGGAGCAGGCCGCCGAAGGGCTTCGCGATTTGCAGGTGCTCCCACACCTTTTCACGCACCTGCTGCGGCGTGCCGAACGGCATCGTTGTCTGTGTTCCGATCGTCCCGTGGAAGCTGATCTTCCCGCCATATTCCCTGTAGATCTCGCCGAAGTCCATGCTTTCCGGCTGGACGGGATTGAGAACGTCGACGCCCGCCTCAATCAGATGGGGGATGAACGGCGTGACGAAGCCGCAGCTGTGGTAAAAGACGAGAATATCCGGGTTGACGGCCCTGGCCGCCTGTATCACGGCCGCCAGCCGCGGCTTGAGCCATTTGCAGTAGAGCTCGAGGCTCATCATCGGCGTGCGCTGCATTCCGATGTCGTCGCCGAGATAGAGAATATCGACGCCGGCCCTCGCGTAGCTCGCGGCGCGGTGCGCAGAGCGCGCTGTTACCTCGTCGAGCAGATAGGACGCGATCGGGTCGCCGCTCAACATGTCCATCATCAGGTCTTCCATGCCGCGGATATACCACGCCGTTTCCCAGACGGTCACCTGCATATTTCCGCACGCGGCGAGTCCTCTCTCGTGGATTGCGTCGACTGCTTCCTTCTGCTTCGACGCGTCCCCGTGCAGAAAGTCCGGCAGCGGGTACGCCCTGACCTCCGCGAGGCTGTCGATCCCGCGCAGCGGGCTGCGCAGATACGTCATATGCTTCGCCGCGGCGCTGCCCGGCTCGTGCGCGACGCCCCACAGGTCGATCTGCGACCCGGGCTTGAGATTCGGGTGGTAGGGGAGATACCGGCTCGCGTCCTCGGGAACCGCAAGATCCGGCACGTTCCTCCACGGCATCTCAAAAAAGTCGCAGTACGGCAGCGAGCCGTCCGTCCGCTTCCGATATTCCTCCTCGAGGGAGGGGCAGAGGTTGAATTCCGCAGGCACCCATTCGTACGGCTCCCTGCGCAGAAGAGCCAGCAGATTTTCCCGCTGATTCACGTTCCATCCATCCTTTCGGCCCGGTTTTTCCGGCATTTCCTATTCCGTCAGTATAGCAGACGGCAGGGAAAAAAGAAACAGATTTCTTCTGAAAGTACGAGAAAAATGCTTTTTATGAAAACAGGCTGCCGCACAGCGTTTTTGCGCGTACGGCAGCCTGTTTGATCGTTTGTTCTTTCTTTTTATCCGTCAGCCCTCTGATGCGAGCCGCTCGGCGATGGCCTTTCCCGTCGGCGTGGCCGCGAGACCGCCCGCGCCTGTCTCGCGCAGGGAATCGTCCATCGACGCGCCGACCTGAGCCATCGTGTCGATCACCTCGTCGGCCGGGATGCGGCATTCGACGCCGGCGAGCGCCATATCGGCGCAGCTCAGCGCGTTTACGGCCCCGACGACGTTGCGGTGGATGCACGGCACCTCCACGAGTCCGGCGACGGGGTCGCAGACGAGCCCCATCAGGTTCGAGAGCGCCAGCGCGCAGGCGTTCGCGCACATGGAGGGCGAGCCGCCGCGCAGGTCTGTGAGCGCAGCCGCCGCCATCGCCGAGGCCGCGCCGACCTCCGCCTGACAGCCGCCCTCCGCGCCGGAGATCGACGCCCGCGAGGCGATCACCTCGCCGAAGCCAGCCGCGACGTACAGCGCGCGCAGCAGCGCTTCCTCGTCCTCCCCACGCCGCAGCAGCGGGAGCAGGACGGCGGGCAGCACGCCGCACGAGCCTGCCGTCGGCGCGGCGACAATGCGCTTCATGCACGCGTTGCATTCGCTGACCTTGAGCGCCTCCGCAATGACCTCCTGAAAGAACCGCCCTCCGTAGAGCGCGCCGTTTTCCATCGCCGCGCTGACCTTCGCGCTGTCGCCTCCGGCCAGACCGCTGTGCGAGCGCTCCTGCGGGCGGTACGCGTCCCCGGACGCCTTCATCGCGTCCCAGAGGCGTTTCATCTGCCGCAGGGAATCCTCCCGCGTGCCCTGCCCTTCCTTCAAATCCTCCTGCAGAATAACCTCCCACAGCGGCTGAGCTGTCTGCTCCGCCTCCTGTACGAGGGCTGCAATAGAATCGATCGCCATATTGCGCCTCCTCTCAGACGTCAAGGTTCAGCCGGGTGACGCGCGCTACGCCGTCCGCCCGCTCAAGTTCCTCCGCCAGCTCGGCGGGGATAAACTGGTCGCACTCGATCACCATCACGGCGTAGCCGCCCGGAAAATTCCGGCACAGCTGCATCGTCGCGATGTTGAGGCCGAAGCGCGCGAGGAGCGCCGTCACCAGCGCGGCGCAGCCGGGCTTGTCCTCGTTGTGGACGATGAGCGTGTTGCAGCCGCCGGAGAAGCCCGTTTCGATCCCGTCGACGCGGCAGATCTGAATCCGTCCGCCGCCGAGGGAGGAGGCGACCACGTCGAGCCGCTCTCCGTCCGCGTTTTCTACAGAAAGCGCCGCGGTGTTCGGGTGGACGTTCTTGAGCGTCCCGGTCGTGAAGGAGAACGCGAGCCCCGCCTGCTCCGCGAGGGCGAAGCTGTCGGGGATGCGCGGGTCGTCCGGATGCATTCCGAGCAGCCCCGCGACGATGGCGCGGTCGGTGCCGTGGCCGCGGCCCGTCTTCGCGAACGAGCCGTGCAGCAGGATGTCCGCCTTTACCGGCTCGCCGCCGAGCATGGCGCGCGTGACGAGCCCTATCTTGGCGGCTCCGGCGGTGTGCGAGCTCGAGGGTCCCGTCATGATGGGGCCGATGACGTCAAACAGCCTCATGATATGCCTCCCTCGTGCAGCGCCTGATACTGCGCCTCCAGCCACGCGAGCGCGCCGGAGAAGCCCTCCTCGTCGAGCGGGAAGCTCTCGCTCGCGGCGACCTCGCTCTTGTCCATACAGAGCGTTCCCAGCCAGACGGAGGCTTCGATTTTCTCCTTGCTCCCGGCGTTGAGCTTGTAGTTGAAGCCGTCCAGACTGCCGCAGTAGACGTTATAGTTCAGCGTAAAGTAATCCGCCTTCGGGATCTCAAAACGGTTTTCTTCCATGAAGATGATCTCCTTCCCTGCCTCGCCGGAGTCCGTCCTGTACGGGCCGGACGAGACTCTGCGCAATGCGGCGGTTCTTCGCCCGCATACGAGAGCTTGCGCCTGACGGCAGGCTCCCTCCAGGCTTAGAATGCCCCTTTCATGATAGCCGTATCCGACGAAAAAGGCAAGCGCCTATTTTGCGAAAAAAGCAGAGGAGACCTGAGCGGACTCCTCTGCCTGAAAAACCGGTGCGTCAGCTGCTTTTCGCGTTCTTCTGGCTCTTGATAACCTTCAGCCGCGAGAACTCCTCGCGATCCTTCTCCTCGAGGGCGTCGGTGATGAACTTCACCGTCTCCTCGAAGCGCGGGATCATGATGTTCTTGAGCGCGTTGGCGCGCTTCTGCGTCTTCTTGATAGCGTCCGCGAGGCGGTAGACGCTGTTCTCCACCTCGGCGAGCTCCGCCGTCAGGCGCTTGACTTCGTTGAAGCGGGCGTATGCCTTGTCGAGCATCGAGTTCGTCGCCGAGAGGCCGTAGGGGACGGGGACGTCCTGCTCCGCGAGCGACACCATCGGGATCTCCACGCCCATCACGCTGCGGAAGGCGACGTTGAGATTGTTTTCGACCGGGACGGTGCGCGACAGCTCCTGGCAGATGCCGAGCGAGATGTTCGCCATCTGCAGCGCCTTGTACGCCTGCGCGTAGGTGGCGTCGATCCTGTCCTGAATGCTGGAAGCGCGATCGATGAGCGACGTCATTTCCCGGATCAGAATATTGCGCTTCCGGTCGAGCAGCTCGAAGCCTGTGCGGGAGAGCTCCAGCGATTTCTTCGCCGCCAGAAGATTGCCCTTCGTCGGGACCATCTGCGCCGCCATGGCTTACGCCTCCTTCTGCGCGGGACGGTAATACTGGTCGAGCAGCTTGTCGTCGACGCGGTCCAGCTCCTCGCGCGGCAGCGTTGAGAGCAGCCGCCAGCCGAGGTCGAGGCTTTCGCCGATAGAGCGGTTCTCGTTCGCCCCCTGGCTGACGAATTGCCGCTCAAACTGCCTGCCGAATTCGAGATACCTCTTGTCCGTGGGGGAAAGCTCCTCCTCGCCGATGACGGAGGCGAGCGAGCGGGCGTCCATCACCTTCGCGTACGACGCGAACAGCTGGTTCGAGAGCGCGGCATGGTCGGCTCTCGTGTAGCCCTCGCCGATGCCGTCCTTCATCAGGCGGGAGAGCGACGGCAGAATCGACACCGGCGGGTATACGCCGGAGCCGTCGAGCGTGCGATCGAGCACAATCTGCCCTTCCGTGATGTAGCCCGTCAGATCGGGGACAGGGTGCGTCACGTCGTCGTTCGGCATGGTCAGGATGGGCAGCTGCGTCACGGAGCCGGACTTGCCGCGCACCATGCCCGCGCGCTCGTAAAGCGAGGCAAGATCGGAATAGAGGTAGCCCGGGAAACCCTTTCTGCCCGGGATCTCGCCCTTACTCGAGCTGAATTCACGCAGCGCCTCGGCGTACGACGTCATGTCCGTCATGATGACGAGGACGTGCATCCCCTGCTCGAAGGCGAGATACTCGGCGGCGGTCAGCGCGCAGCGCGGCGTCAGGATGCGCTCGATGATCGGGTCATTCGAGAGGTTCAGGAACATGACGACCTTCTGCAGCACGCCGGACTCGTCGAAGGAGCGGCGGAAGTATTCCGCGACGTCATTCTTCGCGCCCATCGCCGCGAAGACGATGCA
>CASFAA010000318.1 GCA_949292505.1 uncultured Oscillospiraceae bacterium
CCGATATTGTGCGCCGCGCAATGAGCAAGAAGAAGGCCGACGTCATGGAGCGGGAGCGGCAGATCTTCATCCACGGCCTTGTCAGCGAAAAGGGCGAGGTCGAGGTGGAGGGCTGCGTCCGCCGCGGTGTCGACGAAAAGATCGCCGCGGAAATCTTCGGCGAGATGGAGAGCTTCGCCGCGTACGCCTTCAACAAATCCCACGCCGCCGCGTACGCCCTCGTCGCGTACCAGACGGCCTGGCTCAAGCGCTTCTATCCGAAAGAGTATATGGCCGCGCTCCTGACAAGCGTCCTCGACAGCTCGAACAAGGTTGCCGCTTACATGGCGGAATGCACGCGGCTCGGCATCCGCGTTCTCCCGCCGGACATCAACCAGAGCGGGCTTGGCTTTACCGTGTCCGGCCGGGATGTGCGTTTCGGCCTGCTTGCGGTCAAGAACCTTGGCCGCGGCTTCCTGCAGCACATCCTTCTCGAGCGCGAACAGCACGGCCCGTTTACCTCGTTCTTCGATTTCTGTAAGCGGATGTACGACCAGCTCAACCGCCGTGCGCTCGAAAGCCTTGTCAAGTGCGGCGCGCTTGACGGACTCGATCTCAATCGCCGCCAGATGCTCGAGAGCGCCGAGAAGGTGCTCGATTTCCTCGAGGCGGACAAGCGGCGGAATGTGGAAGGGCAGCTCGGCTTCTTCGATATGGGAGGAGCCGGGGAAGGGGGACAGGAGTTTTCCGTCCCCGCCATGCATGATTTCAGCGACCGCGAAAAGCTCGTCTACGAGAAGGAAGTGACCGGGATGTACCTGTCGGGCCACCCCATGGCCGCCTTCCTCGATCAGTACGACGCGCTGCACGCGGTGCGAATCAACGAGCTGCTCGGCGAGGAGGATGCCTCCCGCTACCCGGATGGGACGATTGTCAGGGTGATGGGCGTCGTTGGAAGCGTCCGGACGAAGGTCACAAAAAGCGGATCCACGATGGCGTTTGTCCTGCTTGAGGATATGTTCGGGACGATTGAGATGCTCGTCTTCCCAACGGTGCTCGGCGAGTACGGCGCCTTCCTTGTCGAGGGAGAGCCGATTGCCGTGCAGGGAAAGCTCAGCCGCCGCGAGGACGAGGAGAGCAAGCTCATCTGCGAGTCCCTGCAGCCGCTTCGCGAGAAAAACGCCGGAGAATCGTTCCGTCCGGTCAGAAAGCAGACAACGAAGCGCCCCGGCCTGTACCTCAAGGTGCTGTCGGCGGAGAGCCCGCGATACAAGAGGGCGTGCCAGCTCCTAGAGCTGTTCGAAGGCCCTACACCGGTCTATATTTACCGCTGCGATGTCGGCAAGCTGTTCTCTGCGCCCCTTTCCATGCGGGTGGCAGTCAACGGCGTTCTGCTGGAGCAGCTCGGTGTCGTTCTGGGAGAGAAAAATGTCATTCTCGTGGATAAATGATAGAAAACTCCATAAAATAGGAACCAATATCCATAGGGGATTACTTGATAATTTTGAGACAATCCGCTATAATGAGCAATGGTACCTGCTAGTACTTCATTCTATCTAACATCATTATTTTAGGGGGATTATAATCATGAGAGCGAAGAAAATTGCTGTCCTCACGAGCGGCGGCGATGCCCCGGGCATGAATGCCGCAATCAGAGCGGTGGTCCGTTCCGGACTGCAGGACGGTCTTGATGTGGTGGGCGTGCGCAGAGGCTACACGGGCCTCCTGAACGGTGACGTGTTTGAGATGAACCTTCGTTCCGTGTCTGACATCATCCATCGCGGCGGCACCATGCTGTATACGGCACGCTGCCCCGAGTTCAGAGAGAAGGAAGGCGTGCAGAGGGCTGCCGACAAGTGCCGTGAGCTGGGCATCGACGGCGTCGTTGTCATCGGCGGCGACGGCTCCTTCCGCGGCGCGCGCGATCTGACCGACGCGGGCATCCCGTGCATCGGTATTCCGGGTACCATTGACAATGATATTGCGAGCAGTGAATATACAATCGGCTTTGATACCGCTATGAACACCGCAGTGGAGATGATCGACCGCCTGCGCGATACGACTGAGTCTCACGACCGCTGCAGCGTCGTTGAGGTTATGGGCCGCCGCTGCGGCGATCTCGCCCTGCAGACCGGTATCGCCGTCGGCGCTACGACCATCCTCGTTCCCGAAGTGGAGTACGATTTCCAGCGCGACATCATCGATCGGATGCGCTTTACCCAGAGGACGGGCAAGAAGCATTTCATTATTCTGGTCGCTGAGGGTGTCGGCGGTGTTGACGGCCTTGCCAAGAGCATTCAGGAGCAGACCGGCATCGAGTCCCGCGCGACGGTTCTCGGCCATGTGCAGCGCGGCGGCTCCCCGACGCTCCGTGACCGCGTTGTGGCGAGCGAGATGGGCAACCGCGCCGTCGAGCTCCTCAAGGCAGACAAGGAGAACCGCGTCATCGTCATGCAGAACAGCAAGATCATCGATCTCGATATCACTGAGGCGCTTCAGATGACCCGCAAGTTTGATGTGGATCTGTACCGCGTAGCGCACAAGATTTCCATCTGATTGGATTGCTTCAGGAATTGAAAACGGACGGAGAGTGTTCTCCGTCCGTTTTTTACATCCGTATCTCGGAATGAAAATATTGCTCCATGAATCGGACCTGCCTTTCGATTTCCTCGCGGGTGAAGCACATTCCTTCCGGCGCGGCGACCCACTTCTCCTCGTTGTCATCAAAGCGGTGGATGACGGCGATAACGGTTCCGGTGAATCGCTCCACGGCTTTCCTGACGCCGAGGACATAGACGTCCTGTTCCTCTCCGTCGCCCGCGAATACGCCCTCCGCATACCCGTAGTTGACAGGGTAAATCAGATCTGTGAATTTGGGATGCCGGGAACCGATAGGCCTGTCCACGATAACGGTAACTCGATTTCCAATCATTCCTTCGCCTCCTTTTCATACTTCTATAATAGCATGAAATTTCCGGGGCGGTAAAGGGGATACTATGGTTATACAGAAATGAGAAACGCGTTCGCAGGAAAGGCAAAGCCGGCTTCTCAGAGAGGATGAGAGGAAGGAAAGAAGAGAAAAAAGAAGGAATATTTTATCCGCCGTTCCGCCTGCTTTCCCGGAAAACCGCTCAGGAATGGGAAATTCCGCGTTTTTTTCGATGTCAGAAAAATAAGAAAAAAAGTATTGACATCCAGGTGGGAATCTGGTATTATAATACTCGCGCTAAGGAAGTCGGAAAGACAACCTCAGGTCGCGGGGAAATAGGGGTATAGCTCAGTTGGTAGAGCAGTGGTCTCCAAAACCACGTGCCGAGGGTTCAAGTCCTTCTGCCCCTGCCATATGGCCCGGTAGTTCAGTTGGTTAGAACGCTAGCCTGTCACGCTAGAGG
>CASFAA010000319.1 GCA_949292505.1 uncultured Oscillospiraceae bacterium
GAACGTCTCCGCGACGACCGCGGCGAATTTCTTCATCAGCGGCAGCCACGTCGTGATGAAGACGACGACGGAGACGGCGAGGGCGAACTTCCTGTTTTTGCGCAGGGCCGTCAGACCGAGGATGACGCCGAGGGCGCACAGGCAGAGCTTTACGAGAGCGAGATCCTTCCAGTCGCTTTTCTTGATCCATTGGTTCGCGCAGACAATCAGCTTGCAGAACATGGTCGATTCCTCCTTGAGGGCCTCCCCGATCTCGTCGGGGAAGCGATTTCTTTCCCTATTATACTAAAAGCGACAAATTTTTTCAACCGCAAACCGCGGACTTTTCCTCTCTCTGCCCTTCCTTGCAAATCGCGCCGGAAGCTCGTATAATAGAGGCAGCCAAAACAGCAGGAGGGATTGTTATGTACCGGATAGAGGTCGATCCGCACACCCATTCCGTCATCAGCCTGCACGCGTACTCGACGGTCGAGGAGTGCGCGCGGCACGCCGCCGGGCGCGGCCTGCGCGGGATAGCGGTCACGGATCACTGCTCGCTCATCATGGCGCAGCGGGAGCACAGCGTCGAGGCGATCTCGAACCAGCGCGTCCTGCCGGACGAGATGTACGGCGTGCGCGTGTGGAAGGGCGTGGAGATTGACATCGTGGATTTCGAGGGCCATCTCGCCTTTGAGGACAGGCCGGACGAGTTCCATCCCGAGAAGACGGGCGCGCAGATTCTCCTGCCGAGCCGCGACTTTGTCATCGCGAGCATCCACACGCCGTTCGACCGCGATCGCGGCACGGTGGAGCAGAATACCGCCATGTATCTCGCGGTGCTGCGCAACCCGTACGTCGACGCGCTCGGCCACACGGGACGGGCGGGCCACGCGTACGAGCTTGCCCCCGTCCTGCTCGAGGCGAAGCGCCTCGGCAAGGCGATCGAGCTGAACAACGCAAGCCTGCAAAACTCCGCCGCGGCCTCCGCGAAGCCGTGCCGCGCAATCGCCGAGGCGTGCCGCGACCTGGGCGTCCCGGTGACGGTCAGCAGCGACTGTCACTCGGCCTTCGGCATCGGCTGCTTCTCCGAGGTGGAGCGGCTGCTGTGGGAGATTGGCTTCCCGGAGGAGCTCATCGTCAACCGCACGCGCGAATCCTTCGAGCAATTTCTCGAGGGGAGACGCCGCCGTCTCGCCGCCCTCGCGGGGGCGTAACCGAAAAATCCGCCCCTGTCCTTCTGGACAGGGGCGTTTTTTCAGGTTACGCCTTCCACAGGCGGGAGAGAAAACACATATACTGCTCCCAGTCATACGGCAGCAGGCCGTGTCCGCCCGTGCGGACGTGGTACGCGATGCTGCCCTCCGCTATCGGCTCGTGGACGGGCGGGAACGTCTCCGCGGACAGCCCCTTCGCGCCGAGGACGCGGTACGCTTCCCCCGCGAGGACGGCGGCCTCAAACGCCTTATGCGGATCCGCCCAGTCGTCCTCAATCGCGTCGGAGAGGTACAGCGGCCGCGGCGCGCACAGCGCGAGCAGCATATGCTGGTCGACCGGCAGCTCGTCCTCGCGGTCGGCGAAGGACGCGTAGTTCTCGCACGTCCAGTGGGGGAACGACGACGTCATGTGCCGGATGTGCTCGCCCGTCTTCCCGCGCAGCAGCGACGCGCCGCCGCAGCCGCTGACGACCGCAATCACCGCGGCGAAGCGCTCGTCCTGCGCGCCGCACCAGAGCGCCGTCTTTCCCGCGCGCGACACGCCGAGGACGGCGGCCCGCCCGGCGTCAAAGCGGCTGTCTCTCTCCAGCTCGTCAAGGACGCGGCTCGTCCCCCAGGCCCACGCGCCGATGGCGCCCCAGCCGGCTGCGCCCTGACGCGGCGCAAGCTCCAGAATGCCGCGCGTGAAGGTGTCCGGGCTGTCGGGGCACAGGTCGTCCGCGTGGATCAGCGCCGCGGCGAAGCCCTGCTCCGTGATGCGCTCCACCGGCAGACGCGCGCTCGAGTACGCCCCGAGCTCCGGATGCCGGAGGTTCTCCGGGCTGGCGTCAAACACGTCGATCATCAGGATGACGGGCTGCGGCTGCGCGGACGGGCGGAAAAACAGCTCGAACCGCATACTGCACACCGCGCCGTCCTTCTCAAAAAAGAGGCGGTGCGTTTCCACACAGACGCCGCTGTCGAGCGTCCATTTCCACGGCGTGGTGCAGCTTGCCCCGGTCAGCCGGAGCTCCGGCGTGAAGCCGTACTCGTATTCCGAGAGCAGCCGGAGCAGCTCCCTGCGGCGCTCTTTCCACGCCCCGGGCGTTTTCTCGCCGGGAAAAATCGGGGGAAGGCTCATTTCGTTTGCTCCTTTCCGTCTGTCAGACGCTTTCTTTTTGTCATCATAGCGCGCCTGCCGCGCCTTGTCAAGAAAAACTCGCGCCCCCGTTTGCGGACGGGGGCGCGAGCTTTTGAGCAGATTTGGATTTGATACAGGAGCTCGTCAATCCGACGCCTCCGCGACGGCGGCGCGCTGCTGCGCGATGTTCAGCACATGGTCGCCGATGCGCTCGAAGTCCGTGAGGAGCTCCGAGAAGATGATGCAGCCCTCGTCGGAGCAGACGCCGGTGCGCATCCGGTCGAGCTGGCTGTCGCGGTACTCGGTCGTCATATCGTCGATGCGCTGCTCGTAGGAGGCCAGATCCCTGAGCCAGCCCTGTACGTCCGCGCCGGGCTCCGTCTCAAGCGCCGAGATCGCCTCGAGGCAGACGCCCTGCATCCGGTGCAGCTCGTCCCGCGCGTCGTCGGAGAAGCGGATGTTCTTCTTCTTGAGCAGCTGCGTGTACTCGCAGATGTTGATCGCGTGGTCGCCGATGCGCTCGATGTTGCCGCAAATCAGGTAATAGGCGCTGATCGCCGTGGAATCCTGCTCGTTCGTCTCGTTGACGATGACGTCCGAGATGAAGCGGCAGATCTCGCGGTTGAGGAAGTCGATGTACTCCTCCGTCTCCTCCGCCTTCTCGAGCCGCTTCGGATCGCACGCGAGGACGGCGGTAAAGGCGAGGTCGACGTTCTGCCGCGCCATCGAGAGCATCCGGTTGATTTCCTGCCGCAGCTGGTTGACGTACATCGCGGAGAAGCCGATCGGGTGCTCCTGACGCGTCAGCGTCGGGCCGGGGACGAGGTAGGCCAGGTGCATCCCCTCGGCCTCGCTCTCGCGGCGGTCGGGCAGGATGCGCATCGCGAGGCGCACCATCTGCTGGCCGAAGGGAAGCAGGATGAGCGCCGTCACGACGTTGAAGATCGTGTGCATATTCGCGATCTGGGAGTCGGGGCTGCCCGGCGTGAAGGAGGCGACGAGGTCCGTGAGCGGCGTCGTCATCGTCAGGATGGTGAACAGCGCCGTGCCGAAGAGGTTGAACATCAGGTGAATGACGGTCGTGCGCTTCGCGTTGCGCGACGTGCCGATCGACGCGAGCAGCGCCGTGATGCAGGTGCCGATGTTCTGGCCGAAGAGGACGTACACCGCCGTGTCAAGGCCGACGATGCCGCTCACCGCCATCGCCTGCAGAATGCCGACGGACGCCGACGACGACTGGATGACCGCCGTAAACAGCGCGCCCGCGAGAATGCCGACGAGCGGGTTCGAGAAGGTGCTCACCAGCTCGACGAAGGCCGGCCACTCGCGCAGCGGCTCCATCGAGGAGCTCATCATTTCCATGCCGATGAACAGCACGCCGAGGCCGGCGAGAATGCTGCCGTAGTGGTGCACCTGCGGCTTCTTGAAGAAGACGACCAGCGCCACGCCCACGAACGCGAACAGCGGCGCGAGCTGGCCGATGTCGAGCGCGATGAGCTGGCCGGTGATCGTCGTGCCGATGTTCGCGCCCATGATGATCCACACCGCCTGGCGCAGCGTCATCATGCCGGAATTGACAAAGCCGACGACCATGACCGTCGTCGCCGAGGACGACTGGATCGCCGCCGTGATGCCCGCGCCGACGAGGACGCCGAGGATGCGGTTCGCCGTCAGCTTTTCGAGGATGTTCTTCATTCGGTTGCCGGCGGCGGCCTCGAGGCCGGAGCTCATCATCTGCATACCGTACAGGAACAGCGCGAGTCCGCCCAACAGGCCGAGAACGATTCCAAAATCCATTCTGTTTTCCCTCCGTCAAATTTCTGCCGCGGCCCCCGCGCGGCGTACATCCGTTTTTTTCCTAAATTTTGCGAAATCTTTTCCAAATTATGACCGTACAGATATAGTATAGCGAAAAAGAGGGGGAAGCGTCAACGCTCTTTACGAGAACTTTACAAAAACTTTTCTCCCGTTTGACATTTTCCTGCCCGAACGATCGCATTGACGCGGCGGCGCACGGCTGGTATACTGGAAAGCGAGGACGTCCCCCGAGGGGACAAGGAGGTATTTTGATGCTTTCCCTTTCCATCTCCGCAGATTATCTGCTGATTCCCGTCAAGGCCGGCGCGCCGCGCCGCCTGCTGACGCTGTTCCCGGCCGCGGACCGCGAGCATAAGCTGTATGAGCTCGAGGTCCCGCTCGCCGCCTGTGCCGGGGAGGCCGACTGGATTGTCCCGTTCCCGGTCGGGAAGCACCGGGGCGAGACGCTGCTTTTATGCGGCCCCGTGCCGGACGAGGCGCTCGCCGCCGTCACGATGGGAGACGAG
Source organism: uncultured Oscillospiraceae bacterium (assembly GCA_949292505.1). Classification (GTDB taxonomy): domain Bacteria; phylum Bacillota; class Clostridia; order Oscillospirales; family Acutalibacteraceae; genus Caccousia. The sequence continues at coordinate 4,638 of CASFAA010000319.1, forward strand.
CGTCCCCCCGCCGCGCCCGGCAGGCCGCTTCTCCACTACGCGCCGGAGAACGGCTGGATGAACGACCCGAACGGCCTTGTCCGCCTCGCGGACGGCTCGGTGCTTCTGTGCTATCAGTTCCACCCGTTCGGCCTCGAGTGGGGGCCGATGCACTGGGGCTCCGCGAAAAGCCGCGATCTCCTGCACTGGGAGACGGGCGACATCCTGCTCTTTCCCGACGCGCAGGGGACGATGTTCTCCGGCGGCGGCTACCGCGACGACAAAGGAGACGCCGGGTACGGCCCCGGCGCGCTGCTCTGCTACTACACGAGCGCCGGCGGGACGGACGCGCCGTGGTCGCGCGACGGCGTCTTCACGCAGCGGCTGGCCGTCAGCCGGGACGGCGGGCGCACGCTCGAAAAGCGCCCCGGCCTGCTGCTGCCGAACCTCGCCTTTGCAAACCGCGATCCGAAGGTGTTCTGGCATGAGGAATCCGGCGCGTACGTCATGGTGCTGTATTTCTCCGAAAACGATTTCGGCGTGTTTCGCTCGCCCGATCTCGTCCACTGGGAGCAGACGCAGTTCCTGACGCTTCCCGACCTGTGGGAATGTCCCGATCTTTTCCGGCTCACGGCGGCGGACGGGACGAGCAAATGGATTTTCTGGAGCGCGGACGGATACTACCACGCCGGCTCGTTCGACGGCTTTTGCTTCACGCCGGAGCAGCCCATGCGGCGCGCGTACGCGAACAAAATCCCGTACGCGGCGCAGACCGTCGCGAACGAGGAGGGGCGCGTCCTCTCCGTGGCGTGGCTGCGCCTGCCGAACGCCGGGCGGCGCTACACGGGCGCGATGGCCGTGCCCGCCGAGCTTACTCTCGCGCGGGACGCGGAGGGCTGGGCCGTGCGCATGGGCCCGTGCCGCGAGCTTCTCGGCGCGCTGCGCCCGATGGAGGGAGGCCGTACGCCCGAGTCGCCGTGGGCGCTGCGCGGCACGCTGCCCGCCGGAAGCGGGAAGGCCGTCTTCACCTTCCCCGGAGGCCGGCTGACGCTCGATCCCGCGAACGGGACGGGCGAGCTCGCGGGCGAGGGCGAGCTGCCGCCCACGCAGTTTGCCCTCCCGAAGGACGCGCCCGCCGACTTCCTCCTGACGGCGGACTACGCCGTCTTCGAGCTGTACGCGGCGGGCGGCGCGGTCTACGCGCCGATGGAGAACGTCTCGCCCGTCCTCGCCGGGGACGTGCGGGCCGAGGGCGGAGAGGCTGCGCTTTTCGCGATCGGAGAAGGATAATCAAATTTTTGTGACTGTGTCACGGAAGAAAATCAAATTGCGCGATATACTATTGTCAGAAACAATTCCTGCGGAATCGTTTCTGACAATCTCTGTGACATTGCTTCCGCAATATCACAGAGCAGGGCAACAAGCAACATCAAAAAACACGCAGAAAAATGCGATACATGGGAAAGGAGAGTTCGATTTATGAGCTTACTTACTTTGACGAAGGAAAATTTTGAGGCTGAGGCGCTCAAGTCCTCCGTGCCGGTGCTGGTGGACTTCTGGGCTCCGTGGTGCGGGCCGTGCCGCATGGTGTCGCCCATCGTCGACCAGATCGCCGAGGAGTCCGACGGCTCCTTCAAGGTCGGCAAGGTGAACGTCGACGAGCAGCCGGAGCTCGCCGCGCAGTTCGGCGTGATGAGCATCCCGACGCTTCTTGTCCTCGAAAACGGGAAGGTGAAGACCTCCTCCGTCGGCGCAAGACCGAAGGACGCCATCCTCGCCATGCTCCGCTGAGCGGGTCAAAATGAAAAAGAGGCGCTGCGGACGTCCCGCAGCGCCTTTTTAAGCGTCGAAATAATACAGTAAGGATATATTAAGAAGAATATTACAAATTGTGCAGGCGGTTTCAAATGATCCGTTTCCCGTTCTCGTCCTCGACGACCATCATGTTCGGGTAGACGCGGCTCATGCGGTCGTTGGGATACGTCTCGTCGAGGAAGACGTCGACGGAATTCTGCGGCGGCACGCCGTGGACGCGATCCGTCCAGCGGGCGACGGCCATGCCGGAAATCGCCATGTTGACGGTCAGGAAGACGAGCAGCACCCACGTCAGCGGCACGCCGGCCTTCCACGGGATGCGTTCAATCCAGTCTGACATCCGCGGATAAAAATCCTTGACCCACAGCAGGCCGAGCAGCCCCCAGAAGAACGCGAACATCAGGTTCGTGCGCCCCTGCAGGTTGAACGGCGTCTCGCTGTACTCCCACGAGACGGTGCCGAAGATCAGCTCCTGCCCGAGGCTGCACAGGTATTCCACCGCGCCGCCGAGCACCATGCTCCCGAGGAAGATCCACAGGTCGCGTTTCTGGGAGAGCCAATGCAGGCCGACCGTCAGCACGACGGCTCCAAGCCCGTACACGGGGTTGAACGGGCCGTAAATGACGCCGCTCCTGTTTTCCACATAGAATTTCGTCAGCAGGCACCAGAATGTCTCCACCACCACGCCGATGACGCAGCCGAGGAAAAACACCCAGAACAGCTTGTAAAAGCCAAGTCCCGGCGCAAACGGGTGCAGGGGCTTGCGCCGCCTTACGGTTTCCTCGAACATATGCATTCTTCCTCTCCTGTCCTCCCCGTATTGTTTATGGGAAGTTGTACAAATGGTATGCCGCATACGCGGCGGCACTGCACCCAGTGTAGCATATTTTTGCCGAAAAGAAATAAACAATGTGTGAAGAAGCAGAAACCCCCTCCGCGGCGCGGAGGGGGTTTCTGCTTGATTCAGTTTGAGAGTTTGTTATATATGGGTAAGTGTAGCGTATCATCAGGGTAAGGTTTCCCACCAGGGGCGGGAGGACGCCTCGCTCGCATAGGGGAGGCGGTAGCCGAGATCCTTGCCGGAGGACGACGATCTCGACGAGGACGACGACGGGATGTAGGGCGGCGTCCAGCCGTCGCTCGGCTCGAGCGGCGTGCCGGGATTCGAGGACGGCGCCTCATGCGACGTGGATTCGCTCGACGCGCTGCCCTCAGAGCTGCCGCCGGAGGACGCGCCGCCCGACTCGGACAGTGCGCCGGACGAGCTCGCGGATCCCTCGGACGATTCTCCGCCCGCGCCGCTCACGGCCTCGCCGGACTCGGCGGGAGCCTCAGACTCCTGCGGTTTCTCGGGCTCCGGCTTCGACGGCTTCGGCTCCAGCGGCCTCGGCGCGGCGGAGCTCGGCGCTTCCGACTCGGGCAGGGACGGGGCCGCCGGCTCGGAGGCGGACTGGCCGCCGGACGACGGCGTCTCCTCGGCGCTGCTTGCCGGCGCGCTGCCCGCAGCCTCGCCGGAGGATGGCGCTTCGGAGGCGGGCGCGCCGCTCTGCGGCTGCTGCGCCGCCGTCTCCTTCATGATATCCTTGACGGGCTTTTCCAGCCACTCCTTGAAATCAATCGATTCGGGGTCGGAGGCAGTCTCCTTGAGCTGCTCGACGAGCGTCAGCTTGCCGGGCGAAACGCCGAGCTCCTTCGCGGCCTGCACCTTGTCCTCGGCGACCGTCACGGCCGCGACGACGACCTTCTTCTCAATCTCCTCGGTGGCGCGCAGGGCGGTCTCCCTCGCGTTTTCGGCGAGGCGCGCGGCCTCCTGTTCGCTGCGGGAGGAGGCGGCGATCACCATACCGCCCGGCTCGTCGCCGTCAAAATACCCGTCCTCCGCAATCTGGCGGACGGTGATGGAAATAGCGTCCTCAATGCTGCGGTTCTGCAGCGCCTCCATCTCGGCGAGCAGCTCGTCGCCGTCGCCGTTCACGGCCTCGACGCTGAGAACGAGTCCCATGCGGTTGAGGGTGTACTGCAGAGACGGGTTCACGTCGAGGCTGACGAGCGAGTACGGCGCGAGATACGCGTACAGCCCGGAGCCGACGAGGAGGAAAATCGCGGCCGCGCACGCGGCGAGCACCGCGAGCTGGCGGGAGAGGGAGCTCCTGCGCACGTCGATTGTCTGCCCCACGGCGTAGGAGCGGTTCTTCACTTTGAAGACGCTTCCGTCGCGCCCGAGCGCCGCGGCCGTCTCGCCGCGGATTTCGACAATGACTGCTTTCATGAACGGGGCTCCTTTCGGATATAGCGCAGATATTCGGCCAATCCAGGATAATCGCCGGCGAGCAGAATCACGGCGGCGACGAGATATTTCCGGTGACGCTCGAGGATCTTGCGGGGGACGCCCGACCGCTCCTCGAGAGCCCTGATGGGGAGCTGACCCGTGCGCAGCAGCGTTTCGCGCAGCAGCGGCGTCTCGAGCAGGGCGTTGACCGCCCTCGCGCAGCTCTCCTTCGTCTTGCCCGCCTTCGGCGAGCACGAGGCCAGATCAAAAAAGGAGAAGCCGAACCGGGCGAATTCCTGGTTCGCGGCCTCGATCTCCTCTTTCAAATTGTATGGCTCCTCCCGCGCCGTCTTCTGTGCGACGGCGAGCCGGAGCGAGAGACCTTCCTCCTCCTCGGAGGGGTCGGAAGAAAAGACCGATGGATCGACGGAGAGCTCGGCGCTGTGCGTCCGATCTCTGCGGAACTGATCCGTCAGGCGGCGGCGGATGACGACCTGGGCGAACGCCTGCAGGCTGCCCTTTTCGGGGTCGTAGTCCCGCGCCGCCTCGACAAAGGCCTCCAGCGCGACGGACCACTCGTCGTCCTCCTTTGTGATATACCGCCCCGTAACCGTGGAGGCGGCCCTCAGAATGAAAGCCTCGTTTTCGCGGACAAGCCGCTCGAGCGCTTCCCCGTCGGGGGCCATTCCGAGGGCGCCGCCCTCCTTTGCGGGATGCTCCCGCTGTTCCTTCCCGTGTCCATGGAAAATAGATCGTTGCATTAGTATCATTCGCAATCTCTTTTCTGAATTTTGGGGTCGGATCAAAAAAAGTTTGCGCGGAGCGGAATTTTTTCCGGTTCCCGCTCCGCCGATAGCCATAACCACCTTATTGTAACACGTTTTTCGTAACCGAAATGTTACAATTCCGCAAATTATTTCAGAAAAGGTGCGGGATGCTTTGCCGGGATGCGGGGAGGGGTTTTTCCACAGCGCCGTGCTGCCCTCCCGCCGCGAGAAAATATCAGAGATCTTCGCTGACGGAAGCACGTTCTTTAAACCTCCCTTGTTGGAAGTCCGGAGGTGTGCGCCCCCGTTGTGGCGGCGCGCCCGAGGGATTTTGTTGTAATGTCAATTAAGAGCGCCGCGTTGAAACGCCGTCCCGGCAGCTTCCCCCCAGGCTTCCCCCACAACGGTGGTA
>CASFAA010000320.1 GCA_949292505.1 uncultured Oscillospiraceae bacterium
CTGCTCGACAGAAAGCCGAAGGCTCTGTCCGGCGGCCAGAGACAGCGTGTTGCGCTGGGCCGTGCCATCGTCCGTGACCCGAAGGTCTTCCTGCTTGACGAGCCGCTCTCCAACCTGGACGCGAAGCTCCGTGCGCAGATGAGAACCGAGATCTCCAAGTTACATAAGAGACTCGGCACGACGTTCATTTACGTTACGCATGACCAGACCGAGGCTATGACCATGGGCGACCGCATCGTGGTTATGAAGGACGGCTTCATCCAGCAGGTCGACACGCCTCAGAATCTGTATGATTATCCCTGCAACGAGTTCGTGGCCGGCTTCATGGGCTCGCCGCAGATGAACTTCATCAACGCTTCCATTGCGAAGAACGGCGCGGACTTCGCGCTCACCTTTGGCCCGTACAGCATCAAGATCCCGGCTGCGAAGTGCAAGGACGTCGATCTGGGCGCTTATGTCGGCAAAGAGGTTGTCTTCGGCATCCGTCCTGAGGACGTGCATGACGAGCCCGACTTCCTCGCGAAGGTCAGCGACGGCATCGTTGAGGCCGACGTTGAGGTTACCGAGCTGATGGGCGCTGAGACCTATCTGTACCTGAACTGCGCCGGCAACGCCATCACCGCCCGCGTGGAGCCCACCTCCACCGCGAAGGCCGGCGACAAGGCGAAGATCGCGTTCGACCTGAACAAGATGCACCTGTTCGACAAAGAGACCGAGAAAACCATCCTGAACTAAGCGATTTTTCATAGCCGCCGCGGAACATACCAAACGGTATGTTCCGCGGCGGCTTTTTGTCATTTCGGATGCTGCCGTGCGGAAAGCGCTTTCCAGCCGAGTTGATCTGAAGAAATCCGGAAAAATCTTCGCAAGAAAGTGTTGAAAAGTATTTTCTTTTTGTGTAGAATATAATAAATAGGTTTTCTCATACCGAAAGAAAGGCAGCCGGGCGGGGCGCGCCCCGCGGGGCGGTCAGCTTTGCGGCTGCCTGAACAAACAGATAAAGTGAGGGAGATTCATGTCAAACAGATTATTCCAGGGCGTGATCCACCAGATGCGCGACGCGATTGACCGCACCATCGGCGTTGTCGACGAGACGTCTGTCATCATCGCGTGCAGCGAGCTCGGGCGCATCGGCGAGGTCAACGACAGCATTACGGCAGAGGTTATGGCGACTCCCAGCACCTTCGTGCTCAACGGATACACCTATCGCTCCTTCGGCAGCCATCCGCGCCCGGAATACGCGGTGTTTGTGTCCGGCAACGATCCGGAGGCGGCGCGGTATGCTTCGCTGCTTGCCGTATCGCTCAACAGCATCAAGCAGTATTACGATGAGAAATATGACCGCGGAAACTTCATCAAGAACGTGATTCTTGACAATATTCTCCCCGGCGATATTTATCTCAAGGCCAGAGAGCTGCGCTTTAACTCCGACGTGAGCCGCGTGTGTATGCTTATCAAGATCACGAACAAGACGGACGTCTCTGCGTACGACGTGGTGCAGAATCTCTTCCCGGATAAGCAGAAGGACTTCGTCATCAACATCAACGAGACGGACATCGCGCTCGTCAAGGAGATCCGCACCGGCATTGAGCCGCGCGATCTGGACAAGCTGGCCGGTTCCATCGTGGACACGCTCTCGAGCGAGTTCTATACGCACTGCGTCGTCGGCATCGGCACGACGGTCAGCGGCATCAAGGATCTGGCGCGCTCCTTCAAGGAAGCGCAGGTTGCCCTCGAGGTCGGCAAGGTGTTCGATACGGAGAAGCCGATCGTCAGCTATGACAACCTCGGCATTGCCCGCCTGATTTACCAGCTGCCCACCACGCTGTGCGAGATGTTCCTCAAGGAGGTCTTCAAGCGCGGTTCCATCGAGTCGCTCGACCACGAGACGCTCTTTACCATCCAGCGCTTCTTCGAGAATAACCTGAACGTCTCCGAGACGAGCCGCAAGCTGTTCGTCCACCGCAATACGCTCGTCTACCGCCTCGAGAAGATCAAGAAGATCACCGGCCTCGATCTGCGCGAGTTCGAGGACGCGATTGTCTTCAAGGTGGCGCTTATGGTCAAGAAATATCTCTCCGCCAACCCGGTCAAGTTCTGATTCGCGCCAGAAATCGGGGAATGATTACAAAATAATTACAAATTTTTTCTTCTACAGAAAAATAAGCGCGGCGTCCCTTGGTATTATGGTAACAAGCCGGCAAGGGACGCCGCGCATTTTTTACGTCACGCTGTTTTTTGGGAGAATCAAGGCAGCAAAATCGGAAATGAGGTTGCTTTCGTGATAACGTTTCAGAATGTGAGCAAAATGTATCCGAACGGGACGCACGCGCTCAACCATGTAAACCTGCATATCGACAGGGGAGAATTTGTGTTCATCGTCGGCTCGTCGGGAGCGGGCAAGAGCACCTTTTTAAAGCTCATCATGTGCGAGGAGAGGCCGAGCGAGGGCACGATCCTCATCGGCGACACGGTCGTCACCGACCTCAAGCGGCGCCAGATCCCGTACCTGCGCCGCACGATGGGCATCGTGTTCCAGGATTTCCGCCTGATCGACAACATGAGCGTGTACGAGAACGTCGCGTTCGCGATGCACGTCGTCGGCGCGTCGAACAAGGAGATCCGCCGCCGGGTGCCGTATTTCCTGGGGCTGGTCGACCTGCAGGACAAGGCGCAGTGCAAGCCGGCGGAGCTTTCCGGCGGCGAGCAGCAGCGCGTCGGCCTGGCGCGGGCGCTCGTGAATAACCCCAAGCTCATCATTGCGGACGAGCCCACCGGCAACGTCGACCCGGCGCTCTCGTTTGAGATCGTCGACCTTCTGAGCGAAATCAACCGGCACGGCACGACCGTGCTGATGGTCACGCACGAGCACAGCCTCGTCAAGCACTTCCACCGCCGCATTGTGGAGATCCACGGCGGACGGATTGTGGCGGACACGGGAAAGGTGGAGGTGCGCTGATGAAGCTTTCGAGTCTCGGCTACCTCCTCAAGGAGGGCGCGAAAAATATCTGGTCCAACAGGACGATGAGCTTCGCCTCCGTCGGCGTGCTCGTCTCCTGCCTGCTGCTCACCGGCGCGGCGGTGCTGTTCTCGATGAATATCGACAGCGCGATGCAGAGCGTCGAGGGCAGCAACTCCATCACCGTCTACTGCACGCAGGGGCTGCCGACACTCAAGGCCGTGCAGGTCGGCGAGGCGATCAAGAACATCGACAACATTTCCGAGTGCGAGCTTGTGCCGAAGGATCAGGCCGTCGAGGAGATGCTCGAAATGCTCGGTGACAACGGCACCGTGCTCGAGGGCCTCATGGGCGAGGACAACTTCCTGCCCGACTCCTACCGCATCTCGATGGCCGACCTCGCCCTGTACGACGAGACGGTCGCCCAGATCACGGCGATCGACGGCGTCGAGAAGATCATCGACTATTCCGACATCGCGGAGCAGCTCACGAAGCTCGACGACATGGTCACGACGGTGTGCTTCTGGATCATCCTGCTGCTCGGCATCGTGTCGCTGTTCATCATTGCGAACACAATCCGCGTCGCGCTGTTCTCGAGGCGGCTGGAGATCAGCATCATGAAATCCGTCGGCGCGACGAACTGGTTCGTCCGCGTGCCGTTCCTCGTCGAGGGCATGATCATCGGCCTCGTCTCGGGCGGACTCGCGAGTTTGATTCTGAACGTTGCGTACGACAACGTCATTTCGTCGCTTTCCATCCTCAGCTTCTTCACGCCGCTGCCGCTTGACCCGTACCGGCTGCGGATTGTGCTCATTTTCCTTCTGGCGGGCGCCGCCTTCGGCGTGCTGGGAGGCTTCATTTCGCTTGGCCGGTATCTGCGCAAGGACGTCGGCGCGTTTACGGCATTGTAAGGCGTCCCTCGATGGGAGGAAATCGAATTTGAAAACGAAGTTTTGGAAACGGCTTGGAAAAACTGCCCTCGCTCTCGGCCTGTCGCTGTGCCTTCTGCAGGGTACGGGCTCGACGGCTCTGGCCGCCTCGCTGACGGAGCTGCAGCAGGAAAAGCAGCGCCTCGAGCAGGAGGAAAAGGAGAACGACGCGAAGCTTGCCGCCCTCAAGGACGATCAGGCGAAGCAGCAGGAGTACAAGGACGCGCTCGACGCCCAGATGCAGAACCTGCAGAGCCAGATCGACTCGCTGAACGCGCAGATCGGCGCGCTTGATACGTCGATTGAGGAGAAGAACGCCGCCATCGCGGAGAAGCAGCAGAACATCGACGAGGACGTCGAGACGCTCAAGGAGCGGCTGTGCGCCATCTACATGATGGGCGACGCGAGCACGCTGGAAATTCTCCTGCAATCCGAG
>CASFAA010000321.1 GCA_949292505.1 uncultured Oscillospiraceae bacterium
GGCCTGCTCGGCTCCGAGGGCTGCACGGAGGAGATGCGCGAGCAGATTGAGAAGAACCTCGGCATTTTCGTCACCGACAACTACGGCATGACGGAGCTCGGCGGCCCCGGCGTTTCCGGCGAGTGCGAGTACCGCTGCGGCCTGCACTTCGCGGAGGACGCGTTCCTCCCCGAGATCATCGACACCGAAACCGGGATGCAGAAGGCTCCCGGCGAGTCGGGCGAGCTCGTCGTCACAACGCTGCTGCGCGAGGGAATGCCCGTCCTGCGCTACCGCACGAAGGACATCACCCGCCTCATCTACGAGCCCTGCCGCTGCGGACGCACCCACGTCCGGATGGACAAGGTCACGGGCCGCACCGACGACATGATGATCATCAAGGGCGTCAACGTGTTCCCGTCCCAGATCGAGAGCGTGCTCGTCGGCACGAAGGGCATCGGGCCGCACTACCAGCTTGTGGTGCGCCGCCGCAACTTCATGGACAACCTCGAGGTCAAGGTCGAGCTCGTCAGCGCCGATCTGCTCGAGAGCTACGGCGAGCTTGAGGCGCTCCAGCGCGGCCTGCACGACCGCCTCAAGAGCGTGCTCGGCCTCGAGACGAAGGTCACGCTCGTCGAGCCGAAGTCGCTCGAGCGCTTCCAGGGCAAGGCGAAGCGCATCCTCGACCTGCGCAACGAGAAGGAGTAATTGATTTCACCATTTTACATATTGGAGGCAGAAATGAAAGAGTTACTGTTGGGAAACGAAGCGGTCGCGCGCGGCCTGTATGAAGCCGGCGTGCGGGTGGTTTCCAGCTATCCGGGCACGCCCAGCACGGAGATCACCGAGGCCGCCTCGACGTATGACGAAATCTACTGCGAATGGGCCCCAAACGAGAAGGTCGCGATGGAGGTCGCCGCCGGCGCTTCCTTCGGCGGCGCGCGCGCGTTCTGCGGCATGAAGCACGTCGGCCTGAACGTCGCCGCCGACCCGCTCTTCACGATGAGCTACATCGGCGTGAACGGCGGCGTGGTCATCGGCGTGGCCGACGATCCGGGGATGCACTCCTCGCAGAACGAGCAGGATTCGCGCAACTACGCGATCGCCGCGAAGCTGCCGATGGTCGAGCCCGCCGATTCCGCGGAGTGCCGCGACTTCACGAAGCTCGCCTACGAGCTCTCCGAGCAGTTCGACGTGCCGGTGCTCCTGCGGCTGAGCACGCGCATCTCCCACTCGCGCAGCATCGTTGAGCTCTGTGAGCGCCAGGCGCCCGCGCTCAAGCCGTATGAGAAGAATCCGGCGAAGAACGTCATGCTGCCCGTCTTCGCGACGAAGAAGCACGTCGTCGTGGAAAAGCGCAGCGACGAGCTCGCCGCGTGGGCGGAGACCTGCCCGCTCAACCGCGTCGAAGACAACGGCAGCGACGTCGGCGTCATCACCGCGGGCTCCGTTTACCAGTACGCCCGCGAGGCGCTCGGCGACACCGTCTCGTATTTGAAGCTCGGCCTCATCAATCCGCTGCCGGAGAAGCTGATCCGCGACTTCGCGGCGAAGGTGAAGAAGCTCTACGTCATCGAGGAGCTCGATCCGATCATTGAAAACTTCTGCAAAAAGCTCGGCATCGCCGTCATCGGCAAGGACGTCTTCCCGCGCTGCGGCGAGTACTCCCAGAGCGTCGTGCGCCGCTGCGTCCTCGGCGAGGAGCCCGAGATCATGCAGGTGGAGGCCGCGATTCCCGGCCGTCCGCCCGTCATGTGCTGCGGCTGCCCGCACCGCGGCGTGTTCTACACGCTCAAGAAGCTCGGCGTCTACGTCAGCGGCGACATCGGCTGCTACACCCTCGGCGCGACGGCCCCGCTGAGCGCGATGGACACCTGCGTCTGCATGGGCGCGTCCGTCTCCGCGCTGCACGGCTACAACAAGGCGATCGGCGCTCAGGCGGAGAAGAAGTCTGTCGCGGTCATCGGCGACTCGACGTTCATCCACTCGGGCATCACGGGCCTGATTGACATCGCGTACAACAAGAGCAACTCCGTCGTGATTGTGCTCGACAACTCGATCACCGGCATGACGGGCCACCAGCAGAACCCGACGACCGGCTACACCATCAAGGGCGATCCGACGTCCGCGGTTAACCTGGAGGCGCTGTGCCATGCTGTGGGCATCAACCGCGTGCGCGTCTGCGATCCGTACAACCTGCAGGAGACGGAGGCCGTCATCCGCGAGGAGCTCGCGGCGGAGGAGCCGTCCGTCGTCATCGCGCGCCGTCCCTGCGCGCTGCTCAAATACGTCAAGCATAAGGCGCCGCTCACCGTGAGGACGGACGACTGCATCGGCTGCAAGCGCTGCCTCTCCATCGGCTGCCCGGCCATCAGCATCCACGACAAGAAGGCCGTCATCGACTACACGCAGTGCGTGGGATGCGGCGTGTGCGAGGGACTGTGTCCCAAGAAGGCCATTACGGCACAGGAGGCGGCAAAATGAGCAATGTGAAAAGCGTTTTGATTGTAGGCGTCGGCGGACAGGGCACCCTTCTGGCCAGCCGCCTGCTCGGCAGCGCCATGATGGATCTCGGCTATGACGTGAAGGTCTCCGAGGTGCACGGCATGAGCCAGCGCGGCGGCTCCGTGGAGACGTACGTCCGCTACGGCGACAAGGTCTATTCCCCCGTCATCAACCAGGGCGAGGCCGACATCGTGCTCGCCTTCGAGCAGCTCGAGGCCGCGCGCTTTCTGCCTTTCCTCAAGAAGGGCGGCGTCGTGGTGACGAACACCCAGCAGATCGACCCGATGCCCGTCGTGACCGGCGCGGCCCAGTACCCGCAGGGGCTGCTCGAGCAGATCAAGGCGCAGGGCGCGGGTCTGCTCGCGATCGACGCCCTCTCTCTCGCGGAGCAGGCTGGCTCGGTCAAGGCCGTCAACGTCGTGCTGATCGGCGCGATGGCGAAGTCCCTCGGCACCGAGAAGGAGATCTGGCTCAAAACCATTGAAAAAACCGTCCCGCCCAAGTTCGTGGAGATGAACAAACGCGCCTTCGAGCTGGGCTACGCGGCGGAGTAAAAACATCCGGCAGCGCTGCGCTGCCGAGACTAACAGGAAGCGAAGTGGATTGCCATGCAGGGAAATTATTTTCAGCCGGAACTGGAGTGCGCCTCCCGCGAGGTACTGCACTACATCCAGTCGAAGCGGCTGCGCAAGCTTGTGGAGCGCTGCTACAACAATGTTCCGCTCTATAAAAAGCGGATGGACGAGTTCGGTATTCTGCCGGGCGACATCAAGGACATCGACGACGTGAAGAAGCTGCCGTTTACGACGAAGCAGGATCTGCGCGACACCTATCCCTTCGGCCTCTTTGCCGTACCGAGGGAGGAGCTCGCGAGAATCCACGCCTCCTCCGGCACGACCGGCAAGCAGACCGTCGTCGGCTACACGAAGGCGGATATCGACGCCTGGGCCGTCGGCGCAGCCCGCAGCATCGTGATGGCGGGCGGCACGAAGGCCGATCTGGTGCACGTCTCCTACGGCTACGGCCTGTTCACGGGCGGCCTCGGCCTCCACTACGGCGCGGAGAAGCTCGGCGCGACGGCCATCCCCGTCTCCTCCGGCAACACGAAGCGCCAGGTCCAGATCCTGCAGGATTACGGCTCGGACATCATCTGCTGCACCCCGTCGTACGCGATGTACATCGGCGAGACGGTTCGCGACATGGGCATCGATCCGCAGTCGCTGCGCGTGCGCGCGGGTATCTTCGGTGCGGAGCCGTGGACGGACGAGATGCGCCGCGAGATCGAGCGTCTGCTCGGCATCAAGGCGTTTGACATCTACGGCCTTTCGGAGATCGCCGGCCCCGGCGTCGCCTGCGAGTGCTATCTGCAGAGCGGCCTGCACATCAACGAGGATATGTTCTACCCCGAGATCATCGACCCGGACACCGGCGAGGTGCTGCCCGACGGCACCTACGGCGAGCTCGTCTTCACCTGCATCGGCAAGGAAGCCCTGCCGCTCATGCGCTACCGCACGCGCGACATCTGCTCCCTTGACCATACGCCCTGCGAGTGCGGCCGCACGCTGGTGCGCATGAGCAAGCCGCGCGGACGCACAGACGATATGCTCATCATCCGCGGCATCAACGTCTTCCCGTCTCAGATTGAGAGCGTGCTGCTCGAGCTCGGCATGGATCCGAACTATCAGCTCGTCGTCGACCGCGTCGGCAACCTTGATACGCTTGAGGTTCAGGTTGAGATGACGGAAGGGATGTTCAGCGATACCGTTCGCAGCCTTGAGAGCATCGAGCACAAGATCGGCAACGCCCTGCAGTCGACGCTCAACATCGTCGCGAAGGTTCGCCTGCTCGAACCCAAGTCGATCCCGCGTTCCGAGGGCAAGGCCAAGCGCGTCATTGACAAGCGCAAGCTGTAATTGCTTTTTTTCCGTTTTCGATTTATAATAAGAGCATAAGGAAAACGCTGCAAGGCGTTTTGCACCTGTCCGGTTTCCGACACACCGCCATTCATTTGAAAGAAAGGGGAACCAGTATGCAGATTCAACAGCTCTCCATTTTTGTGGAAAACAAGTCCGGCCGCCTCGCGGAGATCACAGAGATCATCGGCAAGGCGAACGTCGATATCCGCGCAATCTCGGTCGCGGACACGAGCGATTTCGGCATTCTGCGCCTGATCGTCGACAAGCCGAAGGAGGCCGTCGAGTCGCTGCGCGCCGCAGGGCTGACCGTCTCGCTCACGAGCGTCATCGCGATCGGCATCGACGACAAGCCCGGCGAGTTCGCCAAGGCAATGCGCGTTCTGGCAGACGGCGATATCGGCGTCGAGTATATGTACGCGTTTATCAGCCGCGACAAGGGCAAGGCTTTCGTCATTCTGCGCGTGCTCGAGACAGAGAAGGCTGTCGAGTGCCTTGAGAAGAACGGCATCACGCTGCTCTCCGCCGAGGACATTTACGGGATGTAACGAACTTTATCTCCAATAGAGAACACAGAGGCGACCTTCCGGATCCGGAAGGCCGCCTCTGTATTTGTCTCGCGTATCCCCGTGTACCGCAAAAAGGGAGCCCGAAGGCCGGATTGCCTTGGGGCTCCCTTTTTCTCTGGTTGAATTCTCTGAGATTCAGCGCACGCCCTGAAGGACAAAGCCGGCTGTGTTTCCTCCTGCAGTGCGCAGGCGGGTAAGGCTCTCCTCGAAGCTGCGGTACGGCGTCGCGCCGTAGTCCGCGACGAGGATGACGGCGGCAGCGGCAGGAGCGGCGGCAGCGGCGTCCGGAAGCTTTTGCTCACCCGGCAGGACGCAGAGGACGTAGTCGTATTCCACGGCGGCCTTCTTGAGGAAAGCCGCAAACCCGGCAGAGGCGAGAAGATCGGCGCTGCTGCCCGTCAGCTCGCCGCTCGCGAGGAAGGAAAGCCCGTCCGCGGACGTGGAAACGGCAGCTTGGCGCGCATCGCAGCCCTCCTTGAGGACGGAGACAAGCCCCTTGCCCGCCTTCGGCACGCCGAGCGCCTCAGCAGCCTGCGCGGACGAGGAGAAGTCAGCCTCCACAAGCAAAACGCTGTGCCGCGCGGCGGCGAGAGCCCTCGCAAGGCCGCAGGCGGCCAGCGCCGCACCGCGCTTCCCGCCGACGGGCGTCAGGAGCACAGTTCCCTTCTCCCCCACCTGATGCGAGAAGGCGGCGCGCATCCGGCGGAACTCGTCGGCGCGGCCGGTCTCCTCCGCCTTTGCGGCGAGGGAACCAAGGCAGGGCAGCTTCAGGCTCTTCTCCACATAGGAGGCGCTGCGGATGGTATGGTCGAGCAGCAGGATGGCAAGGCCGATGCACACGGCGAGAATGACGCCGAACACGAGGCCGAGGATCCCGCCCTTCACGGCAGAGGATCGGGCGGAGAGCTCGGCGGGCTCCTCCGCATGGGACGTCAGATGCACCTGAATCGGCGGCGTCGGGTAGATGGCGGAGATCTCCTCGCCGATGACCTCGGCGGCGGCGTCCGCCAGCGTCGCGGCGTTGGCGCGATCCGTTGTCGTTACGGTCAGCTCAATCAGTGTGGAGGTTCCCACCTGCTTGGCCGTGAGATCAACCAGCGAGGAGTCGTCGACCCCGGCATATTCAGCCACCGCCGCGCGGACGTCCTCCAGATCGGCCAGCGCAATGGCGGCCTGCAGGCGGACGTTGAGCATACTCGCGTACTGGTTGCTATAGTCGGGGGAGGCGTTGTCGTCAATCGTGCAGGCGATCAGGATGGTGCTCGTCGCCGTATACTGGCGCTTGAAGCTGCGCAGCGTCAGGACGCCGAAGAGGATGCCGCAGACTGCGACCAGCACGGCGAATTTCCAGAGATGGCGCTTGAAGAAGCGCACAATCTCGGAAAACGAGAGATACAGTTCCATGTGAGAAGTCCTCCTGTTTCAGGTGTTATCGTTTCCGGCTCCGCCCGCGGCGCAGGCGAAGTCGTGAATCTGCTTCATGATGATTTCCCAGTCGAAGCGCTCCTTCGCGAAGCGGCGCTCCTTTTCGGGAAGCTCCGGGTCGGCGCGGCAGGCGAGGACGAAATCGACGACCTCGCGCATCTCGATCGGGCTCGGATCGTTCGGGAAGATCCGCACAAACGGCAGATCCGGCGTGAGGAGCTCGTCCTCGTACGCGAAAAAGAGCGGCAGGCCGGCCGCCATGTACTCGCGCGATTTGAGCGGCGAGAGGCGGTTGAGGCCGACGCGGTACTCCGCGAGCGGGGAGACGCCGGCGTCGCTGACGCAGTAGAGCGCGGCGAGCTCCGCCGCCGTCTTGTAGCCGAGGAGCTGCACCCTGTCGCCGAGGCCGAGGGACTCCGCCAGACGGCCCAGCTCGCCAATCGTCTCGTTGTTGCCGACGATGCGGAACACGATGGGCAGATCGGGATTTTCGTCCGCGTACCGCTTCATCCCCTCGATGACACGCTCATAGCCGTGGACGACGGACGTGCCGACGACGCCGAGCAGGTTGATGCAGGAGCGGTCTGCCTGATCGCTGCGCAGCGGAATGGAATCGACCTCGACGCCGTTGTCGACGTTGATAGCCGGGATTCCCCAGAGCTTGTCCGTCCGCTCGCCGAAAGTGACGACGGCGTCGACCCAGCGGGAGAACGTGAGTGTCGTGCGGGCGTGCGCCGCAACCTCCCGGGCGTGGCCGAGGAAGCCCCTCACATTCCTTCCGCGCAAATCCACGGCAAAGAAGCGCTTGTATTCGCCCCAGTACGGATAGGTCGCCACCTCAAAAACGACGCGGCAGGCGGGGTTCGCCTGCTTCGCCGCGCGGGCGATTGAGAGGTAATAAGGGTTCGTCAGGAAGCCCTTGATATACACCATATCGCACGGCTGCTGCGCGAGCAGCGCGCCGATGGTGCCGGAGATCCGCTTCTGGCGCTCCGACCAGCGGGCGCAGGCGGGAAACGGGAAGCGCTCCTCGCGCTCTCCCGTTCGCTTGAGCAGGCAGTTTTTCTGCACGCAGGTGTAGGAGGCCTCCCAGCCGAGGCGGGCCATGCCGGCCGTCTGTCCGGCAATCTTGCGCAGAATGCCGGAATACTGCATATCGGTTGAAACCGCGGCGGCGTAGAGGAAGCGTTTCCTGTCAGCCATTTTGCCCGTCCCCCTCCCCGCTCAGCTCCGCATAAAAGAGGCTGTAGTTTTTTTCGGCGTCAAACTTATCCTCCCAGAGGCGGCGCGCATTGCGGCACATCGCCTCATATTCCGCATCGGGAAGCTCGCGCAGACGTTTCAGCGCGGCGGCGATCTCCTCGGGAGACGGATTTTTCCCGAGAAGGTAGCCTGTCAGGCCGTCGCGGACCGCCTCGGGCGTCCCGCCGACCTCGGTCGCGATGCAGGGGAAGCCGAAGGAGCACGCCTCCATCAGGGAGACGGGCAACCCCTCGCTCGAGCTGACGTTCACCAGACAGGAGACGGGCGTCTCCGCATACCAGCGCATGAGCTCCTCGTTCGCCTTCGGGCCGGTCATCTCCCAGGCGATGTGGGACGGCAGCTTTTCCGCCGCGGCACGCACCTCCGCCTCCTGGGAGCCGCCGCCGACGTGCGTCCAGCGCATCGGGAACGGGACGAGCGAAAGCGCCTCGATCAAGAGCGGAATCCGCTTGACGGGGACGAGATAGGAGCACGTCACCGCGTGAAATTCCGGCTCGCGCGTCCCGTACGGCAGCGCGTGATCCGCGGTGCCGAGGAAGGCGGGCCTCACCTTGCCGGCCTGACCGGGGAAAGCGTCGCGCACGGCCCGCGCGGCGGACGGCGAGCACGGGCGCACGGCGTCATACCGCTTCAGCAGGAACCGGCGCATCGGCAGATATCCGTACGCCGCCCGCTCCGGGAAGGCGTCGAAGCCGTGCGCGCGGGAGACGAGGCGCACGCGCCTGCCCTCCCGGCGGAGTTTTTCCGCGAAGAGAGCGCCGGCGGCGGCACAGTCGTAAAACCAGTAGCTGTAGACGACAAGCTTCTCCGCCGTCAGAAGCGGCAGAACGTCGCGGCAAAGCGCCTGATAGACGGACAGCGTCTTGCGCTGGAAAAACACCAGCTCGCGAAGCGATCCGAACGCGTTTCGCCCGTACCCGAGGCAGCGCAGAGCCTCCGGATAAAACTCCGGCCTCGCCAGAACGGCGGCGCAGGAAACGGCCTTCGGATCCGCGCGCAGACGCACCACCTGCATCCCGTCAGGGACGGGCTTCGTCTGCGCGTCGTCCGCCGCCGCGTGGCAGGAGCAGACGACGACGCCGTCAAAGCCCTCGGTGTGGCGGACCTCCTCGGTCAAAAAATCCTCTCCCCTTCCATACGGGAAGGAGGTTGTCAGGAGCAGAAGCTGTTTCATGTCCGTTTCCCCCTTTTCAGCAAGCCTGCCGCCATGGAGAGATCCTCCCGCGTGGGGAGAAGGAGACGGTAAAACGGCGTTTTTGTGTAGACGCAGAAGATGATGATCGAGGTCAGCCCCTGCGCCGTGAGCGAGAGCGTCGTCGCGAGGGCGGCGCCCGTCACAAGAAGGTTCGGGATGAGCAGAAGGCTCAGGCCGAGGTTGAAGACGACGCCGACGGCGGTGGAGATGATATTGAGCTCCGGCTTGCCGTATGCGGCGATGGAATTCGCGAGCACCTTCGCATAGGTGATAAAGAAGCTGCCGACTGTGAGAATCTTGAGCGGCTCAATGCAGTCGACGTACTTCGGAAACACGATGGGAATGAACACCTCGGCGAGCAGAACGAGAATCGGCAGGCAGATAAGCGTCACATACGTCACGAGCTTGCACGAGAGCGTCGCGAGCTTTGTCTTGTCGTCCGTCTTTGTCATCGCCGCGATACGCGACATGATGACCATGCTGACGGCGTCCGGCAGAATCCAGACCTGCTGCACGATGGTGTACGCCTTCGTAAACACGCCGAAATCCGTCAGGCCATTGTAGCCTTTGAGGATGATGGAGCTGACGTTCGTGTTCGTGAAGGTCAGGACGTTCGAGACGTGCGCCTTGAGGCTGTAACGCAGCAGCTCGCCGCAGCCCACCTCCCTGTCGTTTTCAGGAGCAGGCGGCGTCTCCGCGTAGGAAACGTCGCGGCGGATCGCGCGCCACGCGATCACGATGGAGAGCAGCAGAATGAAAATACTGCCCGTGACGATGACGGCGGCCGTCGGCCAGAGAAAGACCGTCAGCGCGAACAGCGTCGTGATCACGCGCTGCATGAGATTGATCATGTTGTAGACGCGGAACTTGTTCTCGCCGCGCAGGATCGCGAGGAAGACGTTCGACACAAACGAGAACACGCCGTACGCGACGGCGCACACGCAGTAGAGGAGCGCCGTGTCGGCAAAATAGCTGTCCCGCAGAATCAGCACGACGAGCGCGCCCGCCACGGCGATCAGGATCGTGAGCACGACCGTGACCCGCTTGATGGAGCGCACGACGTTTTTGAGCTTGAAGCGCGAGACGTAGTAAATCATCGAGGAGTTCACGCTGAACGAGAGCAGGGTGAACAGCGCGCTGCCCACCATCTGGTTCTGCGTGATGAGGCCGCTTTCGCCGGGATCGAGCACCGGCATGATGCAGAAGCTCGAGATGAGGGCGAGCACGGCGCCGAAGGCGTTTGTCCCGAAGGTGCTCAGCGCATCCTGAACCACGCCGCCCTTTCGCTGCTTTTTCATGTCTCCACCCCCGAGTCGGGCGTCCTTCGGAGATGGGTACCCAGCGTGAGGAAGAGCTGCGCCGCGAGGTACAGCCCCACGATAAAGCAGAGATACGTCACGTTGAAGACGTCGGTGATCCAGCTGAGCGCATAGTTGCGCGGCAGGTAAATCAGGCTCTTGAAAGCGATAAGGCCGAGCGCAATCGCCGGCCAGGAGCGGCTTGTCATCGAGGAGAACCAGCGGAATGCGAGGCCCAGGAACAGGCTCACGGCGACGACGCCCGCCGTCCCAAACGCGACATACGCTTCCGCCACATAGGAGGTGCCGAAGCCCTCGCCGCGCAGGTACTTTGTCGGGTCGACAAGATATGTCAGCGCGTGGGAATAGCTGTAAGTGTTCTCGGCGAACTCCGCCGTCTGCAGGGAGATGATAGGGTCGGTGTGGAAGACCGTCTGCCCGATGGAGTTGTTCGTCACGAACATCTCAAGCGGGAACAGGAAATAGCGCCAGGCGTCCTTCGCGTGGAAGAAATCAAGATTTTCAAAAGTCTTGACGATGACGCGGAAGCTCGCGCCCTGCGAATCGATAAAGCTGACGACCGTATTCAGGAAGGAATTCCCGCCCGCAGACATTCCCGAGCGCAGGTAGGCGACAATCTGAAGAAGGTAGACGCCGCCGAGACCGAGCAGGCAGACAACCAGGACGACGCGCTTTGTCAGGACGCGCTTCTCCTTCGGCAGGAGATTGTCGCGCAGGACGAGATAGAGCGCGAGCATCATCAGGCTGGTGACAATCATGTTGCGCCGCCCCGTGAAGACGGAGGCGAGCAGGTACACGCCGTAGACGCACATCGGCAGCCGCATCTGCTTTGCGGACGGCATTGTCGCGAGGAAAACGGTAAACGCCGGAGTAAAGAACAGGGCGAAGCGGCTGATGATGGTGGGCACGCCCGCCGTCTCGGTGAACGAGGTCAGGTAGCCGTTGCGCAGGACGAACAGCGCCGTGTTGGCGAGCGAGAAAAAGGACGCAAGCGAGCTGACGTACAGCACCCAGCGGCTGAGCTGCCGGATCACGGGAACAGCCGGATTGTCCCAAATCTTTTTCGCTCCCTCGACGGCGGCGGAAAGCTCCCGTCTGCGGAAAACGAAGCCGCCCGCACGGTAAGCCAGGTAGACGCAGAACAGCGAAATCGCGAGGATCTGCAGCGACCAGTAGAGCGAGTCGAAGCCGTCCGCCTCCAGCCGGCCGAGCCGTATGTCGTAGTCCCGCAGCCAGGCAACGTACACGCGGCCCAGCAGAAGGAGATTGAAGGACACCTGAAAGAGCAGAAGCGGGATCCGCCGCCGCAGATCGGTCAGCTCATAAAAGAGCATCGCGGCGTTGAGCAGGGAGATCCCGGCGAGCGCGGCGTTCGAGGCGGCGGAATACCACGTCCCGCCGAAGAAAGCCAGAAACGCCGCGATGATCAGCACCGCGAGAGAGCTTCCCGACAAAAGCGCATCCCACAGAAGATTTTTTCTTTGGAACTGCATCATGCCTTTTGAGTCCTTTCCGCCGCCGTGCGCCTTTGAAACGGCGCGCCGTGACGGCGATTTTTTCTTCATAATCGGTTAGATTATATCATTATTCCCCCTCCTTATCAATCATTATTTGCCCTCGGAAGGGCAAAAATGCAGGATTCATGCGGCCTGCGGGATTTGTAAACCTTTTATGACGTCGGGAAAATACAAAAGGGATCGCCGCGTTTCTGCGGCGATCCCCTGGAAAGACGATGGATTATTGTATGCCCGCGGCAAAGCTCACGCCTTATTGCGGCTGTGCGCGGCGGGCAAAAGGGCGATGAAGGATGCCGCCAGAACGGCGAGAAAGACAACGCCGATCGGCAGGTACTTCGACAGAACCGGCTGCAGCGCGGCAGCCGCGGTAAACCAGACGGAGAAGGCGGCGGACAGCGCCCCGAAGAGCAGGGTCCCCGGAAGCGCGTGACGCGCTCCGCGCAGCAGCAGCACGGCACAGACAGCCTGCGCGGCGGAAACGGCGGCGGCAATCCAGAACGGCCATGCGGCGAGCGAGGCTCCTGCCTCCCCGGCGGACGAGAGCACGCCCGGCAGGAGCGCCGCGACGCAGACAATCTGCAGCACGGCCTGGACGAGCAGCAGCACGGACGAAACGCCGCGCCGCAGGTCATGGCCGGCGAGCTGCGCCGTCGAGGACTGCACGACGCCGAGGTACATCCGGTTCGACTCGAGCGCGCGGCGGATGGCCAGCGCGAGCGGGACGGCGACGACGTCCGCGATGACGGCGTTCACGACGGTGGCGACGGCCTTCGTGCCGAGCAGGATGGCGACAGCCTCGTCGGCGCTGCCTTCGAGCTTCGCCTCAATCAGAGACTTGAGCAGATAGAGGACACAGTACGTCAGCGAGCCGCTGACGGCGCCCGCAATCACACGGGAGAGCTTCTTCCCCTCCGAGCGGCCCGACCAGGCGATGAGGCCGCAGACAAAGGCCATCATAAATTTATTGATCAGCGTCGTCGGCGCGCTTGCCGCCCAGCCTCCGATGAGATCGAAGACGCCAGAGCCCACGCCGGCCGCGAGGCCGCCGTACATGGGGCCGAGCAGAAGGCCGGAGAGGATGCAGAAGACGTTGCCAAGGCCGATCATCGTCCTGTCCCCGAGGACGGGGATCGGGATGCTGATGAAGGTGCCGACGATCACGAGCGCGCCCATCAGGCCGGTCAGGGCAAGATTGACGGCTCCGCTTTTTTGCGAGGAATTGATTCTCATGGTGGTTCACTGCCTTTCGGACGCGGGCTCCGGCCCGCCAAAAAAATCCTCCGGGAGGCGATTGCGTTTTCCCTCCCGGTGTGATACCATCATAGAAGAAATCTGTCCATAATGAAATACACAGTTTATAAAAAAATGAGGTGTACAGATTGGCGTACGAATACATTGAGCTTCACCCGGACGGCCCGCCGCTGTACCGGCAGCTGACCGATTCGCTCAAGACAGCGATGGAGACGGGGCGGCTGCGCCGCGGCGAACGGATGCCGTCGATCCGGAAATTCTCCGAGGATCTCGGCGTGAGTCGCACGACGGTCGAGGCCGCATACCAGCAGCTGTGCGTGGAGGGCTATCTCAAGAGCGAGCCGAAGCGCGGGTACTTCGTCCTCTCCGGGGAGCAGCCGGGAAACGCCGCGCCGCGCCGCGCGCCCGTCGTCCCTGCGCCGCTCGCGGGGCGCTTCCGCTACAATCTCGGCACCGACTGCGCCGACGCGGAGAACGACGATCTGCGCATCTGGCGGCGCCATGTGCGCGACGTCCTCAACCGGCGCGAGATCATCGTCTCCTACGGCGACCATCAGGGCGAGCCGGCGCTGCGCGAGGCGCTCTCGGCCTACGCGGGGCGGGCGCGCGGCGTCGCGGCGGGGGCGGAGGAGATCGTCGTGGGAGCCGGCAGCCAGCCGCTTCTCTATCTGCTCTGCGGGCTTGCGGGGCGGCATCGCGCCGCCATCGGCGAGCACGGCTTCGCGCAGGCGGAGCAGGTGTTCCGGGACTGCGGAATAGAGGTCGTCCCCCTGCCGTATGACGAAAACGGGATCGACCCCGAAGCGCTGCGCCGCTGCGGGGCGGATCTCGCCTACATCAGCCCGTCGGCCTCGGTGGAGGGCGGCAGCGCGATGCCGACCAGCCGCCGCTTCGAGCTGCTCCGCTGGGCGCAGGAGACGGGCGGCATCCTCATCGAGGACGACTACAACGGCGAGCTGCGCTACCGCGCGCATCCCATCCCGGCCATGCAGGGAATGGCGGGCGGCGACCGCGTCGCGTATCTCGGCTCGTTTTCCAAGCTCCTGCTGCCATCGGTGCGTATCGGCTACATGGTGCCTCCCCCCTCCCTGCTCCCGCTCTACCGCGAGCGGGCACGCAATTACAACCAGACGGCGTCGAAGATCGAGCAGCTCGCTCTCGCGGCGTACATCTCGAGCGGGCAGATGGAGCGCCGCCTGCGCCGGCTGCGCAAGCTGTACGCGGCGAAAAGCCAGCTGATGAAAAAATGCCTCGCCTCCGTCTTTCCGGGCAGGCGCTTCACGCTCGAGGAGACGGCGCTGTACTTCCGCACGCGCGTCGCGCCGGAGGAGGCCGAAGCGCTCTGCCGCCGGGCGGCGGACGAGGGAGTGCGCGTGCGCACGCGGGAAAGCCGCGACGGCGTCTTCGCGGCGCTGAGCTTTTCCGGCATCCCGGCGGAGGACATCCCGGGCGCAATCGAGGCGCTCGGCCGCGCGTGGAACGAAAAGGGATGACAGCGGCGGCGTACGCGTGTATAATAACAGTATCAGAATCAGAAAAGGGAAACTGCGCGTGCTTTCCGGCTAAAACCGTACAAGGGCGGACATACTACCGGGAAGCACGGCAGAGGAAGGAGCTGCAAAGCATGAGAGCATATGAACGTTTTCTGCGCTATGTCACCGCCGACACGACCTCCGACGAGAGCAATCCCGCCTGCCCGAGCTCGCCGGGCCAGCTCGCGTTCGCGAACGAGCTCGCCGGGGAGCTGAAGGGCCTCGGGCTGGCGGACGCGCGCGTCGACGAGCACGGCTACGTCTACGCGTCGCTTCCGGCGAACTGTGAAACCGACGCCCCCGCGCTCGGCCTGATCGCGCACATGGACACCTCGCCCGACGCCTGCGGCTTCTCCGTGAAGCCGCGCATTGTGGAGCGGTACGACGGCGGGGACATCCTCCTCGACGAGGACAGAGGGACGGTGCTGAGCCCGTCGAAGTATCCCCACCTGCGCGAGTACGCCGGCCAGGATCTCATCGTGACGGACGGCACGACGCTGCTCGGCGCGGACGACAAGGCCGGCGTCGCCGAGATTGTGACGCTCATCGAGGAGCTCGTGACGGAGAATCCGCCGCACGGGAGGCTGTGCTTTGCCTTCACGCCGGACGAGGAGATCGGGCGCGGCGCGGATCTGTTCGACGTCCCCGGCTTCGGGGCGCAGTTCGCATACACCGTTGACGGCGGAAAGCTCGGCGAGCTTGAGTTTGAGAACTTCAACGCGGCCTCCGCGACCGTGACGGTGCGCGGGCTGAACATCCATCCCGGCGACGCGAAGAACAAGATGAAAAACGCGCTGCTCCTCGGCATCGAGTTCCAGAATATGCTCCCGCCGTGGGAGACGCCGGCGTGCACGGAGGGGTACGAGGGCTTCCAGCACCTCAACCGCATGAGCGGCGACGAGGAGAAGGCCGTGCTCCACTATATCATCCGCGACCACGACCGCGCGAAATTCGAGGCGAAGAAGGAGCGCTTTGTCAAAATTGCCGCCTACCTCAACGACAAATACGGCGAGGGAACGATCGACCTCGACATGGAGGACAGCTACTACAATATGCGCGAGAAGATTGAGCCGTACCTCTTCCTCGTGGAGAACGCGAAGAAGGCCATGCTCGACGCGGGCGTCACGCCGCTCGTGCAGCCGATCCGCGGCGGCACCGACGGGGCGCGGCTCTCCTATATGGGCCTGCCCTGCCCGAACCTGAGCACGGGCGGCCACAACGCCCACGGGCGGTTCGAGTATATTCCCGTGCAGAGCATGGACGCGATGGTCCGCGTCCTGCGGAACCTGACCTGCCTCCCGGACGGGAAGGCGAACTGAGGAGGAAGCCGCATGGAAGCGCGGGAGGAAGCCTTTCGCCGGGCCAGCCGCTTTGCCGTCCCGGCCTATTTCGCCGTCAACCTCGCGATTGCCGCCGCGAACGCGCTGCAGTCGCAATGGTATTACGCCGTCCTCGCCGTCTGCGCGCTGGCGCTGACGCCGGTGCTCTCGCTGTTTTACCGCATCATCCGCCGCCGGCGTTCCTGCCAGCTCGACCTGCTCGTCTATCTCTATGTCTTCCTGCTCTACACGCTCGGGATCGTGCTGCGGCTGTACACCATCACCCGCTGGTACGACAAATTTGCCCACACGCTCTCGGGACTCGTAATCGCGCTGTTCGCGATTCTGCTGTTCCAGCTGATCTCGCCCGAGAAGGACATGGGGCGCGCCCGGTTCCCGCTGGCCGCGTGCTTCGTGTTCTTTACCGTGGCGGGCGTCGCGGGCATCTGGGAGATCTGGGAGTTTCTCGTCAGCCTCGTGTTCGGCACCGACCCGCAGCGCGTGGCCTCGACGGGCGTTACCGACTCGATGGTCGACATGATCGTCTGCGTGCTCGGCGGCCTCCTCTTTCTCCCCTCGCTCTGGGCGTATATGAACCGGAAGAAAACCTCGTTCCTGCTCGGCGTGTTTGAATCGGTCTGCCGCAGCACGGACGATGCATAGCGCAGTGATGCAAAAGGGAGGCCAGAAGCGCTCGCTTCTGGCCTCCCTTGTTCTTGCATGCGGCTGTTACGACTGCGCCGCCTGCTGCAGCTTCCCGAGCAGCTCGTCCGCCTCGGCGCGGCTCATGCCAAGGAAGGACTGCGCCGAGCGCAGCGGGGCATTGATCAGCATCTGCTCGACCATCTCCGCGGTGATGGCCTCCGCGGCGGCCTCGCCGGGCTTCTCCTCGTTCGCCCTCGCGGCCTCGAGGCGGCGGATCGCCTCGCGCACGATCGGGGCGGTGCGATCGTCGGCGAGCAGCGCGCCGACCGTCGTGTTGCTGTGGACGCGAAGCGGCAGGCGCTTTTTCGCCGTGTGGGTGAAATCGAGCTGCGCGCGGACATCGCGGCTCGAGTGGGCGAGCAGGATCCGGTACGGGCCGGACGCGGCGTACCAGTCCCCGAGCGATTCGCTGTACCAGGAGAAGCTGCGCTCGTCAAGCGTGAACTGCGCCGTCTTCGTCTCGCCGGGGGCGAGAGAGAGCTTCTCGTAGCCCTTGAGCTCCTTCGGCGGGCGGTTGGCCGCGCCGGTATCGTCGGCGACGTAAAGCTGCACAGCCTCCTTCCCGGCGCGGGAGCCGGTGTTCGTCACGTCGACCGAGACGCGGACGGCGCCGTCCGCCTCCTCGAGGCGGGCGTTAGAGTAGGCGAAGGACGTGTAGCTCTCGCCGTGGCCGAACGGCCAGCGGACGTCCATCCGCTTCTTGTCGTAGTAGCGGTAGCCGACGAAGACGCCCTCCGCGTAGGTGACGCCCTCCTCGTCTCCCGGGAAATTGAGGAAGCTTGGGTTGTCCTCGAGCTTGCGCGGCCACGTCTCCGCGAGGCGGCCGCTGGGGTTCGCATCGCCGTAGAGCAGCGCGTCCGCCGCCTCGCCGACGCCCTCGCCGCCGAGGTAGAGGCACAGCACGGCGGGCACGTCGTCCGCCCACGGCGTCTCGACGGGACTGCCGCAGTGCAGCACGACGACGACGCGCTTCTGCACCGCGAGCACGCGGCGGATCAGCTCGTTCTGGCACGCCGGGAGGCGCATATGGCTGCGGTCGTACCCCTCGGACTCGAAGGAGTCCGGCAGGCCGGCGAAGATGACGGCGGCCTCGGCCTTTGCTGCGGCGCGGACGGCGCGGTCAAACGCGGCCTCGTCGATCTCGTCGCGGTCGGCGGGGAACGCCTCCTCGTAGACGACGCCCTCGGGCGCGCACTCGAGCGCGCTGCTCACGCGGGAGGAATGAATGTGCGACGAGCCGCCGCCCTGATAGCGCGGCTTTGCGGCAAAGCCGCCGAGATATGCGAGCTTCGCGCCGCGGGAGAGCGGAAGCAGGCCGTCATTTTTGAGGAGGACGGCGCACTCCTGCTCCGTGAGAACCGCCTTCTGATGGTCTGCCCCGCGGTCGAAGACGGCGCGCGGCGGCCTGGCCTCGCTGTACCGGAAGACGATGGAGAGAATACGGGCGGCGGCCTCGTCGAGGACGGCCTCGTCGAGCGCGCCGGAGCGCACAGCCTCCGCGATGGAGGCGTCGTCGTCCGGGCAGGGGCCGGGCATCTGCAGCTCAAGGCCGGCGGCAAGGCCCTCGGTGCGGACATTGACGGCTCCCCAGTCGCTCATCACGAAGCCGTCGAATCCCCACTCGTCCCGCAGAATGTCGGTGAGAAGCTTCCTGTTCTCGCTCGCGAAGACGCCGTTGAGGCGGTTGTACGAGCACATGAGCGTCCAGGGCTTTGCCTCCTTGACCGCCGTCTCGAACGCGGCGAGGTAGATCTCGCGCAGCGTACGCTCGTCCATGTTCGACGAGCCCGTCATCCGGCGGAACTCCTGGTTGTTCGCTGCAAAATGCTTGACGGACACGCCGACGTCCCAGCTCTGGACGCCGCGGATGAAGGCCGCCGCCGTCCTGCCGGCAAGGTACGGATCCTCGGAATAGTACTCGAAGTTGCGGCCGCACAGCGGGCTGCGCTTCATGTTGATCGCGGGCCCGAGCAGAACAGCGACGTTCTCGGCGCGGCACTCCTCTCCGAGGCAGGAGCCCACGCTTCCGGCGAGCGCCTCGTCGAAGCTGCACGCGAGGGCGCTGCCCGTCGGGAAGCAGACGGCCTCAATCGAGTCGTTGACGCCGAGGTTGTCTGCCTTGTCGTCCTGCTTGCGCAGGCCGTGGGGACCGTCCGACACCATGATGGACGGGATCCCGAGGCGCTCCACGCTCTCCGTGTGCCAGAAATCCTTTCCGGAGCAGAGCGCGGCCTTTTCGTCGAGCGTCATTCGGCTCACAAGCTTGCGGATTTCTTCCTGGGTCATGGTACATCCTCCTTACATGATGTGGTTTCCGCCTCCGGCAGCCCCCAGCAGAGTGTGACGAGCGCGCCGGGTGCGATGGAAAAGCCCGCGCCGCGTTCCCCATCCTCGGTGAGCCAGATCGCTTTCTTCCCGCCGGATCGGTTGAGCACGACGGCTGCCCGGCTCCCGTCGGGATTGCGGAAAGCGACGCACTCGAGCCGGCTGTCGTAGACGGAATGGCACAGGCGCACAGCGCCGGGACGGATATAGCGGCTGAAATGACCGATGGCGTAGTACGAGGGATTGCGGCGAAGGGAGCCGCCGTCGAGCATGACGGGAGCCTCGCAGTAATTGCCCGCGTGGTTTGGGCCGCCCTTCTCGTCGAGCAGCAGATTCCAGTCGATGCTCGCGTTCGCGCCGTTCGCGAGGTTGCCGATGATGTCGTGCGCGTAGCGGCGCGCCCTGTCCGCGCCGCTCTCGCGCCGGCGGCGGCTGTACTCAACGCAGCCCTCCGTGAACCACAGCTCCTTCTCCGGCCAGGCGCGGCGCACGAGCGGCAGGGCGGAGAAGTGATCCCCGGCGTACCAGTGGAAGGCGAAGCCCGCCACCGCCGAGCCGTCCCCCGCCGCAGCCATGCTCTCCCGCGCGCGGAAGAAGAGCCGCTCCTTGTTGTGATCCCAGAGCAGGAGGCCGATGTCGGAAAGGCCGGCTTTGTCGAGGGCGGGGCGGAGAAACTCCGCGGCAAACCGCCCCTCCTCCTCCCCCGTATAGAGGCAGGAGTCCCACTTCTGGGAGGCGGCCGGCTCGTTCTGGACGGAGAGCATCCGCACGGAGCAGCCGGCGCGGCGGTACTCAAGCGCATAGCGGGCAAGGCATTCCGCCCAGAGCGCACGGTATTCCGGCAGGAGCTTCCCGCCGCGGTTCATGTCGCCGTTGTCCTTCATGAAGGCCGGCGGGCTCCACGGGCTGAGCAAAAGCTCGATCGGCCTGCCCGCCGTGCGCCCCGCCGCCTGGATGAAGGGCAGGAGGTAGACGCTGTCCCTCTCAATGGAGAAGCGCCCGTCTTCATACTCCTCCCGCGACTCGACGCACGCATAGTTCGACAGAGAAAAGTCGCAGCTGTTGAGATGGACGCGCCCAAGCGCGTACCGCAGGCCGCTCTCGCCGAAATACGCCTCGAGCAGCTCCGCCTGGCGCTTCTCGCTCAGCGTCAGCCAGGCCCAGCCCGCCGCCTCGGTGAACGCGCCGCCGAAGCCGCGGAACATCTGCTCCGCGCAGTCGCGGTAAACGACAAGCTGGCGCATCTCGTCATACCGGCTTTCCCGCAGCGGCCTTTTGCGCCAGTACCTGCCGCGATCAAAGTCGGAGGAAATGAGAACCGCCTTCCCGAGACCTTCCGATTCTTTCATGCCTGTTCCCCTCCTGTTTTCGTCAAAGAAAGCAGGCTGCCGCCCCGCTTACTGCTGTCCGAGGACGAGCAGGACAATCTGCAGCGTGATGAGCAGCACGCCGCAGATAAGAATCAGCCATCCGCGAATGCGGATGTTGCGCTTCGACTTCGGCTTCACAAGCTTGGCCGTCAGCTTTTCATACGGCGCAAGCAGGAAATACAGGCCGAGCAAAACGATAAGGACGCCGAATACAATAGAGACAATTTCCATGATGTTCCTCCTGAAAAGCCGCTGTGCAGCGGCATAATATTGCAGAATCAGGCCGTTTTTTCCGGCCCGCAGAGCAGGACGCGCTCTGCGCAGCGGACGCCGTCGACGGCGGCGGAGACTATGCCGCCCGCATACCCGGCCCCCTCGCCGCACGGGTAAAGACCCGCGAGCGAAACGCTCTGCAGATTCTCCCCGCGCGTGATGCGCACGGGCGAGGAGCTTCTCGTCTCGACGCCGGTCAGGACGGCGTCCGGATGGGCGAAGCCGCGCAGCCGGGCGTCGAGCAGCGGAAGACCGCCGCGCATGGCGTCGAGAACGGCCTTCGGCAGGACGCCGTCAAGCGTGCCGGGCGCAACGCCGGGCCGGTACGACGGCACAACGCTCCCGAAGGAGACGGTGGGCATCCCGTGCAGAAAATCGCCGACGCGCTGCGCAGGGGCGCGGTAGCCGCCTCCGCCCGCCTCGAAGGCAAGCGTCTCGAGCCGCTCCTGCAGCAGCATTCCCGAAAGCGGGTGGCTGCCGCCAAAATCCTCGGGACCGACGCCGACGAGCAGTGCGGCGTTCGCGTTCACGCCGTCGCGCGCGCGGCGGCTCATGCCGTTTGTCACAAGGCGGCCCTCCTGGCTCGCCGCCGCGACGACCTCGCCGCCGGGGCACATACAGAAGGTGTACACGCCGCGCCCGCCGGGGAGATGGACGGCGAGTCGGTAGTCCGCCGCGCCGAGGTCGGGATGGCCCGCAAACTTGCCGTACTGTGAACGGTCAATCGCGCTCTGCAGATGCTCGATCCGCGCGCCGAGCGAGAAGGGCTTTGGCTCAAGAAAAACGCCGAGACCGTCGAGCATCCGGAAGGTGTCGCGGGCGCTGTGGCCGACGGCGAGAATCAGCTGGGAGCACTCGATCGTCTCTCCCGACGAGAGAACCGCGCCCGTCAGCATACCGTCCTTCGCGAGGAGCGTATCGACTCTCGCATGAAAGCGCACCTCTCCGCCGAGGGAGCAGATCTCCTCCCGGATGGCCTGCACAACGCCGGGCAGATGGTCGGTGCCGACGTGGGGCTTCGCGTCCCAGAGGATTTCACGAGGCGCGCCGGCTGCGGCGAACGTCTCGAGGATGAAACGGGCGCGCGGGTCCTTTGTGCCGGTGTTGAGCTTGCCGTCGGAAAACGTTCCTGCGCCTCCCTCGCCGAACTGGACGTTCGACTCCGGGTCGAGCGCGCCGCCGCTCCCAAACCGCTCGACCGCAGCGGCGCGCTCCGCAACGGGAGCCCCGCGCTCCAAAACAATCGGCCTTGCCCCGGCGCGCGCGAGGATCAGCGCCGCAAACAGCCCGGCCGGGCCTAGACCGACGACGACGGGGCGCTGCGCCATCGGCCTCGACAGCGGGAGCTCGTACCGAAACGGCTCCGCCTCGGACACCTTCGGCCCGAGCGAGGACAGCGGCAGCCCGTCGACCTCGCACTCGACGGTGCAGATCAGATGAACGTCGTTCTTTTTCCGGGCGTCAACCGACCGCCGCGTCAGCTCGAGCGAGGCGATTCGCTCCGGCGAAACGCGCAGGCGCTTCGCCGCGAGACTGCGCAGCAGACCCGGCGGCGCGCCGAGCGGAAGCGGAATTTCCGCAATTTTATATCTCGTCATAGAATTCCCGTTCCTTCCCCATTTATATGCGGTGGTCCCAGCGAACCGACGGATCCGCGGCCATACCGGCGCTGCGCCCGGCGAGCAGGCCGGTCGCCCACGCCCAGTGCAGGTTGTAGCCGCCGCAGTCGCCGTCGACGTTGAGCAGCTCGCCCGTCAGATAGACGCCGGGGCAGCGGCGCGATTCGAGCGTCGAGGCGTCCACCTCGGAGAGCGGGACGCCGCCCGCCATGGCCTGCGCCGCGCTCCAACCCGCCGTCCCCGTCACGGGGAAGCGGAAATCGCGGATTTTGGCCGCGATGGCGGAGAGCTGCGGCGGACGCAGCTCCCTCGCGAGCTCCGGAAGCCTGCCCACGGCGGCGCGCAGCACCTCCCGCGCGACGAGGCGGTTGAGCATCCCGTCGAGCAGCTCCTGGGCGGGCAGGATCGGCGAGGACGCCGCCGACCGAAGAAGCGCAAAGACGTCGCCGGGGCCAACCTCCGGCATGAGGCAGACGGAAAGCTCCGCCTCCCGCTTCTCGGCGGCGGAAAGCTCCCCGTAGGCGCGGGAAATCTCAAACACGCAGATGCCGGAAAGTCCCTCGCCCGTGAACTGCACCTCGCCGCGCGAGGAGGCGACGCCGCGCGCCTTCGTCCAGAGCGAGATCTCCGCGAGGCTGCGCGCGCCCTTGAGCGGCTTCGCGCGCTCCGGGGGAACCGTCAGCGCGACGAGCGTCGGAAAGAGCTCCGTCACATGGTGGCCGAGACTCTGCGCCAGCCGGCAGCCGGCGTCCGTCCCGCCGAGGGGAGGCGAGGCCATCCCGCCGCACGCCAGAATCACGCGGCGCGCGCGCACCCTTCCCGAGGGGCCGGAGAGCGTCAGAAAGCCCTGCTCGCGGCGGATCTCCTCCACCGGGAAGCCGCAGCGCACCTCCCCGCCCCGCCGCTCGACGCGGCGCAGCAGGCACTCGAGAACGCTCGCCGCCTGCAGGCCGTACGGGTAAAGCCTCCCCTCGTCAAGCTCGCGGCAGAGCAGGCCGTTTTTCCGCCAGAACTGCTCGAGCTTTTCCGGCGAGAACCGCTCGAGGATGCGCGACGCCCGCTGGACGTCGCCGTGGTAATGCTCGGGCGAGACGTTCCGGTTCCCCAGATTGCAGCGCCCGTTCCCCGTCGCGAGCAGCTTTTTTCCGGGGCGCTGCTTTGCCTCGAGCACGACGGTGGAGCCGGCCTGCACCGCCTCCCCCGCCGCCGCGAGGCCCGACGCGCCCGCGCCGACGATCGCGAATTCAAACGTCGCTTCTCCCATTTCGTCTCCCTCCCGCCGCGCCGTTCTGTCCGCGGCGCTTCTTTTTGCTATTATAGCATAGCGTGCGCGAAATGGAAAGCCTTCCTCCTGCTCCGGCGCGCGGAGAAAAGAAAATTGAGAATTATTTTTATTTTTCTCTTGACGAGCGGGAAAGTCTGTGGTATGATAAGGCCAAGTTAAGAACGATTCTCATTATTAAGTTGAGGTGAGCGATGGAACGACGACAAAACTTCAGCCGAAAACGGGAAGCGATTCTGCAGACGGTCCGCGGCACGACGGAACATCCCTCCGCCGAGTGGGTTTACCACCAGCTCAAGACCGCTTACCCCGATCTGAGTCTGGGGACGGTATACCGGAACCTCTCTCAGTTCAAAAATGACGGCGTCATCATCAGCCTCGGCACGGTCAACGGCCAGGAACGGTTTGACGGCGCGACGCATCCTCATTCCCACTTCGTCTGCGAGCGATGCGGCCGCGTGCTTGACGTCGAAAGCACCTTCAGCAGCGAAGCCTGTTCCCGGATTTCCCAGCGCTACGGCGTTATCGCGGAGAGGTGCGACGTCATCTACCGGGGGATCTGCGCTTCCTGCAAAAAAGAAAACGAAAACCTGTAATCTCAATTTTATTATGAATATGGAGGAAATGCTATCATGAAAAAGTTTGTTTGCTCTGTCTGCGGTTATGTGTTCACCGGTGACGAGGCCCCCGAGTTCTGCCCCCAGTGCAAGGCTCCGAAGGAGAAGTTCGTGGAGCAGGCCGGCGAGATGAGCTGGGCCGCTGAGCACGTTGTCGGCGTGGCGCAGGGCTCTTCCGAGGACATCATGAACGATCTGCGCGCCAACTTCAACGGCGAGTGCACCGAGGTCGGTATGTATCTGGCCATGGCCCGCGTCGCGCATCGCGAGGGCTATCCGGAGATCGGCCTGTACTGGGAGAAGGCCGCCTATGAGGAGGCTGAGCACGCCGCGAAGTTCGCCGAGCTCCTCGGCGAGGTCGTGACCGACTCCACCAAGAAGAACCTCGAGATGCGCGTTGAGGCCGAGAACGGCGCGACCGCCGGCAAGTTCGACCTGGCCAAGCGCGCGAAGGCCGCGAACCTCGACGCCATCCACGACACCGTCCACGAGATGGCCCGCGACGAGGCCCGTCACGGCAAGGCGTTCAAGGGTCTGCTGGAGAGATACTTCGGCTGAGAAAACGCCGCAGCGAAACGGTTTTCCTAAAATAAAAATGCAGAGCGCTGTTCCCGCGAGGGGACGGCGCTCTGCTTTTTTGCGGCAAGTCGGTTTTCTGTTCAGAGCCGAAGGTCGGAAAAGCGCTCGCAGAACGTCCGCAGCATGGCGGCGCTCGCGTCGAACAGGCCGCGCATGGAGGGCTGTTCGGCGCACCAGGCGACGAAAATGCACTCGATTCCGGCGAGGATGTACGGCGCTGCCTCGCGCTCCTCCGGCGTCAGGGCGGCGGCGCTGTCATAGCCGCGGAGAATGCTGCGCCAGACGGGCAGCCAGCGCGCAAGACCGTACAGCTTCTCCTCGTCAAAGGTTTCGCTCAGGACGCTCCCCGCCGCGTAGACGGGGTCGAAGACGCGCGCATTGCGCTCGGCGAGGTCGAAGTCGAGAAAGGCGAAGCGGCCGCCGGAAAAGAGGAGATTGCCGAGGTTCGGGTCGCGGTGGACGAGCTGGCGCGGAAGAAGCGGCAGAAGCTGCCCGAGGCGCTCCGCAAACGTTCGGCAGAAGCCCTCCGGCAGGGAGACGAGCTCCGTCGCGCGCGGGAACGCCCAGCTGAAGACCGTCTGGCCGAAGTCCGATTCCGCGGCGGGTGCGTCGAGACCGCGCAGCGCCATCGACAGCTTGCCGACAGCCTCGCCGAGACGCCGCGCCTTCTCCTCCCCGCCGGGCTCGTACAGCTCCCGCGAGCGGAGATGGGAGCCGGGAATCCGCTTCATCAGGCAGACGAACGAGCCGCCGTCTTCGACCAGCTCGCTGCCGTCGAGGGACGGGACGGCCGTCGCGGCCTCGAGCCCCTGCGCGTCAAGCAAACGCGCGAGAGCAAACGATCGGCGCAGGCGCTCCGCATCCTCCGACCGCTTGAGCACATACCGCTCCCCGACGAACCAGACGTTCGTCTTCCGGGCAATCCCGGCGGGATCCGGCGCCGGCGCGATCGCTTCTCCCTCCATACCCCAGAGGGAGAGAAGCTTTTCTATGTTCGGATGGGATTCCATGGCAGCGCCTCCTCAAGAACCTTTTTCCGCCCGGCGGGGGCGGGATGGATTCAGTATAGCATATTTTTGAGGGGAAGTCTGCCGGGAAGACTGCTCCTATGAAAAAAGGACGGAAATCCGTCCTTTTTTCATAGGCGTCTGAGGTCACACGACAGTCGCCACCGTTGCAGGGGACGGCGCGCTGTTGACGCAGAAGCCGGCGCTTTCGCCAGGATCGCCGACCGCCTGCACCTTAAAGAAATAATCGCGTCCCCAATGGCCGGCAAAGCTGACGGTAAAGCAGGGGGAGCCGGCGACAAACGCCGGAAGGCTGTCCGCAGTCAGCCTGAACTGATATGTTTTTCCCTTTGCTACAGTAATCGGAAGGGTGGTGTCGCACGCTACCGCGCCGCGCTCCTGCAGAACGGGAGCGGCAATATCGTCCAGCGAATCGGTGAGGCCGGCGGTAAAATCGTAGTCGTCCGTCTCAGGCGTCCAGTGGAAGGCAGCCGGATAGCGGCAGAAATCAAAGAAAGAGCACCCGGCCGCGTTATGTTCCTTCAGTACAAACTGTTTTGAAATTCGTCAAACATCTGAGATTTTTCTTTCATCCGCTCATCCGCTTCCTCTGCCAAGCCAAGCCCGTTTTCCATTTCCTGATTCAGATCAACCAGAAGCGTGGTGAGCCGCTCCCTCTGATTCGCGGCGCAAGCGTCCGCAATCTCATGCAAGATAGCCGTGAGAGCTGCCCGGTGCTCCTCCAAAGCAGATATTCCGTAATTATCCAGTCCGAAGCGCTCGAAGGAGAGATCGTCCATCTTCTCAACGACACGGGAAAGCGATCCCGTCACACCCGTTTTCGCGTAGGATTCAAGCGAACTCGCCGCTATCCCCACCTCGTCGAGATAGTCCTCCATCTCCTGAGAGCAAATCGCTTCGATAAACGGCTCGTACGGCGCCAGCTCTTCCAATTTCAAATAGAGTTCCAAACTGCTTTGATTCACTGAGACGCTTTCAAG
>CASFAA010000322.1 GCA_949292505.1 uncultured Oscillospiraceae bacterium
GGTGCTGATGCTGGGCATCGCGGTCAGCGGCGTGCGGTTTTTCCGCGCATCCTACGAAGAATCAAAAAGCGCCGCGCAGAACGACTTCGCCAACTGCTATGACAATCTCAATAAATTTGAGGAGCGCGTCGTCCATCTGTGCTCCCTGCTCCAGTCCGATGAAATTCTCCTCAGGCAGGTCGAAAGCATCGACCAGCTCTCCGCGAGCCAGTATCAGCTCGCCATGCAGCAGCTCCTGCCCAAAATGTATCGGATGTCCGACAGCGCGGGAGAATACTTCTGCCGCCTGTACGTCAGTTCCTCCCTTGACGTTCTTGACGCCACTTCGCGGATTCTCCCGCTCGAAACGCTCGAAAACGAAGCCTGGGCGCAGGAGACGATCTCCGGCTGGGGAAATTGGCGTTTTCTCTCTCCCAGCGAACTGGGGGCCCAGGATCCTGCGCTCGTTTTCCCGGTGCGCAGCCTGCAGGATTACACGGATCTTATCGCCCTTCTGCGAATTGATCTCGACAGGGAGGCCCTTATCGAGATGCTTGCCGCTCCGCGATCGCAGGAATATGTGACGTGCTTCCTGCAGACGGAGGACGGCAGCACCGTTGTCTCCACCGACCCCGAGGCGGAAAACTATCTGTTTGACGCCCCGGAGGAAACGCTGCGCGGGTTCGAAGCGGTCAACATGAATTCCATCCAGTCCGGAGACGACATTGTCTATTACCGCTCCCTGCCGAACTCCGGCTGGAGACTTGTGATGGTTCTCGACAACCGCGCGCTGCAGGATACGCTGACGCGCAATCTGCTGATGCTCACATTCTCCGGCTCGGCGCTGACGCTGCTCGGCGTCCTGTGCGCGCTGCCGATCCTGTTCTCCGTCGTGTCCCGCATCAGGCGCTTTTACCGCTATGTCCAGAGCTGCAGCGGGACGGCCCTGCAGGCCGTCCCGCCCCGCCTCGAGCCGCTTGGACGCGACGAGATCGGCCAGCTTGTCGAGGCGCACAACGCCCTGCTCGACCGCATCCGGCAGATGGTGCGGGATCGCGAGCTGCAGGAGGAGGAGCTTCGCCGGCTTGAGATCAGCGTGCTCCAGGAGCAGATCAACCCCCATTTTCTGTACAACACGCTCGAGGCCACCGTCTGGATGGCAAAGCTCAACCAGCCGGAAAAGGTGGAAAGCACCGTGCGAAACCTGACCCGCTTCTACCGCCTCTGCCTGAGCAAGGGAAGCGAAGTGCTCCCTGTGGAGAAGGAGCTCGAGATCGCGGGGCACTACTTCGCGATTCAGTCCATGCGGTACGGCGACAGGTTCCGCCTGGAGATCGGCGTCCCGGAGGAAATCCAGGCCCTCGAGCTGCCGAAAATCACGCTGCAGCCGCTCGTCGAAAACGCGCTGATGCACGGTATCCTCGAATCAGGAAAACAGGAGGGCGCCGTGCGCATCTTCGGCAGAGTCCGAAACGGGAGGCGGGAGCTCTGCGTCGCCGATAGCGGCGCGCACTTCACCGCCGAGGCGTGGGAGGCCGTCATGCAGGGCGAAACGGCCCCAACCGGCTCCTCCTCGGGCAGCGGCTACGGCCTGCGCAACGTCGAGAGGCGGCTGTGCCTGTTCTTTGAAACGGATCATGTGATGGAGCTCGATTGCTCCGACCCCGGGGAGACGCGCGTCGTCATCCCATTTGTCTCCAAAGTCCCTGAGCAGACGCCGGACGGCCCGCCGGCATAAGAAAACGCCTCCCCGCCGGGGAGGCGTTTTCTTATGCCGGTATTGCTTCTACCGCACGACAGTTCCGCCGCAGACGACGCGGCCCTCACGGACGGCTGCCATCGCGGCGCGCAGGCGCTCCTCGTCCCCGAAGGTTTCGCGGCCGAGGACGGAGACGCCCATGCCGAGCGCGCGGCTGATCACCGCGCGGCCGTTCGCGTCTCCGTTTTCGCGCTTTGTCAGGCTGAGATAATAGGACAGCTCGCGGCTGAGCGCCCAGACAGGGTACGCGCCGAAGCGCTCTGAAACGCCGGAGAGCTGATAAACCATCTCCTCGGCGATCTGCCGCGTATCCTTGCAGGAGAGGAAAATCGGATGGTAGCCGCTGCCGATCATCACGTCGATCTCGTTGCGCGTCTCCATGCCGTCCTCTCCCCCGGACGCCGTCTGCCAGACGAACTCCACGCCGCTCTGCACCTCGTCGAACAGGCCGAGGCAGCGCACGGCGTGCCAGACGAAAAGCTCGAACAGGCTCCCCGTCCGCGCCGTGAGCATACGCAGCCTCGGGTCGGGCACAAAGGACGCGCAATTCCCCTCGGCGGACAGGCCGCGGACCAGGCCGAGCCTTTCCAGTTCCCCGATGGCTTCGAGGAGCCTTCCCGCCGGGCGCTCGCCGGAAAACTCCCGCGGCAGCCGCAGCGCGCCGAGATCCGCGGCGATGCGCCCCGTCTTTGCGTCGGAGAGGGCGCGGTTCTGAAACACCTCCCGGACGAGCAGGCCCCAGACGGAGCCCTCCGCCTGCCGGGCAGAATAACGCAGAAAAAGGCGCGACAGGCCGCTCAGCACATCCCCGCCGAAGACGGGGCTCTGCGCGAAC
Source organism: uncultured Oscillospiraceae bacterium (assembly GCA_949292505.1). Taxonomy (GTDB): domain Bacteria; phylum Bacillota; class Clostridia; order Oscillospirales; family Acutalibacteraceae; genus Caccousia. The sequence goes on from CASFAA010000322.1 coordinate 2,574, forward strand.
GCGTTGCTGTACCGGCCATTTGTGAGCAGAAGGAACTCGTCGAGGGAGACGGCGGACGGATCGAAAAAGATGCCGGAGGGCTCGCCGTCCACCCAGAGGCCGCCGTCCTCGGCAAGGCTGACAAGGCGGATGGGCCAGGCGGCGGCGAGTCCGCGCACGGCGCGCTCGAGACGCTTTTTCCCGCTCACGCCGTCGAGGCAGACGAGCTGCTCTCCGTCTTTGCCGCTGCGCGCGGTGAGGAAGCGCACAACGGCGGAGACATCGTCCAGATCCAGATTTTTGGCCGCCGTTTTTGTGTTTCCGCCGCGGCGGCGGAAGAAATCAGAGAGAATCCGGGCGCACGGCTCTTCCCCGACGCCCGGGCCGGCAAAAACGGCGCGCGCGGCGCACAGAGCCGTCGGGACGGCGGCGTCGCGCAGCAGCGCGGTGCGCTCCCGTTCGCGCAGGCCGCCCGTCAGGATGACGACCGTTTTCTCCTCCTCGCTCTGGCGGCGGCAGAAGGGCAGCAGCTCGACAAGCTGGGCGTCTGTCGCAAAAAAATCGGTGCGGTCGTTCCATGCCAGCGCGGCGCGGACAGCCTCATCGCTCTCGAGGGCGGCGAGGCAGCGATCCACGGCGGCATACCGCCCCAGTTTTTTCGCCTCCTCCCTCGCGTCGGAGACGGCGCGGTAGAATCGGGCGGAGGCGTCGTCCACCCCGGCAAAGAGCTTGTCCAGCGACGATTCGATCCGGGAGACGGAGACCTCGCTCACCGCCGGAGGCAGCGCGCGCAGCGTCCCAACGGCGGGAAGGAGAGCCGCCCGTTTTCCGGCGAAGCGCCGCGCGGCAATCTCCCGGTTGAGCAGGGAGGCGCGGTCGAGCTCGGAGAGAGACTCGTCATCGGGAGAAGCGCTCCACAGGCCGGGCGTGAGGCCGGCTTCTCCGCAGGCACAAAGACAGGGATGCAGCTTCCTCTCCCGATCGACGTGGCGCAGGCCGTTTTGATAGGCGTATGCCTCAAACTCGGCGCGCGTCGGGGCGCGGTAGCCCTCGGCGATCTTCTCGGCGCACCAGCGCCGGTGTTCGAGGGCGATGAGCATATGGTACAGGCGGAGCATCCGGCGATCCTCCGCCGAAAGCCTGCCGCCCGTGCGCTCGAGCCGCGCCGCCTCAATGGCGCGCACGAGAACGGCAGGCGCCTCCCGCTGGCAGCAGCCGGCATAGCTGGCGCAGAGGCGCAGCTTGTACGGCACATGGACGGCGGCGGCGTAGGAGGACAGGGCGTTGTACGAATCAAGGGAAAAGCGCTTCTCCTGCTCCGCGCGCGGCACGCGCGGATTCGAGGCGAGCGCGTAGGCGAAATCGACGGCGCGCGCCATCCGCTCCAGCCCCGGATCGGCGCGGCAGAGCGCGTCCTCCCCCGGGAGCGGGTTCTCGAGGACAAAGCCGTTCTGCTCCTCGTCCCACCGAAAGATGGGCGGCGGGAGCTCCCGGCCGGAGAAGCGCGCAAGGAGCCCGTCGACAGCCCGGACGTCGCGCTGCGCGTCCCCCATGGCGACGATGGCGTACGAGCAGCTTCCCCGCAGCCTTCCTGCCGGATCGTCCTCCTCCGGCGCGGTGAACGAGATCGAGGCGTACGATCGGAAGGCAGGATCGGACAGGGCGGGCATGGCCTCGTGCAGGCGGGAAAGGGCCTTCTCGGGCTCAGCGCACACGGCGCACAGGCGCAGGCGATGGCCCGTAATCTGGCCCGCCCAGTACGCGGCTCCGAATGCCTCCCGGACCGCCTGCCCGCCGACAAGCCAGACGCTGACGCGGCGTTCCCCTTCGGGGATGCGGCAGAACAGTGGAAAACGGTACAGGAGACTGAGCACGGCAAGCTTTTTGCTGTCGAGCGCCATTCGTCCTCACTCCTTCCTGACGAGCGGCAGCCCACCGCCCTGATCGGCATAGTACGCGAAGCCGCCGAAGCGCGCAAGGTACGCCTCCCGCACAGCGGGAAGCTCCTCCGCGCAGGCGACGGCGAGCCCGTACCGCCCGAGCCAGCCCGGGTGGATGCGCAGCTTGCACGCGTTCCCGAAGAATGCGCGGCGCACGTCCTCAATGAGCGGCTCGTTCTCCGCGCCATACCGGAACAGGGCGTACGATTCCGTCTTCTTCGCGAGACTGTTCGTGGTTGTCCAGTTCGTGACGTCGCGCTTGTTGATCTCCGCCGTCTCCTGGAAGCGGTTCGTCCTCCCGAGGAGGAACGCGGCGGCGAGCTTGAGGATGCGGTCGGCGTCCCCCGCAAAATACCGGCCCCCGCAGCGGCGGTCGATACGCG
>CASFAA010000323.1 GCA_949292505.1 uncultured Oscillospiraceae bacterium
TGCGCTGCAAGATGAAGCGGCGCGCGTCTCCCTCCGGCGTCTGCACATAGACGCAGAAGGTGTCGTTGATGTGGCCCTGGCCGTAGCGCAGCGCCCCGGCCACCTGGCCGCCGAAATCATAGGCGCCCAGCGCCTCGTTCAAAGTCTCTTCCGCTTTGCACAGAGCCATCGTTCAAACCTCCCACAGATTGTCGGGGTACAGCCCGCTCTCGGTCATCGCTTTGATCGCGCCCACGACGATGGGCTTATCCTCCTTGTACGTCACGCCGTACCACTTGTCGCGGCTGTGCAGCACCTTCACGCGCGCCTTGTCCTCCGCGATCAGCTGGCTTACGACGCTCGGCAGGAAGTACTCGCCCTTCAGGGGATTCTCCACGAGCGCCTTGTCCAGGAACGCCGCGAAGCGGTCCTCCGTCTCCTTCAGGAAGCTCGGCGTGAAGCCCCACAGGTTCATCGAGACGACCGTGTCGCCGGACACATCCGTCCACGTCGCGCCGTCGTCCTCGGTGAAGCGCGCGCCCGTCTCCGTCTTCTCGATGTGCGTGCGCTCGGTCACGCTGTCGAGGTAGCCGTCCGCGTTCGTCACGCAGATGCCGCGCGCCACGTGGCCGTTCTCGGTCACGGTGTTCTTCAGCAGATAGCCCACCATCGCATACTCGTACATGCCCTCGGTGTCGGGGTGCGCGGTCAGGTAGTCGTAGATCACCTGATACGCCTCGGGGCCGTAGTAGTCGTCGGCGTTGATGACGGCAAACGGCGCGTCGATGACGTCCTTCGCGGACAGGATCGCGTGGCTCGTGCCCCACGGCTTCGTGCGGCCATCGGGAACGGCGTATCCCGCGGGCAGGTTGTCCAGCTGCTGGAACGCATAGCGCACGTCCATGACCTTCTCGATGCGGCTGCCGACGAGACGCTTGAAGTCCTCCTCGATCTCGTGCTTGATGATGAAGACGACCGTCTCAAACCCCGCGCGGCGCGCGTCGAACAGCGAGTAATCCATGATGACCTGGCCGTGGCTGCCCACCGGGTCCATCTGCTTCAGTCCACCGTAACGGCTGCCCATGCCGGCGGCCATGACAACGAGAATTGGCTTTTTCATAAAAATCTCCTCTTTCTTTTGCTCTAATTTGTGCAATTTGTCCATGTTCGATTCATAAAAACAGCGGGGCGGCAAACCGTCAAAGTGAAACCGCACCCGCTGTACGGGTCATTTGAAAAGAATCAGCCCTTGTATCCGTCGGGGTTCATGCTCTGCCATTTCCAGCTCGAGGCGCACATCTCTTCGATGCCGTACTCGGCCTGCCAGCCCAGCTCCTCGCGGGCCTTCGCCGGGTCTGCCCAGCACTCGGCGATGTCGCCGGGGCGGCGCGGGTCGATCACGTACGGGATCTCCTTGCCGCAGGCCTTCGAATAGGCGTTGATGACGTCCAGCACGCTGTAGCCGTGGCCGGTGCCGAGGTTGCAGATGAACAGGCCGCAGTTCGTGGCCAGCTTTTTCAGCGCCGCGACGTGTCCGCGCGCCAGGTCGACGACGTGGATGTAGTCGCGCACGCCGGTGCCGTCGGGCGTGGGATAGTCGTTGCCGAACACGTGGACCTTTTCCAGCTTGCCCACTGCCACCTTTGCGATGTAGGGCACCAGGTTGTTGGGGATGCCGTTCGGGTCTTCGCCGATCAGACCGCTCTCATGCGCGCCGATCGGGTTGAAGTAGCGCAGCAGCGCGACGTTCATCGTCGGGTCGGCCTTGCAGATGTCTTTCAGGATGCTCTCGTTCATCACCTTCGTCGCGCCGTAGGGGTTCGTCACGGCGCCGGTGGGGAAGTCCTCGCGGATGGGCACGCTGGCGGGATCGCCGTACACGGTGGCGGAGGAGGAGAACACGAAGTTTTTCACGCCGTACTTCTTCATCTTGCGCAGCACGTTCAGGCAGCTGCCGAGGTTGTTGGAGTAGTATTCCAGAGGCTTCGAGACGCTCTCGCCCACGGCCTTGTACGCGGCGAAGTGGATCACGGAGTCGATCTCCGGATGGCTGCGGAACAGCTCGTCGACGGCCTCCTCGTCGCACAGGTCGATGTTCACGAAGGGAACGCTTTTGCCCGCGATCTTCTCGACGCGGCGCAGGGCCTCCTCGCATGAATTGTAGAAGTTGTCCGCGACCAGGATCTCATAGCCGGCCTTCATCAGCTCGATGCAGGTGTGGCTGCCGATGTAACCGGCGCCGCCGCTTACCAGAATGGACATAACAAATGCACTCCTTTACCGTTTTTGGCCGCGTGTCCGCGGTGTGTGTCACTGTCTTTATTGTACGAGCCAATCGCGTTTGAATAAATAGATGATTCCGCACATTATTTGCACTTTTGTATTTTGGTGCGGAGAAGATTCGAATACGTTTGTGCAATGACGTCAGAGGCCGCTGCGCGTTTTGCGCGTCAGCGCCTTGACGCTCGACGCGTATTCCGACGGCGTCATGCCCGTAACCTTCTTGAAGTGACGGGAGAAGTAATGAATGGAATTGTACCCCAGCAGCGACGCGATCTCGGTGAAATTGTGGCTGCCCTCGCGGATCATCTCCTGCGCGGCCTCGATCTTCATCTGTCCGAAGTACTCCATCGCGCCGCCGCCCGTCTTCTCGCGGAAGATCTTCTGCAGATAGCTCCGGCCCACGAGGTTGTCGCGGCAGATGTCCGCCAGCGTCAGCTTGCGCGAGAGATTCTCCTCGAAGTAAGCGCGCACGCGGTCGATGAACTCCTGCTGCATGCGCTCGCGGATGTAGCTCGTCTGGCCGGGCGCGGGCTGCGGCTCAGCCCCGTGGCGGCGCAGCCGAATCAGCAGATTCTCAATGCCGATCACCGTCATCTGCTCCGCGCCGAACAGCGTGTCAGGGCCGGTCCGCCGCTCCAGCTGCATCGTCTGCGGGTCGTTGAGAGGCGTCGAAAACGCGCAGTCCGCCTCCATCACGATCTGTGCGAGAATGGCGCGGTCCGTGTCCGTAATGCACATCGTGCGCCCCTCGAAGTAGTGCATCGCCGGGCTGTCGCACACAAAGCTCGCCACCACGAGATTCGGCGCGACGCGGCCGTTCGCGGCCAGTGAGTGAAATTCGCCCGGCCGGTGAAAGATGATCTCGCCCTTTTTCATGTGGTGGATGGTCTCGCCCGCGCGAACGTCCAGCTCGCCCTTGTCCACGTACAGAAATTCCCAGAAATCGTGGCTCTCTCCCTCGAAATAGTAAGAGCTGGAGTATTCGAAATAGTGAACGGACACCAGCTTCTCCACACGCAGCGGAGTCTCGGGCGTCAGTGCGACATAATTCATCCTCGATCCCTCCTGTCAGATTCGTCCGCGCCGTCCTCGCGCTCGGCGCGCTTCTGCTTGCGGTACTCCATCGGACTGATGCCCTCCAGACGGCGGAAGCTCTGCGAAAAATAGCTCGGCGAGGAAAAGCCGTGGACCTGCGCGATCTGTGAGAGCGAGAGATCCGTGTTCGACAAAAGATGCTTGCTCTCGCGGATGCGGCACAAAAGCAGATAATTGATCGGCGTCACGCCGTACTCCCTGCTGAACGTATGTACCAGATAATACTTGTTGACGTGCGCGATCTCCGCCAGCGCGTCAAGCGTCAGCGGCTCGGCGAAGTGCTCGTCGATGTACCGCCGCACGGCCGCGCACTCGCGGTTGCGCCGCTTGACGGGCGGCGCAATCTGCACCGACAGCTGCGTGTGGCGCGTCAGCATCGCGAGAAACACTTCGAACAGCCGCCCGCATACAAACTCATACTGCGGCGGGCGCGCTTCGGCCTCCGCGAGCAGCTTGCGCAGGTAAAACAGCATCTCCGAGCGATGCTCGCGGAAGTTGAACAGCGCGTATCCCCGGCTGTCCTGCCGCGGCAGACGGAAATCAAGACCATCCACGCCCAGAACGATATATTCCAGAGGATTGGATGCCACGGAGTCCTCCGTGTGCTCGAAATTGGCCTCGACGATCAGCAGATCGTCGCTTCCGACGGGCTGCTCGCCGTCCTTCAGAATGAATCGTCCCACGCCGCTGACACAGTAGAAAATCTCCGTACACGCGTGCGTGTGCAGCGTCGTGTGCCAGTCCTGCCCGAACTTGGCGTTTGAGATATACTGCAGGCGCGACGAGCGCAGCGCCTCGGGCTCGAGCCCGAGCTCATACATCATACTACTCATAAATTGCTTCTCGCTTTAGAAAAATTGATGTGTGTGCGATCGCGAACAAAAATGATAAATCAAAAAGCTCTGTTCCTATTATATAAAGAACAAAAAACAAATACAAGTGCAAATTTTACAATACGATTGTGCAAATTTTATGCAATAAACAGGTAAAAAAAGGAAATTCAGCATTATGACGAAAAAGATGGGCGGGCGTTTGTGGGCAATGTACGCAAAAAATAACAATAAGATTACAACTTAATATTAACTTTATACAAAAGACAATTTTTCTAAAGGAAGGAGCAAGAAAAACCTTGTATCAAACCGGGAAAATCGTCATACTGAGAATGCACCGAGCGCACGGTGCGGCAAGATGCCGTGCAGCGCTCACGAGAAACGTTTGGAAGATGCACAGTTTATTTAGGAGGTTCGTTATGAAAAAGGCACTGAGCATGATTCTTGCCGCCGGCATGCTGCTGACGGCGCTTGCCGGATGCGGCTCGACCTCGTCGAGCACTCCCGCGGCCAGCGGTTCCACCCCCGCCGGCTCCACGGCTGCTGAAGGCGATTACGCCGGCCAGACCCTGAAGGTCGCCGCCATCGAGACCGCGTACGGCACCCAGATGTGGGAAGACGTCGTTGCGGCGTTCGAGGCCAAGACGGGCGCGACCGTCGAGCTGACGATGGACAAAAACCTCGAGGACGTTATCGACCCGAGCATGAAGGCCGGCGAGTTCCCCGACGTGGTTCACCTGGCGCTGGGCCGCGAGACGGCCATGCCCGAGACGCTGATCAACGAGGACGCCCTTGTGGACCTTACCGACGTCCTGTCGATGAACGTTCTGGGTGAGGACGTGACGGTCGGCGAGAAGATCATCCCCGGCTTCACCGGCAACAACACGACCGATCCGTATAGCGACGGCCATACGTACCTGATGCCGATGTTCTACTCTCCGTGCGGCCTGTTCTATGACGCCGGCCTGTTCAAGGAAAAAGGCTGGGAAGTTCCCGAGACCTGGGACGAAATGTGGGCCCTGGCTGAGACGGCGAAGGCCGACGACATCAGCCTGTTCTCGTATCCGACCGCCGGTTATCTCGACGCCTTTACTTATGCGATGATGGCCGAGGCGGGCGGACAGGACATGTTCAACCGCGCTCTGAACTATGAAGAGGGCATCTGGGAGACTCCCGAGATGACGCAGATGTTCGACGTGCTGACGAAGCTCGCTTCCTACACCGAGCCCTCCGTTCCCTCCAACGCCAACGGTGACAACTTCACGAAGAACCAGCAGCTGATCCTGGACGACAAGGCCCTGTTCATGCCGAACGGCACGTGGGTCGTGGGCGAGATGGCCGATGCGCCGCGCACCGAGACCTTCCAGTGGGGCTTCATGGCTCTGCCCGCTCTGGAAGAGGGCGGCGACCGCTACAGCTACACCTTCTTTGAGCAGTGCTGGGTGCCCCAGGGCGCCGAAAACAAGGACCTCGCGAAGGTCTTCATCTCCTTCCTGTACAGCGATGAGGCTGCCGACATCTTCGCCGCCTCCAACGCCGTCCAGCCCATCGCCGGCATGACCGACGCTCTGAGCGAGGAGAACCAGCTGTTCTACGCCGTGTATGACGACGGCGCCAAGGCCGCCATCGGCACCTTCGCCGCCACCGATCCCGTCGAGGGCGTCAACATCAAGGACGCCATGTGCTTCACGATGGACAGCGTCGTGTCCGGCACCAAGACGCAGGAAGACTGGGTTGCGGCCGTCACCGCCGCCAGCGACGCTCTGCGCGCTGCGCTGAAGTAATCGAACACACACCGACACATCGCGCCATTTGACGCGGCGAACACGCAATCAAAGCGGGCGGTGAGCAAGTGCTCCTTGCTCACCGCCCTTTCTCAACGGAAATGGAGATGGCAGTATGCAGAAAAACAAGGCGCGCAGCCGGTTTATCGTCGCGTGCGTGGCGCCGGCGGTCATCCTTTCGCTCATCTTTCTGGTGATCCCCACGTTCAACGTGTTCCGTATGTCGCTCTACAAGTGGGGCGGCTACTCCCCGAACCAGACCTTCGTCGGCCTGGATAACTTCATCACGCTGTTCAAAGATGCAAAGTTTTTCCAGTCGGTTCGCAACGGCGTGCTCCTCATCGTCGTCGTGACGGTCATCACCATCGGCTTCGCGCTGGTGTTCGCCGCCATTCTGACGCGTGAAAAGCTCAAAGGACAGAACTTCTTCCGCGTTATTTTCTACATCCCGAATATTCTGTCCGTCGTCGTCATCTCGGCGATCTTCAGCGCCATCTACGATTCGAACTACGGCATGCTCAACAGCATCCTGTCGATCTTCCGCGGCGCGGACGCCGAGCCCATCTACTGGCTGGGCGATCAGAAGATCGTCATTTACAGCATCGTCGGCGCGATGGTCTGGCAGGCCATCGGTTACTATATGGTCATGTACATGGC
>CASFAA010000324.1 GCA_949292505.1 uncultured Oscillospiraceae bacterium
GTGCGGCACGGTGATCCGCCAGTGCGCCCGTCTGACGCCGTCGTACACCTACCGCTGAGCCGCTCTTTTTCGGGCGCAGAAATCCGAGAGCCTCTTGCCTGTCCCGGCGAGAGGCTCTTTTTTACCGCATATTGACAAAAAATCACAGAAGCGTATACTGAATAAGCAGAAACCTTGTCCAAACTCCCCCAAAATCGCCTCAGCCGCAGCTCCGGCGCGGAGCGCGCGAAGTTTTTGCGGAGCTTTTTTCAAAAAGCGACCGTACCCCCTCAAAAAAAGCCAGGGGAAAAAGCGAAGCGTCTTTTCCCGGACGATTTTCGCCCTGTCCAAACCTGTTCCCTCAGCCCCCAGCTCCGCCGCGGAGCGAGTAAAGTTTTTGCGGAGCTTTTTTCAAAAAGCGACCGTACCCCACCCCGTACTCCACCCCGTACTCCACGTCGTACCCCTACCCTCGTACCCCAAAGGAGGAAAAGAAAGTGCCGTTTGTCTGTTCGGTCTGCGGATACCAGTGGGATGAAGAAAGAGAGGGCGCTGCCTTTGCGGGGCTGCCGTCCTCGTTTGCGTGTCCGTCGTGCGGCGCGCCGCGATCGCTGTTCCGCCGGGAGGGGGAGGAGGAGAGCGCCGCCGCGAAAGACGGCGGACTTTCGCCGGGCCAGCTCGCGGCGCTGTGCTCGTACCTTGCCCGCGCGTGCGGAAAGCAGCAGCGCGCCGGGGAGGCCGTGCTGTACCATGAGCTCTCGCGCGCCTTCGCCGGGACCGTCCCCACCGAGCTCGACGCGAGTATGGGGCGGCTGTCCGGATTGATCGCCGAGGGCCTGACGGAGCGCATCCCCGCCGTGCGCGACGCCGCCGTGCAGGCGGGAGACCGCGGCGCGCTGCGCGCCTGCGAGTGGAGCGGCAGGGTGACCGCGGAGCTGTTCCGGCTGCTGCGGCGCTACCGGGAGGAGGGCGGCGCGTTCCTCAAAAAGCCGGTGCGCGTCTGCCGCGTCTGCGGATTCCCGCACGTCGGAGAGAAGGCCCCGGAGCAGTGCCCCGTGTGCCATGGGCCGGGATGGAAATTCGAGGAGATTGAGGGGAGGAGCAGGAGATGAAGCGCATCGCCGTGCGGAGCGCCCGTCTGTGCACGCAGGACAGGCTTTGCCGGTACGTCTGCCCCACGGGCGCGACAAATACCGAAACCGGCGTGATCGATACCGCCAAATGTATGGGCTGCGGCGTCTGTACGCTCGCGTGCCCGAGCGGCGCAATCGCCATGATCCCCGTCGAATATCCGCCGCAGCAGAAAAAGGACGAGAGCGTCGTGCAGGCCGCTCTCGCCCTGTCCGCTCTCCTCGCGTGCGAGGAGAAAATCGCCGGCCAGCTCGCCGGTCACGCCGAAAACGACGGCGTCTTCCGACTGATGACCGCCTTCGCCCAGTCGCTGCGCCTCGTCCATGAGGACGTCCTCAGCGAGGCCGGATACCTGCTCCCACAGTGCGCCGGCGTCAGAAAGCTTCTCGCTGCGTGGGAGGCGGAGCCGCCCTTCCCCGGCTTCCCGTCCGGGTCGGCACGCAGACTGCTGCGGAGCATCCGGTGCAATGAGGAGGACGAGTGAGAAGCTTCTCGCCGCCTGAACGGCGTCCCCGCCTTATGCGCCTGTCCCGCAGCGCAGCGCGTATTCGCGCAGCAGGGAGACATACGTCCTGTACCCGTCGGCCGATACGTCCGGAGGCGTCTGGTGATCGACGCTCGGGATGTAGCGGCCGCTCTGCATCGCGGGCAGAATCCGCTCAAATTCGCGCCGCATGGCCGCCTCGCCGAGATGCATGACCGTCTTGTCGAAGCCGCCTGCCATGATCCAGTCCGGGAAATTCCTGCGGATGCGGTTCACGTCAACGCCTGCCTGCCGCTCGAGCGGCAGCACGCCCTCGATCCCCGCCTCGCGAAACCACGGGATCAGCGGCTCGACGTTCCCGTCCGTGTCGATCAGCACGCGGACGCCCGCTTCCCTGAGCACCGGGACGAGCTCCCGGTAGTACGGCAGCAGGAATTCGTCAAACTGCTCTTTGCCGATCATCGGCCCTAAATTGTACGACATATCCTCCGCGAACGTCATGAACTCCGGCCGGTAGACGGGCAGAAGACGCTCGAGCGCCCGAAGGTGGAAGTCCGTCAGGTCGCGGTTCATCCGGTGCATGAGCTCCGGCTCGTCGTAAAAGGCGTAGAGGTGGTTCTCGATCCCAAACAGCGTGCGGGGGAACTAGAAAAAGCCCTCGAGCGTCAGCCATTGGGCGTAGTCTCCGCGCTCGTGGCCCTCCTTCCACGCGAGCGCCGTGCGCACCGCGTCGTCGATGCACGCGTCGCTGTAAAGGGTCCCGCGGATTCGTTCGTAGTCCTCCGCCGTTTCGACGATCCCCGCCCCGTTCGACGCGGGCTGCGGCGTCGCCGCCGTGCGTACGCCGAGCCAGATCTGCCGGAGCGGATCCAGGCCGAAATAACGCTGGACGGCGTCCGGTCCGTCCGTCGGGAGCGGACACTCCCCCTTCCACCGGCTGAGGGTCTGATCCCACCACGCCGCCCATTCCACCATGGGAAGCCTGTCCGGCTTTTCCCCCGAAAGCACCGCGCGCACGCGGTCACGGTTGTTCATCCAAAGCGCCTCCTTGCTTTTCTGCTGCTTCCAGTATATACTGGAGATGGTTGCAATAAAACCCGCATTTTTGCGATTTTTCGGGGGTGAAATTGTGAGTGTCATCGAAATGTCGGGGACATTCTCGATCCATACGGTGGAGCTGCCCGCGCCGTGCCCGGCCCACTCGCACGATTTCCTCGAGGCCGCCTGCATCCGCCGCGGGTGGACGCTCCACACCGTAAACGGCGTCACGCGCCGGCTCGAGGAGGGCGACGTCGTCCTCGTCGACTTCGGGGAGGTGCACAGCTTCGACGGCGGCAGCGCCGATCTGCTGGTGACGAACTGCCTGTTCCAGCCCGTTTTGCTCGACCCGTCCCTCGCCTCGTGCCGCGCCTTCCCGGCGCTTCTGGACGGCTGCCTGCCGGGGCTCGGCCTCTCGTGCGGCGCGGCGGGCGAGCGCGAGAAGGTCTTCCGCGCCCCGGCGTCGAGACGTCGTGGATTCTCGAGGAGATCCGCCGGGACGCCGCCGCCGGGCACTCGCTCACCGCGTACGCCCGCCGGTTCTCCATGCGGCCGGAGGCGCTTTCGCGGCTGTTCCGCCGGGAGACGGGGGAGGGCTTCGCCGAATACCTGCGGCGGCAGCGGATCGCTCTCGCCTGCCGGCTGCTGCTCGAAACACAGGACTCCGTTTCCCTCATCGCCGAGCGCTGCGGCTACCTCGACGGGAAATCTTTCCGCGAGGCGTTCCGCCGCACCGTGGGGATGCCGCCGCGCGAATACCGCCGCAGCCGCCCGCCTGCCCTGCTGCGCCTGCTCTGACAGAATAAAACGCCCGCCCCGGATCGGCGTCTGCGCCGTCCCGGAGCGGGCATTTTTCGAGTCCTTTTTATTTCTTCGGCTTTTTGCGCAGGGCGTCGTGCTCTTTGGAGAGCTTCACAATGACGGCCGTCAGCGCGAGCACGCCGATGAGGTTCGGCAGCGCCATCAGGCCGTTGAACATATCGGAGAGCGCCCATACAAGGTCGACCTTCATCAGCGAGCCGAGCACGATGAAGCCGACGACGAGCGCCGCGTAGACGGGCACGGCCTTCTTGCCGAACAGGTATTTCACGTTCGTCTCGCCGAAGAAGTACCAGCCGATGATGGTCGAGAACGCAAAGAACAGCATACAGATCGCGATGAATACGTTGCCGAATTCGCCGAAGACGGAGTTGAAGGCCGCCTGGGCGAGCGGCGCGGCCGTCAGCGGGACGCCCTTCGCGTCCGTGAGGGAGACTGAGCCCGTCGAGAGGATGACGAGCGCCGTCATCGTGAGGACGACGAACGTGTCGATGAAGACGCCGATCATCGCGACGACGCCCTGATCGCACGGATGCTCCACCTTCGCGAGCGCGTGGGCGTGGGGCGTCGAGCCCATGCCGGCCTCGTTGGAGAACAGGCCGCGCGCGACGCCGAAGCGGATGGCCTCGCGCACCGTTGTACCGGCCACGCCGCCCGCCATCGCCTGCGGGTCAAACGCGAGGACGAAGATCTGCGCGAACGCCGTGCCGAGGTTCCGCCAGTTCACGGCGAGCACGATAAGCGAGCCGGCGACGTACAGCACCGCCATAATGGGAACGACCTTCTCCGTCACCGACGCAATGTATTTCTTGCCGCCGAAGAAGATAAACGCCGCAATGACGGCCACGACAATGCCGACCGCCAAACCCGGCACATGAAAGGCCGTCTGGAACGCGTCGCTGATCGAGTTCGACTGCACCATGTTGCCCATAAAGCCGAGGGCGAGAATGAGGGCAATGGCGAAGAAGCCCGCGAGGAGCTTTCCGAACACGCCGTGGAATTTTTCCTTGATGTAGTAGACGGGGCCGCCGGTCAGCTCCCCGTCGACAACGCGGCGCGTCTTCTGCGCGAGGGTCGCTTCGCCGTAGATTGTCGCCATGCCGAAGAAGGCGCTCAGCCACATCCAGAAGATGGCGCCCGGTCCGCCGGAGGCAATCGCCGTCGCCGCGCCCGCAATGTTGCCCGTGCCCACCTGCGCCGCCACCGCCGTCGCGAGCGACTGGAACGAGCTCATGCCGTCCTTGCCGGCGTGATCGCCGCGCAGGCGGATGCTGCCGAACACAGCCTTCAGTCCCTGCCTGAACTTGCGCACCTGCACGAATCTGAGCCGCACGGTGAACCAGATCCCCGTTCCGCCCAGCAAAAGGATCAGAATCACGTCCTTTATCCATGCGTTGATCGTGCCGACGGCCGACGTCAGCCCGTTTAATAATTCCATCGCCCAATTCATTGCGTCCCCTCCGCTTTCCTGCTGTAACAGCGCGCAAACGCGCCCGAAGCTTAGTATAGCAAAAAGAAAGAAGCCATACAATCACTTTCAAAAAACGCGCGCTGTTTTCCGCGAAACGGCGAATTTTGACCCGTTTGTGAATTCTGACTTGTCAAAATTGCAATGAGAGCAAGAAAGAGAGCAAGAAAAAACCGCTCCCCGGGAAGGAGGGAGCGGTGATATGCAGAAATGGTAAGCCGGTTATGCCGTGATGAGCCGGCGGAATGTCTCGGTAAGTCTGCCCGAGAGGGCGCGGATCACGAGGATCTGCACCGGCGCGACGAGAAAATACTTCGGAATGCGCGTCGCGAGGATTCCCCACGCGCCGTCCTTCGTCGTGATCCACAGCCACAGGGTGTTGAGCCCCATGTTGAGGACGACGGTGATGAACAGCACGGCGGCGATAGAGCGCCACAGAGCCGCCGGCTTTTTGTAGAGGAAAAAGCCGTACACGAGGCCGGCCAGAAAGGCCGTCAGCGTGAAGCCGGGGAAAAAGGCTCCGGCGGGAAAGAGGATCGCCCCGAGAAAATCGGCCAGCGCGCCGACGATTGCCGCAGGCAGCGGCCCGAAGAGCAGCGCGGCGAGGACGACCGGGACGAACGAAAGGTTGATCTGGACGAGCGGCGTCTGGATGCCGAGGAAGCGGGCGAGGACGACGTCCATGGCGACGAGCAGCGCCATCATGACCATCATCACGACCGGCCTGACCTCCATCTGTTTGACGGATTTCGGATTCACTTGTGTTCCCTCCTGTTTTCGCGCCGGGGGATACCCGGCGGCGAGCCACATGAAGGTTGTGGCAGCGGACGCGGCGCCACACCGCAAGCCGATCCTTCGTTTCCGGCTTTTCGTCCGGCGGCGACTTCCCATCCGCCGGCACTTAACGCGTGACGCCTACTCTGACGTCACACA
>CASFAA010000325.1 GCA_949292505.1 uncultured Oscillospiraceae bacterium
GCTTACCCTCCGCCCGACGGAGACGCACAGGGAGCGGTATTCCTCGGGAAAGGAGCTGACCCCGTATGTGTCGTACAGTGCCTCCAGCTCGCGCAGAATCTCCGCGAGCAGCGCCGCGCGCGAAACGCGCTTCCCTGTCTCAAGGTATAGCGACGTCGCCCGATCGGCAAGCTCCGGCGGGAACGACTCGTTCCCGGTATTGACCCCGATGCCCGGAATCAGGTAGTGGATGTGCTCCATCTCCGCGGAGAGCTCCGTGAGAATCCCGCAGACCTTCTTCGTCCCGATGACGACGTCGTTCGGCCATTTGATCTTCGCCTCGCAGCCCGTCAGCGACCGGATGCCGCGGCATACCGCGACGGCGGAGAGCAGCGTCACGCCCGCTGCCTCGCCCGGCAGGACGTCCGGCCGCAGCAGCACGGAAAACCACAGCCCGCTCCCGGGCGGGGAGACCCAGCGGCGGCCGAGCCGCCCTTTTCCGCCTGTCTGCTCGTCCGCGACGATGACCGTCCCGTGCGGCGCTCCCGCGTCCCCCTGACGCTTCGCCTCCTCGTTCGTCGAGTCGACGGAGGGCAGGGAGACAATCGTGCGCCCGAAAACGCCGTCTCCCTTAAGGTGCGCGCGCACCTCCGCCTCGGAAACGCTGTCCGGCACGCCGGTCAGCCGGTAGCCCCGGCGCGGCGCGGATTCGATTGCGTAGCCCTCGGCGCGCAGCAGTTCCATATTCTTCCACACCGCCGCGCGCGTGACGCCGAGCCGGCGGCTCAGCTCCTCGCCCGAGAGATACGCGTCGCTCTGCCGCAGCAGTCTGAGCAGCTCGTCCTTCGCTGTCATGGTACTCCATCCCTTTCTCCTGCCCGCCGTCCGTCGGGCGGGCGATCTAAAGGATATTATATCGGATTTTGGGAATCTCAGCAAGGGAGAAAAAGAGGTTGTTGCGCGGCCTGTTTCGTGGTATACTATATAGAATACGGACAGTTCACGCTGTGTGGAGGAGGTGAAGGCTGTGGATGTTCGTCCTGGCGATATTCTGCTGATGAAAAAGCCGCATCCCTGCGGCTGCAAAACCTTTCTCGTGCTCCGCTCCGGGATGGATTTCAAGATCCGCTGTACGTCCTGCGGCCATGAGATTATGCTTCCCCGGCTCAAATGTGAAAAAAATATCAGGAAGATTCTCCGGGAGAACGGGGAGAAGGAGTCGTAGCGCCGGGCGCTTTTCCGGAAGATTTTTGTTTGAGGAAAGGAACCCAAAGGAATGCAGACATCTCTTGAAGTGTTTTTGAGGCGGTACGACGAGCTCACGCAGAAGCTCTCGGAGCCCGCCGCCTTCGACCCGAAGCAGTACGCCGCGCTGATGAAGGAGCTCAGCGACATTACGCCCATCGCGGAGACGTATGCAAAGCTCGCCCGGGCGGAGAAGGACCGCGAGGACGCCCGCGAGCTGATGAGCGCCCCCGGCGCCGACCGGGAGCTGCGCGAGCTCGCCGCCGCCGAGTACGAGGAGGCGGGGAAGGCCGCCGCCGGCCTCACTGAGGAGCTCAAGCTCCTCCTCCTGCCGAAGGATCCGAACGACGAGAAGAACGTCGTCGTCGAGATCCGCGGCGGCGCGGGCGGCGAGGAGGCGGCGCTCTTTTCCGTCGTCCTGTTTCGGATGTACGCCATGTATGCGCAGCAGCGCGGCTGGGAGGTCGAGCTCGTCAACGCGAACGAGACGGAGCTCGGCGGGTACAAGGAAATCTCGTTCACCGTCTCCGGGGCGGGCGCGTACTCGCGGCTCAAGTACGAGAGCGGCGTCCACCGCGTCCAGCGCGTGCCGGAGACGGAGACGCAGGGCCGCATCCACACCTCCACCGCGACGGTGGCCGTGCTGCCGGAGGCGGACGAGGTCGAGATCGCCATCGACCCGAAGGATTTGAAGATTGACACGTTCCGCTCGAGCGGCGCGGGCGGCCAGCACATCAACAAGACGTCCTCGGCCATCCGCATCACGCACCTGCCGACAGGCATGGTCGTCGAGTGCCAGGACGAGCGCAGCCAGTACAAGAACAAGGACAAGGCCATGCGCGTGCTGCGCTCGCGGCTCTATGAGAAGGAGCAGGCCGCGCGCGACGCCGAGCTCGCCGACGCCCGCCGCTCGCAGGTCGGCACCGGAGACCGCTCGGAGCGCATCCGCACCTACAATTACCCGCAGGGCCGCGTGACCGATCACCGCATCGGCCTCACGATCTACCGGCTCGAGGACTTCCTCAACGGGAATCTCGACGAGGTCATCGACGCTCTCATCGCGCACGACAGGGCGCGGCAGCTCGAGAGCGGCGCGGAACCCACTATTTGAATTATGTGAAAAGAGGCGTCTCAGATTTTGAAGGAAACCATTCTGCTCAGCGCGTCCCGCCCGGAGGACGTGTGCGCCGCCGCCCGGATTCTCCGCGAGGGAGGACTCGTCGGCATCCCGACGGAGACCGTCTACGGCCTCGCCGCCAACGCCCTCGACGGGGCGGCCTGCGCGCGGATCTTCGCGGCGAAGGGAAGGCCGGCGGACAATCCGCTGATTGTTCATATCAGCGACATAAAACAGCTTTATACTCTTGTGCGTACCGTGCCGAAGGAGGCGGAAGTTCTCGCCTCGCTCTACTGGCCCGGCCCGCTCACGATGATTCTCCCGAAGGCGGACTGCATTCCCGACGAGGTCTGCGCGGGGCTTGACACGGTCGCCGTGCGCTTTCCGTCGCATCCCGCCGCGCAGGCCGTCATCCGCGAGAGCGGGCTGCCGCTTGCGGCCCCCTCGGCCAACACGTCGGGCCGCCCGAGCCCGACGACGGCGCAGCACGTCCTGCACGACCTCGGCGGGCGGATTGACGCCGTCCTCGACGGCGGGCCGTGCGACGTGGGCCTCGAGTCGACCGTCGTCACGCTGGCCACGAACCCGCCGCGGCTGCTGCGCCCCGGCGGCGTCACGCTCGAGCAGCTGCGCGCCGCGCTCGGCGAGGTGGTGCTCGACCCCGCCGTCCTCAACCCGCTGGCGGCGGGCGAGAAGGCGGCCTCGCCCGGCATGAAGTACAAGCACTACGCGCCGAAGGCGAACGTCGTGATTCTCGACGGGCCGCGCGGCGCGTATCTCGACTACGTCAACGCGCATCGGGAGAACGCCGGCGCGCTGTGCTACGCGGGAGACGAAAAGGAGCTGCGCGTCCCGTGCGTGTGCTGCGGCGGGGAGGAGGATTCCTCCGCGCAGGCGCACGAGCTCTTCGACGCGCTGCGCCGTCTCGACGACCTCGGCGTCTCCACCGTGTACGCGCGCTGCCCCGACAAAAACGGCGTCGGCCTTGCCGTCTACAACCGGCTGATCCGCGCCGCAGGATTTGAGGTGCTCAAGCTTTGAACAAACGGATTGTCATCGGCCTCACGGGGCCGACGGGCGCGGGAAAATCCACCGCGGCGGCGGAGTTCGCCCGCCTCGGGGCGCGCGTCGTCGACTGCGACCGGCTGGGCCGCGAGCTGCTCGACTCGCCCGAGTGCGTCCGCCTGCTCTGCGAAGCGTACGGAGACGGCATCCTCGGGCCGGACGGGAACATCTCCCGCCCGCGCCTCGCGGAGAGGGCCTTCTCGTCGCCCGGCGCGTCCGCGCGTCTGAACGAAATCACGCATCCGCTCATCCGCCGGGAGATGGACGCGCGTATCGCCCGCTGGCTCGGCGAGGGCGCGCCCGCCGTCGTGGTGGACGCCGCGCTCCTCTTTGAGAGCGGCGCGGACGCCTCCTGCACGGTGACGGTGGCCGTCTCCGCGCCGGACGAGGTGCGTCTGCGGCGGATTATGGCGCGCGACGGCGTGACCCGCGAACAGGCACAGGCGCGTATGCGCGCGCAGAAGGACGCCGCGTTCTACACGGAGCGCGCCGGGTACTGTCTGGACGGAAGCGGGGAGGCGGAAGGGCTGCGCGAGCAGACCCGCGCGCTGTACCGCCGTCTGCTGGAGGAATAAATGCGCAGGCTGATAAAGATTGTGCTCTCCCTCGCGCTCGCTGCGCTGGTGCTCTGGGGAGGCTCCCTCGCTCTCAAAAGCGGATGGCGCTTCTTTCAGGGAATGCTCTATCCCGTCCCGTACGAGGAGATTGTAGGCGAGCAGGCGGAGGCGTACAGCCTCGACCCGGCGCTCGTCTACGCGGTCATGCGCGCGGAGAGCAGCTTCCGGCCGGAGGCTGTGTCCAACAAGGGCGCGTACGGCCTGATGCAGATTACGGAGCCGACCTTCGAGTGGCTCCAGACGAAGATGGACGACGGGCAGACGTACACGACCGACGACCTCTGTCAGCCCGAGGTCAACATCCGGTACGGCTGCAAGCTTCTCTCCATTCTCCTCTCCCAGTACGAGTCCACGGAGACGGCGCTGTGCGCCTATAACGCGGGCATGGGCCGCGTGGGCGAATGGCTCTCCGACGAAGCGTATTCGTCCGACGGGGCGACCCTGCACACCATCCCGTTCCCCGAGACAAAAAACTATGTTGCCACCGTCATGAGCAATTATGACGTTTACCATGAGCTATACCAATTTGAATTCAACGGAGGCGTAATGTATGTCAAAGAAAAGTGAAAAGGCTGAAAAGAAGCTGGACGCGAAAAAGCTCGCGAAGGAGCTGCTGATTCCGCGTGAGAGCGGCTTCCGCCAGACGTCCGAGAAGGATCTCGACAAGGCCGCCGCGTTCAGCGAGGACTATAAGGCGTTCCTCGACGGCTCCAAGACGGAGCGCGAGGCCGTGAAGACCTCGATTGCGCTCGCGGAGAAGAAGGGCTTCGTCCCCTTTGACCCCGAGAAGAAATACCGCGCGGGCGACAAGGTGTATGTCAACAACCGCGGCAAGGCGCTGATCCTCGCCGTCATCGGCGAAAACGGCTGCAAAAACGGCGTGCGGATCGCGGCGGCGCACATCGATTCCCCCCGCCTCGACCTCAAGCCCCATCCGCTCTACGAGCAGAACGAGCTCGCGCTGTTCAAGTCCCACTACTACGGCGGCATCAAGAAGTATCAGTGGACGGCTCTGCCGCTCGCCATGCACGGCTATCTCGTGAAGAAGGACGGCGAGAAGGTGGAGATCCACGTCGGCGAGGAGGCCGGGGATCCGGTGTTCTGCGTCACCGACCTGCTGCCCCACCTGAGCGCCGACCAGATGTCGAAGACGCTCGCCAAGGCGATTGAGGGCGAGAACCTCAACATTCTCGTTGGCAGCCGCCCGCTCGACTGCGACGAGGGCGACAATCTCGTCAAGCTCAACGTGATGCGCCTGCTCAATGAAAAGTACGGCATCACCGAGGAGGACTTCGTCTCCGCGGACGTCGAGTTCGTCCCGGCCTTCAAGGCGTGCGACGTCGGCTTCGACCGCAGCATGATCGGCGCGTACGGCCACGACGACCGCGTCTGCGCGTATCCCGCCGTGATGGCCGTGCTCAACGCGAAGGCACCGAAGGAGACGTGCCTCGCCGTCCTCGCCGACCGCGAGGAGGTCGGCAGCGACGGCAACACCGGCCTGAACTCCGAGTTCATGCGCTACTTCATCGCCGACCTCGCGCAGGCTGAGGGCATGGAGCCCCGCCATGTGCTGAGCCGCTCGAAGTGCCTCTCCGCCGACGTGAACGCCGCGTTCGACCCGACGTACGCCTCCGCGTATGAGGCGGCCAACTCCTGCTTCCTCAACGGCGGCGTCTGCGTGACGAAGTACACCGGCTCCCGCGGCAAGAGCGGCACGAGCGAGGCCTCCGCGGAGTTCATGGGCGAGGTGCGCGGCCTGCTCGAGAAGAACGACGTCCTTTGGCAGACGGGCGAGCTCGGCAAGGTGGACGGCGGCGGCGGCGGAACGGTCGCCATGTACATCGCCAACCTGAACGTCGACGTCGTCGACATCGGCGTCCCGGTGCTGTCGATGCACGCGCCGTTTGAGCTCGTCTCGAAGCTCGACCTCTATATGACGTACAAGGCGTTCCTCGCGTTCTTCGAGAACAAGTAAACGAGAACTGAAAAAGGCGTCCGGGCTTTCTTGGCCGGACGCCTTTTTTCTGTGTCCTCTCAGCGGGACGCTCTGTCAGCCGCCGCAGCGGGAATGGTAGAGAATTTCCTTCCCGAGGCGCTCGGCAAACGCGATTTCCTGCCGCACCTGTTCACCGATATAACCCCCGACGTCGACGACGTAGACCGCGTCGGAAAGCTCGATTTTCCGCAGATGCGCCTGCTCCAGCGCCTCGCGGTCCGCGTCCGAAAGGGCGAGCCCGTCGGCGTTGTACACGCACTGGAGGACACAGCAGCGGGCCTTCGTCTCCAGAAGGAAAGCAACGCGCTGCATTTCCCGCTCAAACCGCATACTGCCGCACAGCGTAACTGTCTTCAAAATAACACCTCTCATCTGACAAAAATCGCAGACGTCCTGGTTTCAGACGCCTGCGATTTGCCGTTACTTTCTCATGCCTTCGTGAAAACCGTCAGCCCCCGAAGCACTTGTGATTCGCGCCGTTGAACACGATGCCGCGCGCCGCGTCGACCGTGACGGTCGTGCCGCTTCTGAGCAGGTGCGTGGCGGATTTCGCGTTCACGATGACGGGCTTGTCGAGCGCAAGGCCAACGACGGCGGCGTGCGAGTTCTCGCCGCCCTGCTCCGTCACGATGCCGGAGCACGACTTGATGAGAGCAAGCATACTGTTGTCCGTCTTCGGGGTGACGAGGATGTCGCCGGGCTTGAAGTCGCGGATGGCCTTCTCGTCGTCGGGGCCCTTCACGATGCACAGGTTGCCGGAGACGCAGCCCTTGCCGATGCCGGCGCCGGAGACGAGCACGTCGCCGACGAGCTGCACCTTGAGGAGGTTCGTCGTGCCGGAGATGCCGAGCGGAACGCCCGCCGTGATGACGCACAGGTCGCCGTCCTTCACAAGGTTTGCCTCCCGCGCGACGTTGACGACATGGTCAAAGAGATCGTCGGTGTTTTCCTTCTCCTCCACCATAATCGGGATAACGCCCCAGGAGAGGTTCATCTGGCGCTGCACTTTGGGCTCCGTCGTACCGCTGATGATGGGGCAGACGGGGCGGTATTTGGAAATCATACGGGCCGTCGCGCCGGACTTCGTCACCGTCATGATGGCGGCGGCGCCGAGGTCGTGGGCCGTCGTACACGTCGCGTGGGAAATAGCGGAGGTCACGTTCGGCAGCTCCTTGACCTCGCGGTGGCTGAAGCGCGCCTTGTAGTCGATATCCTCCTCGGTGCGCTCCGCGATGCGGGACATCGTCTGCAGCGCCTCGACGGGGTAGTCGCCCGCAGCCGTCTCGCCGCTGAGCATGATGGCGCTCGTGCCGTCGTAGATGGCGTTCGCGACGTCGGTCGACTCCGCGCGGGTCGGGCGCGGGTTCTTCATCATCGAGTCGAGCATCTGCGTCGCCGTGATGACCTGCAGGCCGGCGTTGTACGCCTTCTGGATGAGCTCCTTCTGGATTCTCGGGATCTCCTCGAGCGCAATTTCGACGCCGAGGTCGCCGCGGGCGACCATGATGCCGTCCGAGACGCGGATGATCTCGTCGATATTGTCGACGCCGTCGGCGTTTTCAATCTTCGCGATGATGCGGATGTTGTGGCAGTCGTGGCGCTCGAGCTCGGCTCTCATGTCGAGAATGTCCTGCGCGGTGCGCGTGAAGGAGGCGGCGATGAAATCAAAATCCTCACGCACGGCGAAGGCAATGTCGGCCTTGTCCTGCTCGCTGAGGAAGGGAAGGGAGAGCTGGATGCCGGGAACATTGATGCTCTTTCGCGCGGACACGGGGCCGCCGTTGACGACGGTGCACAGGATGTCCGTCTCCGTGGCGGAATCGACGCGCAGCTCAATCAGGCCGTCGTCAATCAGGATACGCGTGCCGGGGCGAACCTCCTTCGGAAGATTCGCGAAGGTGATGGCGCAGATGGTGTCGTCGCCCTCAATGTCGCGGGACGTCAGGGTAAACTGCTCGCCCTCCTTGAGGAATACCTTCGGCTCCTTGAAGGTCTTGAGGCGGATTTCGGGGCCCTTGGTGTCGAGCAGCAATGCGATCGGGCGGTTGAGCTCGCGGCGCAGCTGCTTGACCTGGTCGGCGCGAACCTTCTGCTCCTCGTGCGTCTGATGGGAGAAATTCAGGCGGGCTACGTTCATACCGGAAATCATCAGCTGCCGCAGAACGTCCCCTTTGTCGGTGGAAGGACCGAGCGTGCAAATAATCTTTGTTCTTCTCATCTACATTCATCCCTTCTGTTTTTTGATACGGAAAGAATTGAAGGATCTTCTGTCTTTTATATGCTATCATCAAAAAGGGAAAAAAGCAAGAAAAGAGAGAAATTTACTCAATATTCATTGCATTCGCCCCGGTTCGGCTGTAAAATAATAAAAATGAGGCGGAGGACCCGCGGCGGGCTCTCCGCCGCGGATCGCGACGGAAAGGAGGACGCCGGACACATGGGCAGGAAGAAACCGGAACGCATCGTCAAGAGCAAGGTCAACTGGAAAAAGCGCAGCCAGGTCAACCGGCTTCACCTCGTCATGACGTTCGTGATGATCGCCATCTGCATCTCCGCCGCGGCCGGCGTCGCGCTGGCCGTCATCGAGATTTTCGACCCGTTCGCGGAGCCGGAGCCCGTCTCCTCTGCCGTGCAGTCCGACGTCCTGAGCTCGCAGGCGGAATCCTCGCTCCCCGTGTATGAGAACGACTTCAATCTCGTCCTCGCAAACTCCAAAAACGCGCTTCCGGACTCGTTCTCCGTGCAGCTGACGACGTATCAGGGCGTGGAGATGGACGAACGCATCGTCCCGGCGCTTGAGGCGATGCTCGAGGCCGCCGCCGGGGACGGCGTCACGCTGCAGATTACGGCCTGCTACCGCAGCGCGGAGGAGCAGGACGCCGAATACCGGCAGCGCGTCGACGCTCTGATGGAGAACGGCAGCACGCGCGTGCGGGCCGAGGATTCCGTGCAGAGCTCCTTCGGGCGCGGCGGATACAACGAAGCGCAGACGGGCATGACCGTCACCTTCGCCTCGGAGGACGAGGATTTCGCCTCCGGGGAAGCGTCCCGCTGGCTCTCGAAGAACGCCATCCGGTACGGCTTCACCCTTCGCTTCCCGCAGGGCAGCGAGGACGAGACGGGCCGGGACTACGACCCTGCGAGCTACCGCTATGTCGGCACGCAGAACGCGGAAAAAATGCGCCAGCTCTCGATGTGCCTCGAGGAATACGCGGCCTACGTCGGGCAGCAGCAGGGATAAGGCGCACAGCGCAGAAAATCATTGAGCTGAGGTGGATCCATGTACCAACTGAAAAAGACCTGCGGCGCGGCGCGCCGGGGCGAATTCCCGACGCCGCACGGCGTCATCCAGATGCCGGCCTTCATGAACGTCGCGACGGCGGGCGCCATCAAGGGCGCCGTTTCCGCGCTGGATTTGAAGAATCTCAAATGCCAGGTGCAGCTGTGCAATACGTATCATCTGCATCTGAGGCCGGGAGACGAGAACGTGAAAGCGCTCGGCGGCCTGCACCGCTTCACCCGCTGGGACGGGCCGATTCTGACCGACAGCGGCGGCTTCCAGGTGTTTTCCCTCGCCAAGCTGCGGAACATCCGGGAGGAGGGCGTTTTCTTCTCCTCGCACATCGACGGGCGGAAAATCTTCATGGGGCCGGAGGAGAGTATGCGGATCCAGTCGCACCTCGCTTCCACCATTGCGATGGCGTTTGACGAGTGCATCGAGAACCCGGCGGAATACCGCTATGTGAAGAACTCCTGCGACCGCACTGCGCGGTGGCTGTACCGCTGCAAGGCGGAGCTCGATCGCCTCAACGCGCTGCCCGACACGATCAACCCGCGCCAGATGCTGTTCGGCATCAACCAGGGCAGCACCTACGAGGATTTGCGCATCGAGCATATGCGCGCCATCCGCGAGCTCGACCTCGACGGCTACGCCATCGGCGGACTTGCGGTAGGGGAGTCGGCGGAGGAGATGTACCGCATCATCGAGGCCGTCGAGCCGGAAATGCCGAAGGACAAGCCGCGCTACCTGATGGGCGTCGGAACGCCCGTCAACATCCTCGAGGCGGTCGCGCGCGGCGTCGATCTCTTCGACTGCGTCATGCCGACGCGCAACGCCCGGCATGGCCACGCCTTCACCTGGCAGGGCGCGCGCAACATGATGAACGCGAAGTACACGCTCGACGAGGAGCCGCTCGACCGGGAATGCGATTGCCCCGTCTGCCGGTCGTTCTTCCGGGCGTACCTGCATCACCTCTTCAAGAGCGGCGAGATGCTCGGGATGCGCCTGCTCGTGATGCACAACATCTACTTCTACAACACGCTCCTCGAGCGGATCCGCGCCTCGCTGGACGACGATACGTTCCCGCAGTTTTACGCGAAGCACGTCCCCGTCCTCGGCGTGAGAATTTAATTTCATGAAATAGTGCTTGCAAGCGCCGGGAAATCTTGTTATACTATACCTGTTGCGATACAAGCTATTGCGATGCCAAAATAAACTATAAGGGGTATGCTGAACAATGAATCATCTTTTCCTTCTTGACGCCGCAGCCGGAACGACGGAAAACATGGGCGCCGGCAGTCTTCTGCTGATGCTCCTTCCGTACGCCCTCATCATCGTCGCGCTGTACTTCATCATGATCCGTCCTCAGTCCAAGAAGAGGAAGAAGGAAGAAGCCATGCGCAAGGGCGCGCAGATCGGCGACGAAATCACCACCATCGGCGGCGTTGTCGGCCGCATCGTCAGCATTAAGGACGAGAACGAAACGCTCGTCATCGAGACGGGCACCGACCGCAGCAAGATGCGCATCAAGAGATGGGCTATCGGCAGCGTCGACACCATCCACGAAGACGCGGAATAAGCGCCCTGCTCTGTCAAAACGAATAATCAAAATCCTCCCTGAATATCATTTCGGTAAGAATGATATTCGGGGAGGATTTTTTTATGAGAAAAAACAGGGGAACGGAGAAGAGGGAGTGGGAACAGGCGCTGCGGGCGCTGCTGATCGGCGCTGCGGCGGGTATTGCGGTCATGCTGCTGCTCCTCCTTTTTTCGGCGTACGCGTTTGTTTCCATGAAGCAGATCCCGCAGCTTGCCGTGCCTGCCGTCGCTGTGCTCGTCTCAGGACTTGGGGCGCTGGGCGGCGGCTTTATCGCGGCGCGGGTGGGGAAGAAGCGCGGTCTGCCGCTCGGCGCGGCGTGCGGGCTGCTTCTGTTTTTGCTCCTTGCCGCTGCGGGCGCAGCGATGGGCTCAGGCTTCACCCCGGGAGGCTTTCTGACGAGGCTTCTCGTCATGCTGCTCGCCGGAAGCGTGGGCGGTTACGCCGGAATTGGAAGAAAATAAGTTCAGAATGAATATTATGCATTCGTTGACATAATACCAAACTATTGGTTGACATAAATTTTTGAAATTGATTTTCTCGTATATTGCTGTATATTTTTCTGTTGCTTTTGCGGATGACTTGTATTATAGTAGAAATAGTACAGGATTCAGGAATCTGAGCGGTTCTTTTTCAGCTTCTCTATTCATAGCCTTGTGCAGAGAGACTTTGCAGGAGGCATGAAAAAAATGAGAATGATGAGGACAGCTGTTTTTACGCGCCGTCCGGGAGCGTGCGGCTTGCCGGCGCGGCCGTCCGGTTCCGTCCGCTCCCGTCTGCCGCTCTACGCGTTCGCCGTCTGTTTTCTGCTCGGAACGGCGCTTGGGACGGCGGCCAGCGCGGGCTGCGGCACGGCGACGCTGGAACGGTTTGACTTTCTGTTTCAGTCGAGCGCGTCTTTGAGGATGACGGAATCTGTCTTTTCGCTTTTCTGCGCGTCCTTTGCCTCTTCCTTCCTGTTTCTGCTCGTTTGTTTTCTGTGCGGCCTGTCCATGTGGGGGTTCCTGTTTGTGCCTGCCGTCCTGTTTTTCCGTGGGTACGGCGTCGGGCTGACAGCCGGGTTCCTTTGCTTTTCCTACCACTGGAAGGGCGCCCTTTTTCATTTGCTCGTATTGCTGCCGGGCGTGTTTTTCATCTGCCTGGCGCTTTTGTTCTCCGGACGGGAGGCCTTTCGCGCGTCGCGGACTCTCGCGCGCACCGGCCGGCTCGACCTGAGACAATATTTGACACGGTTTGGATTTGCGCTTTCCCTTGCGTTCGGAGCCGCCATCGTGGACGTCGTGACGTCTGTCTGCTTTGCGGGCTTCTTTTCGTTTTCGTGACGCGGGGAGAACGCGGAGGAAAGAGGATAGGGTATTGAAAATGATGGACTATTGTAAGGGCTTCGCCCGCTATCTGGAACAGAAAAAGCACGTTTCCAACAACACGCTCGACTCCTACCAGCGGGACGCGGGCCACTTCCTTCTCTATCTGAACGAGAACGGTATCGAGGATCCTGCCGCGGCGGCGGCCTCCGACGTCGAGTCGTACGTCGCGTATCTCTCCTCGCAGCAGAAAAGCGGGGCTACTGTGACCAGATGCATCGCGTCCATCCGCAGCTTTTATCAGTATCTCATCGAGGAGGGCTGCGCCTCGGAGAATCCGGCGCGGGCTGTCAAGCTCGGCAAGCCGGAAAAGAAGCTGCCGCAGATTCTGACGGGCAAGGAGGTTGAGCTCCTTTTAAGCCAGCCGAACCCGAAGGAGCCCAAGGGCTGCCGCGACAAGGCGATGCTCGAGCTCCTCTACGCCACGGGGATTCGTTCCTCCGAGCTCGTGGAGCTCAACGTGGGGGACATCGACCTGCGTTCGAGCGTGCTCGTGTGCAGCCGCGGCAAGAACGGGGAGCGGCGTATCCCGGTGCACTCCACCGCGATCGCCGCCGTGTCGGACTATGTCTGCCGGGTGCGCTCCGCCATCCTTTCCCCGGACGGCGGACAAGCGCTCTTTACCAACCTGAACGGGCGGCGGCTGACCCGGCAGGGCTTTTGGAAGATCGTGAAGGGCTATGCGGAACAGGCTGGCATTGTCAAGGAGATCACGCCCCACACGCTTCGCCATTCCTTCGCGCTGCATCTCCTCGAAAACGGAGCCGATTTGAAGGATATTCAACTGATGCTGGGCCATGCAGATATTTCTTCGACACAAATTTACGTCCACCTATTGAACGATCACTTCAAAGAGGTATATAATAATTGTCATCCACGCGCGAAGCTTGGATGACCTCGCAGCGCTGACTGCGTCAATACAAAATAGGAGTGATTGTTTTGGGTCTCTTTTCCATCAACTACAACAAGCCCGGTCCCGGCGTCGCGAAGGACGCGCCGGTCAAAAAGCCTTTTTTCCGGTTCTGGGAGGTCTATTTCCGAAAGTTTTTCAATCTCATTAAGCTGAATATGCTCTTTGCGGTCCCCACGGCGATCTGTTTTGCGCTGTGCTTCCTGCTTGAGTCGTTCGTGACGGGAATCAGCTCCAGCCTTGCGTTTCTCGGGCAGCTGCCGCTCGTGCTGCTGTCTCCCTTCGTGGGCGGCCTGACGTTTGTCTGCCGCAACTACGCGCGCGAGGAGCACGCCTTCATCCTCTCTGATTTCATGGAGGCGACGAAGAAGAACTGGAAGCAGTTCCTCTTAAACGGCATTGTCTGCTATGTGTTCTATGTGCTGATGGCCATCTCCATCAACTTCTATTCTTCGCAGATGGCATCCAATTCGATTCTGTACATTCCGTTCATCGTGTGCATCCTCCTGTCGTTCCTGTTCATCTGCGCTCAGTTCTACATCCCGGTGATGATCGTCACCTTCGATCTCCGTCTGCGCCAGATTTACAGAAACGCTCTGATCTTCTCCATCATCGGCCTGTGGAGAAACCTGATGCTGATTGCCATCATCGGCGTATTTGCCGCCGCGGCGTTCATCTTCTTCCTCATGATGACGCCCCTTGCCATCCTGGTCCTGTTTGTCCTCGCCGTATTCTGGATGTTCGGCTTCTTTGGTTTCCTCGTCAATTTCGCCGTGTATCCGATGATTGTCAAGTACATCATCAATCCCTACGAAAAGGAGCAGCAGGAGAAGAAGAAGGCTGCTCTCGGTCAGACGGGAGACGGGGAAGGGGCAGCGACTGAGGCCGCCCAGGAGCCCGAGGAGGACGAGCCCGACTTCCAGGATTCCCTGTACTGAGGCTCAAAGCTAAGCCCCCAAGTCTGCATCGAACAAGAACGCCGCCCGGCAGACCGGAGATACTCCGGCTCGGGCGGCGTTTTTCTGTCTGTCTTTCTTTTTCCGGATGCGCCTGGCGGTCATTCGCCGGACGATTCCCGGCTTTTCCGCTTCGGCGCGCTCTTTTGCGGGGCGGCTTTCCGGGCTCCGTCTTGTTCTGCACGTTTGTTCGACGGGGAGGACTGCGGCTCCGGCGCGGGCTTTGGCTCCGGGCGGGAAGCGCGGCTCTTCACGTTTGCCAGCGGGTTGGCCTGCATGGCGTCGGCGATCTGGGTGTCGGAGAGATGGGTGTAAATCTCCGTCGTGCCGAGATTCTCATGGCCGAGGATGTCCTTGAGGACGCGAATGTCGACGTTCCCGTGCTGGTACATGAGCGTCGCGGCGGTATGGCGGAGCTTGTGGACGGAGTAGCCCTCCTGCGCGAGATCGATTTCGCCGAGGTACTTCTTGACGAGGTACTGCACGGTCTTCGGGCTGATGCGCTTCATCTGTTTGCTGATGAACAGCGCGTTCCTGTCGTCGGCCTTGAGGCCGTCGCGCGGGCGCACCGCGAGATACCGGGCAATCGCGTCGAGGCAGGCGCCGTTGAGATAGACGATCCGCTCCTTGTTGCCCTTGCCGACGATGCGCAGGCTCTCCGAACCTCTGTTCACGTCGGAGAGATTGATGCCGACGA
Source organism: uncultured Oscillospiraceae bacterium (assembly GCA_949292505.1). GTDB lineage: Bacteria > Bacillota > Clostridia > Oscillospirales > Acutalibacteraceae > Caccousia. The sequence continues at coordinate 14,824 of CASFAA010000325.1, forward strand.
GTTCGGAAAGACGCATCCCGCAGTTGAGGAACAGCGTCAGGATACAGTAGTCGCGCTCGGCGTACGGGCCGTCAACCTTCGAGAGCAGTTCGAGCGATTGTTCGAGCGTCAGATATTTCGGGAGCGATTTCTTGAGCTTCGGCGTGTCGAGCTCCTCAATCGGGTTGACCGCGAGCTTGTTGACCTTGTTCGTGAGATATTTGAAAAACGTCCGCAGGCTGCACACCTTGCGCGAACGCGCCGCCGCGCCGTTGCCGCGCTCGATGGCGAGGAAATTCATATACTCGTAGACCTGCGTGAGCGTTACCGTGCGGATCAGGTCGAGCCCGACGTCGCTGATGTCGATCTCGGAAAACGGCACGTCCGCGCCGACAAGATTTGCGCGGCGCTTGAGATAGCGGAAAAACGTGCGCAGATCCGTATAGTATTCGAGCACCGTCAAAACGGATTTGCCTTGAATCGTCTGTAAGTAGCCGAGAAACTGCCGGAGAATCTCCGGCGCGCCGGCGAGCTCCTGCTGGAGCTTTTCCTGGGCTTTCACGGGAAATGTCCTCCCCTAAATTATACAAAATATTCATTTTGTATAATTAGTATAGCAGAGAAAGGGAGGGATTGCAAGCCCCTTTTCAGTCCGCCCCTTCCTCCTCCCTCAGCGGAAGAATCCCGCCGACGTCCCAAAGCGGGCCGCCGCACAGCGAGAGCGCGAACACGCCGTGGCTGCGAAGGAAGGCTTCGATGGCGGCGCAGTCGGGATGCGTGCGCAGATCGCCGGCAAAGGCCAGCGTGTCCTGCGAGAGCTTTCCGCACGCGCCGCCGAGAAAGCCGAAGGAAAAGCCGGGCAGCTCCACGAAGCCCTCCCGGATGCGCAGCACGTCGAGGCCGCAGCCCGCCGCCGCCTTCGCGATCGACGGGTCCGCCGTCACGACGGCCTCCCGCGAGACAATCGCCGTCGAACATTTCGCGTAGCCCTGTCTGACGGGCACGAACATTTGTCCCCGCTTCTCCCATGCGGCGCGGAGGCTTTCGTCGCAGTGTGCGGAGCCAAAGCAGAACCGCCCGACCTCCGCGGCGTTGAGCAGCACGTCGCCGGGATAGGACGGCAGAAGCGCCCGCTCCGACCACCGGGGCGCAAAGCCTGCCGCCGCGAGCGATTCGAACAAACGCGCGTTCCCCCGCGCGGCGACAACGTCCCGCCCGCCCAAGGGATGACACAGCATATCGGCGTGGGCGTCGACGGCGGGCAGCAGCGCGCCGCACGGCTCCACCGCCAGAACGGCGCAGCCGAGGCCGGTCAGCGCTTCCCTGACGCGCTCCGCCCTCGCGGACAGCGCGGCCAGCGTGACGCGCCCCCGCGGAAGATGGGGTTCCCGCACAAATGTTTCCATATCCCCTGCGCCCTTTCCTGTTCGGTGTTTTGTTCGATTGCGTCTTTTCTTCGTCACATAGGCTGCCGCAGCGCGTCCACCGGGTTCAGCCTCGCCGCGAGCGCCGCGGGATAGACGCCGAACACGACGCCCGAGACCATCGAGAATACGAGGCTCAGCAGCACCACGTCGCCGCGCAGTGAAAACGGAGCCTGCACGACAGCCGACGCCGCGAGCGACAAGAGGCAGCCCGCCGCGAGGCCGCAGACACAGCCGAGCAGCGACAGCAGCAGCGCCTCGAACATAAATTCCAGAAGGATAACCCTTCTCGTCGCGCCGAGCGACTTCTTGACGCCGATCTCCCGCGTGCGCTCGCTCACGGAGACGAGCATCACCGTCATGATGCTCAGACTCGCCACGAGCAGCGAGACGGCCCCCACCGCCGAGAGGACGAGCGTCACGATGCCGAGCATCGAGTCGAGCGTCTCACGCTGCTTCGCGACGTCGTTCGCCTCGAAGCCCGTCTCGCCCGCGCGCCGGAGCGCCGACACGATGGCCTGCCCCGTAGACCCGACGGCCTGCGAGTCCGTTACCTTCACGGCAATCTGGTCAAAGCCGCTTTTGCCCGTGCACTCCTGAAAGGTCGTGTACGGCAGATAGACGAACGTCGGGATGTAGCTGCCCATAATGTTCTGCAGCAGGCCGCTGCCCGTCTTGACGATGCCGATGACTTCAAACTCCTGTTCGATTCCCCCGCAAAGCACGGAGACCGTCTTGCCGACGATGTTTGAGCGCGCGTAGGCGTTTTGGGCGAACGCCTCGTCGACAAGGCAGACGTTCTCCCGCGCCCGGATGTCGGCGTGGTCGAACATCCGTCCATAGCGCACCTCGAGGGAGATGATCTCCCCGGCGGTCGTGTCGATGCCCCAGACGAGCGCCTCCGTCTCGTACCGCCGGGTGGAGAGCGCGCCCGTCTCAAAGAGTACGGGCGTCACCGCGTCGACGCCGTCGCAGGAGGAAATCACGGAGAGCTCCTCCTCCCGCAGGCTCGCGCCCGACCCGCTGGCAGCGGAGATGGTCAGGCCGCTCAGGCCGAGGCTCTCGAGCTCGTTGCCCACCGCCGACGTCCCGTACTGCGCAATGCTGCTGACGAGCGTTACGGACGCCACGCCGATGGCGATGCCGAGCACCGTCAGCGCCGTGCGGCCCCGCTTGCGCCGGAGGTTGCACACGGCGGAGTGAAACAGAAAGCCCATCACGCCGCCTCCGTTTCCGATGTGAGCGCGACCCGCGCGCCGTCCGTCAGCCCGGCGGGAGAAAGCAGCAGGATGTCGCCCGCCTCGCAGCCGGAGAGAATCTCAAAGCCGGAATCGTATTCCTCTCCCGTCTTCACAGGCGTCCGGACGGCCCTTCCGTTCCGGTAGAGGAAAACGTACTCCTCCCCGTTTTCATCGGCTTCTACGGCCTCGTAGGGCGCAATCAGGACGTTCTGCTTCTCCATCGTGACAATCCGTGCCGAGGCGGAGAAGCCGGGCTTGATGTCGGCCCCCGGATTTTCCACAGAGACGAGAACCTCCACAACCGTCTCCTGCGCGGCGCCGGAGAGCGTCTGCGTCGCCTCGTCGGCGATGGAGGTGATCTCCCCATAGTAGACGGAGCCGGCAAAGCCAGCCCCCGTGATTTCCGCCCGCTGGCCGAGCCGGAGGACCGCGATCTGCGACTCGTTGACGGAGAGCGAGAGCTGGAGCCCGTCGCCGTTCGAGATGACGACAGCCGTCTGCCCTGCCCGGACGGCCTCGTTCTCCTCAATAGAGACGGCGCTCACCGTCCCGTCGATCGGGGACGAGAGCGTCCTCGTCTCAAGCGTCTCGAGAAGGCCAAGCTCCTCGGGCTCTCCGCCCGCGAGCAGGGCGGAATATGTCTCGACGGCCTCCGCCTGAGAGGTTCCCTCGGGCAGCGCCGCGATTTCGGCGAGCGTCTGCCCCTTGTGCACCTTATCCCCCGGCTGCACGGAAACCGACGCGGCGAGGCCGCTGCAGCCCGCGGTGACCGTGCTCGAGCCGGTGCGCTCCACTCTGCCGCTGCAGGTGACGTCGTCCTCTGCGGAGACGGCCTCGAGCGTCACATACGCCGCCTGCGGAATTGACGCCTGCACCCATTTCCCGACGCCCAGAACGGAAACTGCCGCGGCCAGCGAAAGGCCGGACAGAATCAGATATTTGTTCAACTGTCATTCCCCCATTTCCGTTTCTCCGCCTTATTCTTTGAACGGAAGCGGGAAAATATGAGCGCCGCGTCACGAAAAAAACAGGCCCGTCCATGTATAAAGGCAAGACGGGCCGGAACAAACTAGCTCTCAGAGGTGAAGGAAAATGAGCATCATTCAATGCGACGAGGACTGCGTCTACCAGAAGGACGGCTACTGCGTGCTTGAGACGCCGTCCGCCGTGACGAATTACACCGGAAACGGCTGCGTCCACTGCATCCGCGTCATCCCGCGCGCCGACTACGAATCCGGGAAGACGCCGTTCACTCCGTCAGAGCGTCCATGGCCTCCCGCACGGTTCTGACGCCGCACAGCTCGATGTCGGGCTTGTCCGTGATTTGACGCAGGCAGTGCGCCGGGAGAACACAGCGCGCAAAGCCGAGGCGCGCCGCCTCCGACACGCGGGCCTCCGCGTGGGACACGGAGCGCAGCTCGCCCGTCAGGCCGACCTCGCCGAAGACGATGGCGTCGTCCCGCAGCGGCACGTCCTTGAGGCTCGAGACGAGCGCGGCCGCCACGGCCAGGTCGACGGCGGGCTCGTCCAGCCGCAGGCCGCCGACGACGTTGAGGTACGCGTCAAGGTTGGAGAAGTAGTAGCCCGCCCGCTTTTCGAGCACGGCGAGCAGCAGCGCCATGCGGTTGTAGTCGAAGCCCGTGGCCATGCGGCGCGGGTTCCCGAAGCCGCTGGCCGTCGCGAGGCCCTGAATCTCCGCGAGAAGCGGACGGGAACCCTCCATGACGCACGTCACGCACGTCCCCGACACGTTCTTCGGACGCCCCTCCAGCATCGCCTGAGAGGGGTTTTCGACCTGCCGCAGGCCGCGGTCTCCCATGTCGAAGACGCCGATCTCGTTGGTGGAGCCGTACCGGTTCTTGACGGCGCGCAGAATCCGGTACGACATCTGCCGGTCGCCCTCGAAGTACAGCACGGCGTCGACGATGTGCTCGAGCACCTTTGGCCCGGCGATGGCGCCGTCCTTGTTGACGTGGCCGACGAGGATCGCCGGGATTTCGAGCTGCTTGGCCGCCCGCATGACGGCGTTCGTACACTCGCGCACCTGCGTGACGCTGCCCGGCGAGGACGAGAGGTCCGTCAGGCTCATCGTCTGGATGGAATCGATCATCACGAGGTCGGGCTTTGTCTGGCGCATCTGCTCGACGACGAGCTGCACGTCCGTCTCCGTGAGGACGAACAAGTTCGCGCTGCCGACGCCGAGGCGCGCCGCTCTCAGCTTGAGCTGGCGGGCGGATTCCTCTCCCGATACATAGAGGATGCGCAGCGACTGGCCGAGATAGTCGCAGATCTGCAGCAGAATGGTGGATTTTCCGATGCCCGGCTCGCCGCTGACGAGAATCAGCGAGCCTTTGACGATGCCGCCGCCGAGGACACGGTCGAGCTCCGAGAGGCCCGTGTGGTAGCGCGCCTCCTCCGCCATGTCGATCTCGCCGATCTGCATCGGCCGGGACATCGGCCTCACGGCGGCGGGCGCGGCCTTCTGCGGGGCGGCGTCGCGCGCCTCCTCCTGCATCGTGTTCCATTGCCCGCAGCCGGGGCACTTCCCCGCCCATTTTGCCGACTCATAGCCGCATTCGGTGCAGACATAAACGCTCCTGATTTTTGAAGCCATAGGTTCCTCCTTTGTTTTTCCGTCCGAGGGCCTTATTATCCGCCTTCGCTTTCGGGAAGCGCGGCGAGATACCGCACAATCCCGTCGTAAATGCAGAACGCCACCTGGTCGCGGTACGCCTCCTGCGCGAGGAGCGCCGCCTCCTCCCCGTTTGAGAGGAAGCCGCATTCCACGAGGACGGCGGGCTGCCGCGCGTTCCACAGAAGATAGATGTCGTCGGTCGCGGGCTTGTTTTCGCGCGTGTTCTCCGGCTGCAGCAGCCCGACAACGCTCTGCCGGATGCTCTCGGCCAGCGCTGCGCTCTCTCCGTTGTTCGGGGAGTAGAACATCTGCGCGCCGCTGTATTTCTCCTGCGTGAAATAGTTCTGGTGGATGCTCACGAGAATGGAGGCCGGATCCTCCTCCACGAGCTCGAGACGGCGGTGGACGTCGCTCACCTTCCGCTCCCGGACCGTCGGGAGCGTGTTGTCGCCGATGGAGACGTCCTCCTCGCGCGTCAGCTTCACGCGGAAGCCCGCCGTCTCCAGGAGCTCGCGTACCCGGAGCGCGACGGCGAGGTTGACGTCCTTCTCGAGGAGACCGTCCGCCGACTGCGTGCCGCCGTCCTCGCCGCCGTGGCCCGGGTCGAGCCAGACGACGGGAGACGAGCTGTCCGTGAACGAGGAGGCCATTCTGCCGATCGTCTCGCAGGAGAGATACGACAGCAGCAGAAACGCAAGGCAGCACAGCACGAGAACCAGAACCGGTACGGCATATCGAGGACGCACGCTTCATCACCCCATTCCATACAGTATACGGGGCGCGCGCGCCATCTATGCGGCGGTCATCTCGCCAGAGTGCGAATCCAGCGGAACCGGTTCACCTTGACGACCGCGACGAAGCACTTGAGAATCTGATCCGCCTTCAGGCAGATAAAAACGACCGTCGGAGGCGCGCCGAACAGGAACGCCGCCGCGGCGGACGCCGGAAGGACGATGCACCACATGAAGATGGTGTCGTTGAGGAAAACGAACGAGACGTCGCCGCCTCCCCGCACAATCCCCGTGAGCACCGGCATCTGGTACGCCGTCCCGACGCTTGTCACGCTGAGAATCAGCAGGAACTGCTCGGCAAGGCCGCGGCTCGCGTCCGAAATCGAGTAGACGGAGAGGATGGCGTCCCGCACGAGAAACAGCGAGAGGCCCGTCAGCAGGCCGATGAGCAGAAACAGTACCTGCATCGTCTTTGCGTACGGGCGCACCGCCTCTGTGCGCCCCTCGCCGATGGTCTTGCCGATGAGAACGCAGGACGCGCTCGCCGAGCCGTATGCGACGACGCTCAGCACCTGGAAGACGGTCGTGGCGATGCTGTTGGCCGCAATCGCCTCCGCGCCGAGGTGGCCGAGGATCGCTGTCTGGATGGCCATGGCGAGGCCCCAAATTGCGTTCGACGCGAGCACCGGCGAGCCTGTCCGGACAAAGTCGCGGAACAGCGGCAGGTCGAAGGCGAGGAAGTCCGCAAAGCGGAAGCGGAGCTTGCGGTCGAAGCGGAACAGGTAGACCGTCACGATGACGGACTCCACGACGCGCGCCGTCAGCGTCGCGGCCGCCGCGCCCGCCGCCCCGAGCCGCGGCGCGCCCAGATTGCCGAAGATGAGCAGATAGTTGAGGCACACGTTGATGCACAGCGTCGACAGCGAAACGAGCAGTCCCACCCGCACCGTCTCGACGCTGCGGAACGCGCAGAGCAGAATATTCGTGTACGCAAAGAAGAAGTAGGAGAAGCAGATGACGCGCAGATACTGCACGCCCTCCGCGATGACCGCCTTGTCCTCCGTAAAGAGCGAGAGCACCTGCCACGGAAAGAGAAAGACGACGAGCCACATCAGCGCGGCGATGACCATGCCGACGCGCAGGCCGCCGCTCAGGATGCGCTTGACGCTCTCCGTGTCGCGCTTTCCCCAATACTGGGACGCCAGCACGACGACGCCCTCTCCGACGCCCATCGTGAGCATCTGCAGCAGGAACTGAATCTGGTTGACGAGCGCCACGCCGGAGAGCGACGTCTCCTGGTACGCGCCGAGCATGACGTTGTCGGCAAGGCTGACGCTGAACACAATCAGGTTCTGCAGGGCGATCGTGAGCGTCAGGCGGAAAAAGGCGCTGCAAAAAGATTTTTCTCTTGTAAAAACCATATGGGTTCGCCGTCCTCGTGTGAATTTCAGCGGAATATATGGAAAAGCAGAATGATGTGAAGCTGTTTTCCTTGTCATAAGACGCCGAAACGTATCAAATAAGTGTAAAGGTAATCTTATTTACATTATGGGAACATGGAGACAATCCTCTATATCATCTGTAATGATATCATACTTTACAGAGCTCAATTTTCCTCCTGCGGCGCCTGCTTTTGTCTCAGCTGCGCTTTGACCGCCTCGCGCTCGCGGCCGAGCTCCGTCAAAAGGTCTGCAAAGCGCCAGGAGCGGTTGTGTTCCGTCAGGACGGCCTTGAGGGAAATGGAAATGCCGTTCTCCGAAAGGGCCTTCAGGAGCTCGTCCAGGCGGCTTTTGCTCAGGCCGCAGAGCACCATGGCCTCCTCCGCGGGAGCGGCGCAGGGAGCCTCCTGCTGCGGCGGGTAGCCGGGCAGTCCGGCGCACCAGCCGACCGTCTGGGAGAGCATCTCGTCCGTCACTGTGCGGGCTTCGAGGCGCAAGGCGGCGAGGAGCTGCCGTACGGCGGCCCCGCGCGGGGCTGTCTCGTCCAATCCGTAGAGCAGCACGAGCTCCTTTGGCTGCGGAATCCTTGCTTTCATGTGATTTCTTCCTCCTGCTGTTTGGATTTCCCGGGAAAGCGTTACGCGTACCAGCGGGTGGGGACGGGCTCGCCGTCGGAAAAGAGCTGCGGGTTCATTTGGAGGAGCGCGGAGGCGACGTCCGCCATTCTGCGCGCCTTTCCGTAGATGCAGAGCGCGTCGCCAAAGCGGGCGTAGGAAATCACGCCGAGCTTGCGGAACGGCGCTTCGAGCTTCCCGAAATTCCGGGAGACGTCGTTTGACACGGAGCAGTAATGGCGGCGCATCGGGATATGGAAGCGCCTGCCGTCCGGCGCGACGGAGACGAGCTGCTGATACCCATCCGTGAGCCTGTCGGGGATGTCGAGCCACTCCTCGACGCTGTGAATAAAGGTGTTGCGCTGCAGCGTGCAGCCGAGGAAGAGAATCGTCGCGTCGCGGTCGTAGAGCCTGCCCCAGCAGCCTTCCCGCGGACACGGGGTGGTGCGCGTCTCCTCGCCGGCCGTGTACGAGACGGCGTCCCTTCCGAGGGCGGCGACGGAGTGCGTCGGGTGAAGGGAGCGCACGACGCCCGGACGCTTCCGGAACAGCTCCGGCAGAATCCCGACGCACGACGGAGACGAGACGGCGTCAAAGACAGGGTTCTCCTCGCCGATCGCCGCCCAGGTGTGGGTCGGGAAAATGAGGAGTCCGTCCTTCATCGATTCGCTCCAGGCGTCGAGAATCGTCTCTGCGCCGCCCTCCACCTCGCCGGCGGCTTTGCACGACGAGTGAATCAGGAGCGTTCCCTGCGGGTCCAGATGCATGGCTGCGATGTCGCGCAGCAGGTCTTCTTTTCGATACATGGCTTGTCTCTCCTTCGTGCTTCCTCCCCGGTTTTGCCCGGCTAGTACCATTATAGCAATTCCGCGCCCGTTTGCAAGCGTCCGCAAGCGAATAAGCTGCTGCTCCGAGGCTTCTATCATCGCATTTAATAACTGGCAGCCTCCCCAGTCCGGAGCCTATAATAAAAATCGCGCGCCGCAAGGCGCGCCACCACAACTATTCACTATTCATTATTCACTATTCACTATTCATCAAATCGGCCCAAAGTATTCGTGAAAAGTGAATAGTGAAGAGTGAAGAAGTAAAAATCGGCAAGCCCCTGACGGAGCTTGCCGATTTTTGGAGGCGACACCCAGATTCGAACTGGGGAATCAGGGTTTTGCAGACCCATGCCTTACCTCTTGGCTATGTCGCCATATGGAGCGAACGACGAGGCTCGAACTCGCGACCTCCACCTTGGCAAGGTGGCGCTCTACCAGAAGAGCTACGTTCGCATAATGGTGCCTCCGGGCGGAATCGAACCACCGACACGGGGATTTTCAGTCCCCTGCTCTACCAACTGAGCTACAGAGGCAAAAGTGGCGACCCGGAACGGGCTCGAACCGTCGACCTCTAGCGTGACAGGCTAGCGTTCTAACCAACTGAACTACCGGGCCACTTCTTGGTGGGAGCAATAGGACTCGAACCTATGACCCCCTGCTTGTAAGGCAGGTGCTC
>CASFAA010000326.1 GCA_949292505.1 uncultured Oscillospiraceae bacterium
GGCGACGGTGCTCATCTCCTGCCGCCGCCCCGGCCGTCTGGCGGGCAAGGTGTCCCCGGTGGAGGCAGTGCGCTACACCGAGGGCAAGGCCCTGAAACGGAAAACCCGGCGCGGCGGCAGGGGGGTGTCGCTGCTGTCCATGGCATGGGCCAACCTGGGCCGCAGCCGGGGCAAGACGTTTCTCACGGTGCTGTCCCTGACGCTCGCCGTGGTGCTGCTGACCCTGACGGTGACCTTCACAGGCGGCTTTGACATGGACAAATATGTGTCCACCTTCACCGCCAGCGACTTCATTCTGGCCGACGCGGGGCAGTTCCAGACCGGCGGGGACGGTTTTAACACCGAGATGGCGGTGCCGGAGGAGGTCATCGCCGCAATCGACGCTCAGGGCGGCGTCACCGGCGGCGGCCGGGTCTACGGCAAGACCTCTGATGCTCTGGAATTTGTCACCGAGGAGTACTACCGCTCTGTCTGGGGCCGCTGGAACACCCCCGAGCAGCTGGACAGCATGCTCGCGTTCATGGACCGCACCGAGGACGGCCTGCTGGCCGACAGGGTGCAGCTCTACGGCATGGAGCCCTTTGCCCTCGGCCATCTGACGGTGCTGGAGGGCGACCTCTCCAGGCTGAACGACCCGGACGGGAACTGGATTGCCGCCGTGTACAGCGAGGACGACTACGGAAACCCGGAGATGGACAGCCACTGGGCGAGGCTGGGCGACACGGTGACCATCCGGTATGTGGAGGAGTTTGAATATTACGACCCCGCCACCGGCGAGGTCTACGGCGCATGGGAAAATGTGCCCGAGGACGCGGCCTTTGCCCAGCGGGCGGTGCAATACCGGGATGTGGACTACACCGTGGCCGCTCTGGTGTCGGTGCCCTCCGCCCTGAGCTACCGGTACTACGGCGCCGACGAGTTCGTGATGGGCGCGGAGACGTTTCTCCGGGACACCGGCACCGACTCCGTCATGTACTACGCCTTCGACACCACGGAGGCGGCAAACGCCGGTATGGAGGCCTTTCTCAAGGACTACACGGAGAATGTGAATCCTCAGTTCGACTACGAGAGCAAGGCCACCTATGCCGGGGAGTTTGAGAGCACCCGCAGCATGTTCCTGCTGCTGGGCGGCGCTTTGAGCTTCATCGTGGGGCTGGTGGGCGTGCTGAACTTCTTCAACGCCGTCCTCACCGGCATCACGGCCCGCCGCCGGGAGCTGGCGGTGCTCCAGTCCATCGGTATGACCGCGCGGCAGCTGCGGACCATGCTGGCCCTCGAGGGGCTGCTCTACACCGTGGGCGCGGCGCTTCTGGCGCTCATTTTAGTGGCGCTCACGGCCCCCTTTGTGGGACCCGGCCTCAGCGGGTTCCTTTGGTTTTTCACCTACCGCTTCACCGTCTGGCCCATCGCCGCGGTGCTGCCGCTGTTTGCGGCGCTGGGCGTCCTCGTCCCGGTGCTGAGCTGCCGCGCCGCCCGGCGCCATTCCGTGGTGGAGCGCCTGCGGCAGGAGTAAAATACACAGTTTCAAACAAGCAGGCTCCGGGATGCACGCGCGCATCCTCGTGAAGATTCACGCCGTTCCCTGCGCGATTGTCCGATCGAGCCGCGCCGAAAAATGCCGGGCCCGGAGAAACTCCGGACCCGGCCATGGCAAAATTTCGCAGCGTTTGTTTCCGGGACGGCCGAAGCGCCGGTCGTTTATCCCTTCTTATAGCCGCACTTGGGGCAGACGCCGTTTTCATTCAGCGCGATGCCGCACAGAGGGCAGCGGTCGATCCGGTTGTGCGTTTCAAACTCGGCGGACGCGGCGTTGACGCCGCTGGTGAAGGTGATTTTGGCGATGTTCAGCTTGTCCTTGAGCAGATCGTAGACGATCTTGATCATGCCCTCCACCGTCAGGGTTTCTTTGGTCACCACCAGCCGGCACTCCGGATAAGCGGTGGCCAGCTCCGTGCGAAACGCGGGGCCTTTCATTTGATTCTGAGGAGCGCCGTTGCGGATGCCCTGCTCCTCGTACACTTTCAAAACCGCGGGCAGCAGGGGGTCGTCCTCGCGCAGAATCAGCGCGTGGTCAAAATTTTTCAAAACGGACCAGGCGGTCTTTTGAATTTCGTTGCAGGGAAAAACCATGTTGACGCCGGGCTCGACGGTGTCTTCCACCTCGATGGTCAGCACGCCGGTGTGCCCGTGGAGATACTGGGCTTCGCCCCTGAATCCGTAAAACCGGTGGGCGTACTGCAGATCCAATGTGGTGATGCTTCTCATAAAACAACCTCCTTTGAGCTGAAATGTATCAGAGCGAAAACTCGTTTGTTGTTTTGAATTTCTTTGCTCCGAATTCAGAATACAGGAAAGGGGTGGACTTTGTCTGTGATGAGATCACCATGCGGCCGTTTTTTCGGGGTCCGCCGAACGGCTCTGCCGGGGCTCTTTCTTGCGCCGATTGACAGCCGCCCGTTTCATCCCTTCTACTGAGGGCACCATGAGGAGGGCGCGCTATGAGCTTTGAAACCTATTTTCCCATCTGGGACCAACTTCAACCCCGCCAGCAACGCCTGCTTCTGGATTCCCTGACCTGTCGGACGGTGAAGAAAGGCACGATTCTGCGCGGAGGCAGCACGGACTGCGCCGGGCTTGTCCTCATCCGTTCCGGACAGCTGCGGGCTCTTGTCTACTCGGAGGAGGGACGGGAGATCACCATCTATCGGCTGTTTGACGGAGATCTCTGCCTGTTCTGCGCTCCCTGCGTCATCCGCTCCATTCAGTTTGACGTGACCATTCAGGCGGAAAAAGACACGGAATTCTGGACCATTCCGTCCGAAATCTACCACGGGCTGATGGCTCAGTCCACGGCGGTATCAAACTACACCAACGAACTGATGGCCAGCCGCTTTACCGAGGTCATGTGCAGAATGGAGCAGTTCATGTGGAAGAGCATGGACAAACGGGTGGCCGCCTTTTTATTGCAGGAGGCCTCCATCGAGGAGACGCTCGAGCTGCGCATCACCCATGAGATCATCGCCAACCATCTGGGCTCCCACCGCGAGGTGATCACACGCACGCTGCGGGATTTTCAGGCCGCGGGCATGGTGAAGCTGTCCCGGGGTCTGGTGACGATTCTGGACAGGGAGAAACTGGAGGCCCTGCTGAAATAGCGAACGCGGGAGAGCGTTCCGAGACGGACACGACGCCGGAACGCACCTGCCGGCATGGTCTTTTTTTGATGCAGACGAAGACTGACTCACACAGAGCGCCGCTTTCCGCCGGGAAAGCGGCGCTCTGTGTCTGTTTTGCCATATGTCACACATACGAACCCCTTTTTTTGAAAAAATGGCGCGCCTGTGAACTGCAAAAAGGCGCGGTTTGCATGTATCATCATATCACGACAATGAAACTTTGGGAGGGGATCCAGATGTTCAAAAGAGGGATGAGCCTTGCTTTGGCTCTGTCAATGCTTCTATGCCTCGCGGCCTGCGGAGGCAATGCCTCGTCCCCGGGATCGGCCGAGAGCCGGAGCGCGCCACCGGCGCCGCAGAGCGCGTCCTCATCCTCGGAACCGGAGCCGGACCCGAAGACGACGCCCGAATATCATTCCACGGAGGCGATCCAGGAACGCGGCGTGATGATCGTCGGCATGTCCGGCAATGCGAAGCTCAATTATTTTCTGCCGGACGACCCGGAGGTGTACGGCGAGCTCGCGGGCACCTGCGCCGGGTACCTCCCGGAGCTGTGCCGCCGCGTCGCGGAGAAGATGGGCGTCGAGGTGGAATTCGTACAGTATGACACGCTCGCGGAGGATCTTCAGGCGGTGGCAAGCGGGGACACGGATCTCTCCATGGGCAACTATGCGATCACCGAGGAACGGCTCGCCGTCTATGAGATGACCGACCGGCTCGACGTGCGGGAGCAAGGGGGAGACGAGGTCTTTCTGAGCACCCGTCCGCTGCCGTGGCCCGAGCGCGACGGGGAGGAGGCGGACTCCGCCTCCGCTTCGGCGTCTGCGTCGGACGCCGAGCCGGAGCTGCGCGAGATGGTGCAGAGCGAGGAGGATCTCAACAACGTCCGCTTCGGCGTGCTCGAGGGCTCCATTCAGGTGAAGAGCGTGGCCGAGAAGTATCCCGGCGCGGAGCTGCGCGAGCTGCCCAGCAACGAGGCGATCCTCGAGGCGCTGGTCGCCGGGGAGATCGACGCCTGCGTGTTCACCACGTTCAACAAGATGTTTGCCGATGAGATCGTGGAAGCCATCGTCGCCGGGGACGTCGCCCAGTGCGGCTATATGGTGCCGACGCCGGACTTCCGCGGCAACGGGCTGATTCTTATGAAGGGGAATGAGGACCTCTGCGAGACCTTCAACGCGGTCATCGCCGAGCTGAAGGAGAGCGGATGGCTGGAAGAGTGCTATGACGCCCAGGAGTCGCTGGCGTACGAACGCGGCATCATCTGACGGCGGGGTACAAGGAGGAAAAAAACTTGAAAAAACTGCTTTCGATCATTCTGGCGTGCTGCCTGCTCGCCCTCGCCGCCTGCGGCGGACCGTCCTCGCAGACGGCGTCGTCGGGCGCGGCGTCGGGCGCGCACGCCTCCGGCGGCGGGCGGAACGTGCCGTTCGCCGACACCGAGTGGACCTACTACGACGGCTACGGCGTCACACTGGAGGCGCCGTCGACCTGGACGCTGTACTGCTATCCCGAGACGGCGTCCGCCACGATGAACGCCGTGCTGATGGTCAGCGAGGCGGAGGACATCTTCATCCGCTGCTACGTGAACGAGATGGACCCGCAGCCGTTCGTCATCCTCTCGCCGTCGGAGAACAGCGAGGCGCAGCTCTTTTTTGAGCACGTGCAGGAGACAGCCATACGGGCGGATGACTTCCCGCCGGTGGACATGTCCGAGCTGACGGAGGGCGACGAGGCCGTGGCCGAGTTCCTGCTGATGCTGGAGGAGTACAACGCAAACCCGAAAAATCCGCTGCCGGAGTACACCGGCACGCTGCCCACCGGTTCGTCCGGCGGCGCGTCCGGCGCGCTCGAGCCTGTGCTGCTGTCCGACGACGGCTGCCTCGCGGCCGTGCAGGACGCGGACACCGGGCTGTACGGCTACATCGACAAGACGGGCGCGTGGCGCATCGAGCCGCAGTTCCAGCGCGCCTACGGCTTCTCCGGCGGGCGCGCGATGGTGCAGCTCGAGGGCGGAAGCTGGGCCTACATCGACAGCACGGGCGCGGCGGTCATCCCCGAGGTGCGCGACACCGACGGGAGCACCTACCAGCTCAAGAGCTCGGTGAAGTTCCGCGAGGGCATCGCGGCCGTCGAGATCGAGACCGGCAACGACTACGACAATATTTACATCGACACGGACGGCAGCGTCCTGTTCAGCGCGAGCGGCCTGCCCAAGGTCACCGGCTCGAGCTACGCCAGCACCTACTTCTTCGGCTTTGCGTCCAACTTCACAAGCGGCAAGGCCGTGGCCGCCCGCCGGGTCAACGAGAGCACGGACGCGAAGATGGGCAGCGAGGACGCGCCGGTCATCATTGATACAAACGGCAATATTCTCGCGGAAATCTCCAAAGAGTATTATGCGGACGAAAACGGCTTTGACCCGAACATGATGGTGAAGGTCAAGCCCGGCGGCCCGTTCCACGGCGACGACCTCTACGGCCTGTGCGACGAAAGCGGAAACGTGGTTGTGCCCTGCGAATACCCGTACCTCAAGTACTGCGAAAACGGCCTGTATCTGGCGCAGAACAAGAGCGGCGCCTACGGCTTCATCGACAAAAACGGCAGCGTCGCGATCGACTTCGAGTTCGAGGAGGCCGGCATCTTCAGCTGCGGGCTTGCGCCGGTGCGCATCGACGGTCTGTGGGGCTTCATCGACGGGGACGGCAGCGTGGTGATCGAGCCGAAGTACGTCGACGTCAGCGGGGCGACGACGGGCGCGGACCCGTACCTCGGCGTGTGTACCTTCTGGGAGGGCGTCGGCAAGGTGAAGGACGGCGACAGGTGGATCCTCATCGACACCGAGGGCAATGTCATCATGGACGACCCGTCGATCAGCGGCTATTTCTACTGCGGCAGCGGCATGGTCGCCTACATGGACGCGGAGAGCGGGCTGCTGGGCTACCTGACCACGGACGGAAAGCTCGCCGTGGAAGCGCGCTTCACCGAGGCGGACACATTCTACCCGGCGGGCTGACCGCGCGGGCACAAAGCGAAAACGGAGGAAAAACGATGAAAAAACGATTTACACTTCTGCTGGCGGCCTGCGCGCTCGCCGCGCTCACCGCCTGCGGCGGGACGGCGGCCTCGGACTCGGACAGCGCGCCGTCCTCCCGGCCGGAGAGCGTCGGCGCGCCGGAGAGCGCGAGCGCAGTGGATTACACGGCCTGCACGGACGAGGAATTTCTGACGGCCGTACACACATGGCAGAGCAGCACCGCGCCCGGCGTGATCTTCACGTACGACGAGGGCGGCACCGGGCGTTTCACGACCGACAACGAGCGCACGGTCTATGAGATGGAGTGGACGCTCGCGGACAACGTGCTCACATACGACATCAAGGACTACCCGTATACCAACAATGTGCAGTCGTTCACCGTCCTCCTGGACAAGAAATCCGTCCTGTACGCGACCATCGGCGAGTCGGAGACGGTCTTTGTGCCGCTGGGCGCCGTCCCGTTCCCGGACTACGAGGAAAACAAGCCGGAGGAGCTGTGCGGCGTCTGGGTGTACGACAGGGATTCGTCGAGCCTGCGCGTGTGGTACCTCAACCCGAAGGAGGAGCGCAGCTGGTACGGCGTGTACGACTCGGGGGACAACGTGCTGACCCGGGAGAAGTACTTCGACGACTGGGACGTCGTCGGGGACGAGCTGGTGTACGTCTTTGAAAACGGGACGGAGACGCGCTACACCTGGCAGGTGGACGGCGACACGCTGATCCTGTCCGACGAGTCCGGCTCCTTCACGTTCCTGCGGATGGACCCGACCGGCGTGACGGTGGAGTGACACAACTGATTTTGTAAACGGAGGGTTTTTGATGATGAAAAAAGGTTTTGCGCTTGTGCTCGCGCTCTGTATGGTCCTTTCTCTCGCGGCCTGCGGCTCGGCGTCCTCGTCGGGACAGGCGTCCGCCGGCAGCGCGCCGTCGGACAGCGCGGCGTCTGACAGCACGCCGGACAGCGTGGCGGACAGCGCGGCGTCCGAGGAGAGCGCCGCCGAGTTCCCCGTTCCCACCGAGGGCGACCCGGAACCCTACCGCCTCGGGTTCGATATGACGAGCATTGTGCCGGAGGGCTGCACCAAGGTGGTGAACGAAGACGGCCTGTATCTGTACATGATGCCGTCGGAGCAGACGGGGGAGACGATGGTGAACTACATCAACGAGACGGTGATACCCGCGATCGCGGCGATCTCCGATCAGGGGGCCTGCGTCATGGATGCGGGCATCGACAGCGAGGAGAGAGTGCGGCTGTTCAGCCCGTATGATTCGTACGGATACTCGAACGCGGACGGCGTGCAAAAGAGCTGGTGCATCGCCGGCGGCGAGCAGGCCGGAACGGAGTGGCTGCTGTCGGCGAACAATCTCCTGCTCAACGTCTACCATGTGCGGGACGGCGTGCTGTACAACGCGATCACGACGGTGAAGAAAGACGGCCAGGCG
>CASFAA010000327.1 GCA_949292505.1 uncultured Oscillospiraceae bacterium
GACAATAGGGAGACGCCAACACAAACATTCCTCAATAGCTCAGCCGGTAGAGCATGCGACTGTTAATCGCAGGGTCGTTGGTTCGAGTCCAACTTGGGGAGCCAGTGAAAAACCCGAACGCTTACGCGTTCGGGTTTTTTCGTTCCCTCTGTCCCGCGCCAAGATATTGCAGTTCACGGAGGCGGCCGGAATGTATTCAACAAGAACCTTCCTCTTTCTGAAAAACAAGGGTTTCACCCGAGAGGAGCTCCTCACCGTTCTCAGGGGCCTGGGGGGCGAGGAAAATGTTCGTATGGACAGCACGCGCCGCGAGTTGAGAACGCTGCTGCGCACACTGCCTGAGGAGGAGCGCCTCGCGCCTTCGACGCGGCAATATCTTCGAGAGCTGCTTTTCTGCCAGCTTCGGGCGCTCTCGACCGTCTTCCTCGCCTATGATCAAAAGCAGACGTGGCTTCCCTTTGAATCCCTCGCTCTGTGCGCCGGAAGCGTCATGACAAGCGCCGACCTTTATCTTGTCGCGGAGATTTTTTCTACCTCCGTCCTTGCTCTCTCGGTGGAGCAAAACGCCTCGCTCCATGTCTCCTATCTTGACGCCGCCGACGGCAAAGCCGAAGATTTTTGCTGGCATACGGAGCGCGGCAGGGAATCGACCGCTCCTCCTTTTTTTCTCTCCGAGATTTGCAGCGCGGCGGGCAGGGAAGCGATCGGGCAGCTCTGGCATGACAAAAACGTTCACGAGGCGAAAAACAAGCTCGAAGAACTTGCCGGGCTGCTGCGTCTGCCTGTTTTCCTCAGCTTTCCCGAGGAAGCGGAGAAAAGCGGATATATACTTTTAACGCCGGTGGATTGACTATTGTATGCTGTTTTTGCGGGATTCTGCTGGTCCCGCAAAAAATGCTTGCGCTGAAGTTATGAATGTGATAAGATAAATTCGTTATCGATTTCCCGTACTGCACGGCGCTGGGAAATGCAGCCGGGCCATTAGCTCAGTTGGTCAGAGCAGTCGGCTCATAACCGATCGGTCCAAGGTTCGAGTCCTTGATGGCCCACCATACCGAATGTTTCATGACATTCAGAGACAAGGATAGTCTTAGCGGACTGTCCTTGTTTTTATTTCAAGCCATTTTTGCAGGACGCGCTGCAAGAGAGCGGCAGATGAATCATTTGAGGAGGAGCAGGATGGAGAAGGTTACCAAAGGATCGTTTGCCGTCATCGGCAAAGAAGGCTCAACTCTGGACGGCGAAGGATTTGTGCAAAGGCTGTGGGCTGATGCGAATGCGCATTTCAGCGAGGCGGCGCCCCTGGCCAAGCGGGACGCAGACGGGAATCTCGCGGGCGTCTGGGGCGTCATGTCCGATTTTTCCCGTTCGTTTCAGCCGTGGGAGGACGGCTTTCGGAAGGGCCTGTACCTTGCGGGCGTGGAGTGCGAGGAAACTGCCGCCGCGCCGGACGGCTGGGTGAAATGGATCATTCCGGGCTATGAGTATCTCGTGGTGGAAAACCGCAGCGGAGCGTTTGAAGAAACTATCCGTCTCATGCGCGAGGAGGGGATTCCCCTCGCCGGCGCGGTGCACGAATTCACCAATCCGGCGTCAGGAAAGGAATACCTGTATTTTCCCATCCGGAAAGCGGACGCATTCCCGGCAGACGGAGGGGAAGCATGATATGTTTTGACAACCATGATCTGAACATTCCCTGATACCGGTTCTGCTCCCTTGCCCGCTTGCCACGCGCCCTGCCGCGTGCTATGATAAGAACAGCATCACGATGGGAGGTGGGGGAATGCCCCTGCTGCTGGTTCGCAACGACATTACACGGATGGAGGTTGACACCATCGTCAACGCCGCGAATGAAAGCCTGCTCGGCGGAGGAGGCGTGGACGGCGCCATCCACCGCGCCGCAGGACCTGAGCTGCTCGAGGAATGCCGTACGCTCGGCGGCTGCGAGACGGGGCAGGCGAAGATCACAAAGGGCTACCGTCTGCCCGCCCGATACGTGATTCACACGGTCGGGCCGGTGTGGAGGGGAGGCGGCTGTCACGAACGGGAGCTGCTCGCGTCCGCGTACCGCTCCTCGCTCGAGCTTGCCGTCCTGTACGAGCTGGAGACAGTGGCTTTCCCGCTGATCTCCGCCGGCGTGTACGGCTATCCGAAGGATCAGGCGGTTCGCGTCGCCGTGGACACGATTGCCGAGTTTTTGCTCACCCACGACATGACGGTTTCGCTCGTCTTCTTCGACCGCCTGTCGTGCGACGTCGTCGGCAGGATGTTTTCGGACGTCGCCTCCTACATCGACGACCGTTATGTGGAAGCGCACGAGGACAGCGAAGCCCGCGTGCAGCAGCGCAGGATGGAGGCCCGCCCGAAGTACGCCGCCTCTGCGCCCTTCCCCGCCTATAGGGAGGAGAGCGCCGACCTTGCCGCCGCGGACGGGCGCAGCCTTGCCGAGATGTTGGGCTGTCTCGACGAGAGCTTTTCCCAGATGCTTCTGCGCAAGATCGACGAGTCCGGCATGACGGACGCCCAGTGCTACAAGAAAGCGAACGTCGACCGCAAGCTGTTCTCCAAAATCCGCTCCGACCCGCAGTACCGCCCGTCGAAGCCGACGGCGATGGCCTTCGCCGTCGCGCTGGAGCTGCCGCTGGACGAGGCGCGCGAGCTGCTGCGCAAGGCCGGCTTCGCGTTCTCCCCATCGAGCAAGTTTGACGTCATCGTCGAATACTTCATCGCCAGGGGGCGCTGCAATATCTTTGAAATCAACGAGGCGCTGTTCGCCTTCGACCAAAGCCTTCTCGGCGGTTGAGCCATTTGTCGCCTGACGGGCGACCATCTGCGTCCCGTTTTCCCCTATACTGGAATCACAACGATTCGGAAAGGGGAATTTCACATGAAGAAGGAAAGCACGGAGCTCGTTTTTATTCTCGATCGCAGCGGTTCGATGCACGGCATGGAGAAGGATGTCGTCGGCGGCTTCAACGCGATGATTGAAAAGCAGAAGCATGAGCCGGGAAAGGCGTACGTCTCCACCATCCTGTTTGACGACAGGACGGAGGTTCTTCACGACCGCCTCAGCGTGCGGAACGTGCAGCCCATCACGGAGCGCGACTATTTCGTCCGCGGCTCGACCGCGCTGCTCGACGCGATCGGCGGCGCGATTCACCACATTGGGAATATCCACAAGTACGCCCGCCCGGAGGACGTTCCGGCGCACACGATCTTCGTCATCAACACCGACGGCATGGAGAACGCCAGCGTCCGGTACACCGCGCCGGAGGTGAAATCCATGATCGAGCGGCAGAAGGAGAAGTACGGCTGGGAGTTCCTGTTCCTCGGCGCGAACATCGACGCCGTCGGCACGGCGGGACGCCTCGGCATCGCCCCGAGCCGCGCCGCAAATTTCCGCTGCGACAGCCAGGGCATCCGCCTGAACTACGAGGCGATGGCGCGGGCGGTGTCGTCCATCCGCGGCGACGAGAATCTCAGCAGCAGCTGGAAGGAAGACGTCGAGGAGGACGTCCGCCGCAGGGGGCGGTGAGCCGTCTGCCCCGTCCACAGACAGAAAGGAAGAAATCGGAATGCTGGAAAGGATGGGCGAGTTTTTTGACGCCCGTTTGGACGAATACGACAACCATCAGCTGACGTGCATCGACGCCGCGCAGGAATTCTACCCATTCGCGGCGCGGCTCCTGCCGACGGAGCCGGACGCCCGCATTCTTGACCTCGGCTGCGGGACGGGACTCGAGCTTGAGCAGTATTTTCCGCTCAATCCCACCGCGCGGGTGATGGGCATCGATCTTGCACCGGGGATGCTGGGCGCTCTGCGCGAAAAGTTTCCCGGCCGCGCCCTCACGCTGATTCAGGGCTCGTACTTCGACGTCCCGTTCGGCGAAAACGCGTTTGACGCCGCGATCTCCGTCGAATCCCTTCATCATTTCACGAAGGACGAGAAGCTTCCCCTCTATCGGAGGGTACGGGACGCCCTGAAGGACGGCGGATATTTCGTCCTGACAGACTACTTCGCCCTCTCGGATGAGGAGGAGCGCTTCCGCCGGAGCGAGCTGCTTCGCCTCAAGGCGGAGGAAGGGCTTTCGGACGGCGTATTCTATCACTACGATACGCCGCTGACGGTGGAGCACGAGCGGGAGGCGCTGCGCGGCGCCGGTTTTTCGAGCGTCGAGGTGCTGAAAAGCTGGGGGCCGACCTTCACCCTGCGGGCAATCAAATAGGAAAACGGGGAGAAAGCCAAAGCTGCTTTCTCCCCGTTTTGCGTTAAGTGTGGTTTCGAGGCCGGACGCCGCACGCGAGCAAAGCCTCCTGCGGCAGCGCGGGAAACAGGATCGGAGCGGGCGGCGCGCCGTGCGGACCGATCCATTTCTCCATCCAGGCGAGATCGTACCACTGCCCGAATTTGTACCCGCATTTGCTGAATTTCCCGATGCAGTGAAAGCCCATCCGCTCGTGGAAGCGCAGGCTGTCCGCCGTGAGATATTCGTCCTCCTCGTCGGCGCACGCGATGCTCGCGTTGAGATTCACAATATTCTGCGCCCGGCAGACGGCCTCGAGCGCCGTGTACAGCCTGCGGCCCAGCCCGGCGCGGCGGCATTCGGCGCGCAGGTAGATCGACGCCTCCGCCGCCCAGTCGCACGCGGAGCGGCCGATGAACGTCCCGGCGTACGCGTAGCCGAGGATCTCGCCGTCCTCCTCCGCGACAAGGTACGGGTGCCTGACCAGCGTGCGCTCGATCCGGCCCCGGAATTCCTCAAGCGAGGGCGGTTCGTATTCAAACGTGACGGCCGTCCGCCTGATGTACGGCGCGTAGACGGCAAGGATGGCCGCCGCGTCCTCCGGCGCCGCGACGCGCACGACTGCGCGCTCTCCCATGACTTGTCCCCCCTTTGACAGGCTCCGGCTTACAGCGACCGGATTGCCTCAATCCACTCCGCGTGCCTTCCGTCCCGCAGGAAGACGGGAATTTCCTCCGGCGGCGTCGGGACGACGACGCGGCAGCCGCCCTCGAACGTCATGCCCGAGAACAGGTGCGTCCAGCGCCCCTTGGGCAGATAGAGGGTGCGGGAGGCTGCGTCCGGCTCAAGCACCGGCGCGACGAGCAGATCCGGCCCGAACAGATACTGATCCCACAGATCCCAGACGGCGTCGTCCTCCGGGAAGTCATACAGCATCGGCCGCAGCAGCGGCTCGCCCGTTTCGTGCGCCGCCTGCATCAGGGAGCGGACGTACGGCCGCATAAGCTCGCGGATGCGGATGAACCGCGCGAGCAGCCGCTCCATCTCAGACCCGAAGCTCCAGATCTCGTTCGGCGCGCCCTCGTCGAGAATCAGCTCGCCGCGGGCGTTTGTGTGATCGGTCTGCGGCAGACGCGCGCCGTGCAGGCGCATGACGGGGCAGAAGGCGCCCCATTGGAACCAGCGCAGGAGCAGCTGATGGAACGCGGGGTCGCGCACGTCTCCGCCGAAGAAGCCGCCGATGTCGGTCGTCCACCAGGGAATTCCCGCCATTCCGATGCTGAGTCCCGCGCAGAGCTGGCGGCGGAACGATTCCCAGGTGCTCGCGATGTCGCCCGACCAGACAAGCGCGCCGTACCGCTGGGAGCCGGCCCAGGCGCAGCGCACGAGGCTGACGATCTCCTCCTCGCCGTCCGCCTGCCGGCCCTCGCAGATCATGCGGGCGTACGCCTGCGGATAGAGGTTCCCGACCTGCAGCGAGGAGCCGAGGTGAAGCCGGTAGTTCGCGTAGTCGTATTTCATGTAGCCGGGCTCCGCCTCGTCGAGCCAGAACGCGCGGATCCCGTTTTCGACATAATTTTTGCGCAGCTTATCCCAGACGTAGCGGCGGGCGTCAGGATTCGTCGTGTCGAGATACAGGGTTTCCCCGTCGAAGAACCGCAGCGTGATCTCCATCCCCTGCTCGACGTGGACGAGCAGGTTCTGATCCATCATCTCCTCGAAGTTTTCGCTCCGGTAGTCGATGGGCGTCCACACGGAGACCATCGGCTCGATGCCCAGTGCGCGCAGCTCGTCCGCCATCCCCTTCGGGTCGGGGAAGAATTCCGGATCGAAGCGGAAGTCGCCCATGCGCGGCCAGTGGAAGAAGTCGATGATGAGGACGTCCAGCGGGAGTCCGCGCTCCTTGTAGCCGCGCGCGACCTCGAGCACCTGCTCCTGCGTCCAGTACCGCGCCTTGCTCTGCCAGAAGCCGAGGCCGTACTCCGGCATCATCGGCGGCAGGCCGGTCGCCTTCGCAAACGCCTGCTGGATCTCGGCGGGCGTGTCCCCCGCGACGACCCAGTAGTCGCACTGACGGCAGCTTTCCGCCGTCCAGACCGTCCGGTTCTCGCCGAAGATCGCCTGCCCAATCGCCGGATTGTGCCAGAAGAAGCCGTACCCGCGCGAGGACACGACGAACGGCACCGACGCCTGCGTGTTCTTCTGCGCAAGCTCGAGGACGCAGCCCTTGAGATTCAGCCGCCCGAGCTGATACTGCCCCATCCCGTACAGCTTTTCGCCGGGGTATGCCTTGAAGCTGCACGTCAGCCGGGCGTCCGCGCCGAGGGGGCGGAACACGCGCGGGTGATGGCTCGGTCCGTCCGACTCGTCGACGTCGCCCAAGAGCGGCTTGCCGAGCTCGTCGAAGAAGGTAATCCTGCCGTGATCCTTCCGCCAGCCGCTGGAGGCCAGCTCGATCCGCGCCGTGAGCTTGCCGTTCGTGATTTTCGCGAAGCCGTCCCCCGTCTCCGTCCGGCAGGGAAGGGGTTCCTGCGGGAGAAGCGCGTACCCGGTTTCCGTGATTTCTCCCTGCATCACGGCGCGGACGCGCAGCGCGTTCTCGCCCCACGATTCAATGACGACGGTCTCGCCGTTTGTTTTCCAGATGAGTTTTCCCGGTTCGGTTTTGACCATGCTGATATCTCCTTCCTGTCTCGCGTTGTCTGGTTCTGTTATACAATGCCGCGGAGGTTTTGTCAACCGAGCCGCCGCGGCGCAAAAACGCCCTCCCGCGCGATGCGGAAGGGCGTTTCGGGAGCGTCAGCTTTTTCCGACGACGACGCGGTCGCCGCTCTTGAGCAGGGTGCCGCCGCCGGGGACGAAGTCCTTCCCGTCCCGACGGACGAGGACGATCAGCTCCTGCGGCGGAAGCGCGAGGCTGCTGATCCGCTTCTGCACCCAGGGATGGCTGTCCGTCAGCGGGAATTCCGAGAGGGTGATTTCCTTCTCGTGGCCGGTGAAGGACGCGGCGCACAGGACGACGGCGTCCCCCGCGCGGAGGACGGTCTTGCCGCGCGGCGTCAGAGGCTTCTCTGCGCGGAGAATCATCACGCACAGCAGCCCGGGCGGGAGCGCCAGCTCGCGGATGGTCTTCCCCTCCCACGGATGGCCGGGGGAGACGTCGAGCTGGATGAACTCGACCTCCGTCTCCGCGGCGTAGTCGCTGAAGGTGCGCATGACATCGTCGCCGCTGCCGATCATGTCAAGCCTGCGCGCCGCCGCGGGGAGCAGCGTCCCCTGGAAGGTGATGGAAAGCAGCACCACGGCGAACACGACGTGGTAGACGTCTCCCTCGATGACGGCGGGGGAGTTGACGGCCATTATCGCGAACACAATCGAGGCCGCGCCGCGCAGTCCGGCCCAGGAGACGAGCAGCTGCTGCCGCACCGAGCAGCGGAACGGCGAGAGCAGCAGGAAGACGGCCCCAGGGCGCGCCGCGAACGTGAGAAACAGAGCGATGGGGATCGCGATAGCCAGCACCTGCGGCAGGCGCGACGGGAAGCTCAGCAGGCCGAGCAAGAAGAAGATGAGCATCTGCATCAGGCCCGTCGCCGCGTCGAAGAAGTGGACGAGCCCGCGCTGGCCGGGCAGATCGGCGTTTCCGAGCAGAAGACCGGCGAGATACGCGGAGAGGTAGCCGTTCCCGCCGAGCAGCGAGGGCACGGCGTACGAGAGCAGCGCGAGGCCGAGCAGGCAGGCGGCGTCCAGCCCGCTCGCCCCGAACGGGAAGCGACGCATCAGCAGAATGCCGAGCTTGCCGATCAGGAGGCCGAAGAAGACGCCGAGGACGAGCTGCAGCCCCGACGTGATCGCAATGGACGCCGCGGTGAGCCCTTCGCCCTGCATCGCGGAGAGCAGGAGCACCGTCATCATGTAGGCGAACGGGTCGTTCGAGCCGCTCTCCACCTCGAGCAGGGAGGCGGTGCCGCCCTTGAGGTTGAGCCGCTTCGAGCGCAGGATGGAGAACACGGACGCCGCGTCGGTCGACCCGAGGATCGAGCCGATCAGCATACCGTCGAGCATGGACAGGCCGAGAACGAACCGGCAGAACAGACCCGTCAGGAGCGACGTGAGCACCACCCCGAGCGACGAGAGCAGCCCGGCGCGCACCGCGACGGGTTTGGCCTCCTGCCAGTTCGTGCCGAAGCCGCCGTAAAACATGATGGCGATGAGCGCCGCGGAGCAGACGTCCTCCGCAATACGGTAGTTGTCAAAGTCAATGCGGAACACTCCGTCGGAGCCGAACAGCATTCCGAGGATGATGAACGCGAGCAGCGTCGGCACGCCGAAGCGCTGGGACACGCGGTTTCCGAGAATGCAGGCAAAGATCACGACGGCAGCGAGAAGAAGCAATGCTGTCACAGGATTCCCCCTTTGCGGGAGGCTTGCTTCGCAGGGCGAAATTCCTCCGTTTTCTATTTGAAGATATGCCGGCGGAGAAGCGCTTACCACCGGACGCGGCCGTCCTCTGCATTTTGCGCGTCTCTTTATTACTATTATACCATAGAAAATAAACGGGAGGCAATGCGGAAAATGTAAACATCCTTCGCACGTTTTTACGACAATCTCTCATGCGTCCTGCGCTTTGCCGCCTTCTGCCCCTGCCCTTGCGGAAAAAGGCGGCGCATGGTATACTGGACGGGAAAGGATGTGTTATTTTGTTTACCACCGGAAAGCGGAGGCGGTACGCGCAGATTCTGCTTGGCAGCGCGATTCTCGCCTTCGGCCTGTACAACGTCCATGCGCTCTCGAATGTGACCGAGGGCGGCGTTCTCGGCATGACGCTGCTGCTGCAGCACTGGTTCGGCGTCTCGCCCGCCGCGTCGGGCTTCGTCATGAACGTGCTGTGCTACGCGGCAGGCTGGAAGCTCCTCGGCAGGGAGTTCCTCGTCTGTTCCGCCGTGGCGGGAGGCGGCTTTTCCGCCTTCTATGCTCTGTTTGAGCGGTTCCCGCCTCTGTGGCCGCAGCTCGCGGAGCTGCCGTGGCTCGCCGCAGTCCTTGGCGCTGTATTCGTCGGCGTCGGCGTGGGGCTGAGCGTGCGCGCAGGAGGCGCGCCGGGAGGGGACGACG
>CASFAA010000328.1 GCA_949292505.1 uncultured Oscillospiraceae bacterium
AGGGTCTCGCCGATGTACAGCTCGCCCTTGCTGATCTCTTCCAGACCGGCGATCATTCTCAGGGTGGTGGACTTACCGCAGCCAGAAGGACCAACGAGGATAATGAACTCCTTGTCGGCAATTTCCAGGTTGAAGTCCGTAACCGCCGTTACGCCGCCATCGTAAATTTTGTAGACGTTTTTCAAAGATACGCTTGCCATAATAATCCTCCTGAATCAAAGCGTTTTGTCGCAGCCCCGAGCGGACCGCCTGAACTTGTGTAATTATCATACCAGAATCGGGGACGATTGAACAGACCTTTTTTACCCAAAGTTTACGGATAATCATTATGACAATCTGACAAATGCCAAACGGTGTTTTTCAAATTCGTAAAATTTGCGCACGGACGTTTTACTCGAAGATCAAGGCCTCCTCCGCCGCCGTCAGAAGCCTCGCTTCGCCCGGCGCAAGCAGCGGATCGAGCTGCAATTTCCCGATGGAGAGGCGCTTTAACGCCGTCACTTCCTTCCCGACGGCGTGAAACATCCGCTTCACCTGATGGAATTTTCCTTCCCGCACGCGCACCCGCACGGTGAGCGGATCGCCGGTGAAGGTAAGCTCCGCCGGCAGGCACTCGAGCTCTCCCGCCTGAAGGCCGCGTGCGAACGCCTCGGCGTCCTCCGGGGAAGCGGGCTTGTCCAGCCGCGCCTCGTAGAGCTTGTAGACGTGGCTCTTCGGCGCAAGCATCCGGTGCGCGAGATCGCCGTCGTCCGTGAGGATGAGCAGGCCCGTCGTATCCTTGTCGAGCCGCCCCGCCGGGAACAGGCCCCGCCGGTACAGCTCCGGCGGCAGCAGGTCGAGCACCGTCTCGCCCTTTCCGTCCCGCGTCGCCGAGAGCACCCCCGCAGGCTTGTGCATCATGAGGACGACCCGCCTCCTCAGGACGGCCCGCTCTCCCGAAACCCTCACCTCGTCCCTCTCCGGGTCAATCTTGAGGTCGGGCTTTTTGACCGGCGCGCCGTTGACCGTCACCGCTCCGCTCCGGATCAGTCCCCCGACCTCCTTCCTGCTCCCGTAATTGTGCAGCGCCAGAATTTTATCGATTCGTTCCATTTCCCTTTTCCTTTTCACTCGCTCCGCGTTTTCAGTGCAAGCGCTCTGCTTCGCTTGGGCAAAACTCTTTACTCGCTCCGCGTCCTTGGCGGAAGCGCTTTGTTTTCATGATACCGGATTGGATAGGAAAAATCAATCCTCAGTCAATCGGCCACGCGTCGTCGGGGATAATCTCCGTGCCCGCGGCCTCCGCGGCGGCGTCCCCGCTTGCCGGGGCGGCGCTCTCAGGCGGCGCGCTCTCCGTAGATTCGCTCTCCGTAGGTTCGCTCGTCGGGGGCGCGCTTTCCGCCGCGCTCTCCTGCGGCAGCGACCACGGCGTTTCCAGCCCCTCGCCGCCGAAGCCGCACAGGAAACCGCCGAGCGCCGTGCTGCTCAGGTCCCCGCCGATGATTTTTCCGTCAAGGACGAGCAGCGCCGCGCGCACCTCCTCCTCGGACGGGTAATTCGTCACGCGGTAAATCCACTGGCTGCACGTCTTCCCCGCGTACGGCGCGAGATCCATCCCCTGCGCCCTCTGCACCTCGTTGTAGCGCAGATACACGTCGTCGAACTCCGCCGGGATCATGACCTCGCGCATCTCGACCGGCTCCTCCTCCGCCTCCCAGCCGTAACCCGCAAGGAACGCCAGCCTCTCCCCGTTCGTCTCCCCCGCCGGGAGGCTGTCCGCGCCGCGCGCGCCGAGCAGCTTCCCTCCCGCGAGCACCGCCGTCAGCGCCGCGAGCGCCGCCGCCAGTGTCAGCACGATCCGCCTCTTGCCCGTCTTTACGGAGATTACGAACATTCTTCCCCACTCCCCTTCGTCTCGTTACGGTAATAGATATGAGGCGGGGGCGCGGTCTATTCTGGTTGGGGGAAATTTGGGGGGCGCAAAAAACCGGAGGCCGGTTGCCCGGTCTCCGGTTCGTTTCAATTTCTCCGGACTGTATACATTATATAATGTATAACAGGGAGGATTTGTTATTCGACCTCGCCGGCCGCCTTTGCGTCCTCAACGACCTTCTGCGCGACCATCGCGGGAGCTTCCTCATAGCGGACGAACTCGAAGCTGAAGCTTCCTCTGCCCTGGGTGACCTGGCGCATATAGGTGGAGAAGTCGGCCATCTCCGCCATCGGAACCTCGGCGTCGATCGTCTGGTAGCCTTCCTTCGCGGGGTTCATGCCGAGCACGCGGCCGCGGCGCTTGTTGACCTCGCCCATGACGTCGCCCATGTTCGCGTCCGGAACGGTGGCGCTCAGCGTGCCGATGGGCTCGAGCAGGACGGGGGACGCCTGCGGCATACCGGCCTTGTAAGCGAGGGAGGCCGCCGTCTTGAACGCCATTTCGGACGAGTCGACCGGATGGTAGGAGCCGTCGTACAGCGTCGCGCGCAGACCGACGACCGGATACCCGGCCAGGGGGCCCTTCAGGATGCACTCGCGCAGTCCCTTCTCGACGGCGGGGAAGAAGTTCTTCGGCACGGAGCCGCCGACCACGCGCTCGCCGAACTCGAGGCCCTCGC
>CASFAA010000329.1 GCA_949292505.1 uncultured Oscillospiraceae bacterium
GGCCACCACCAGTATTTTTTTGCAGGACTGCCCTGCCTCCCGGATGCGGCGGGCCATGTGAGCCTCCCGGGCCAGACATCCGTCTTCCTCCATCTCCCGGCGGGGAGTGTTCTCGCGGGCCAGCACACACCAGGCGTTCACCTGCCGCACAAATTCCTCCGTGGAGAGAGAAAATCCCCGGCTCTCATAATACTTTTCCCAGAACTCCTCAAAGTCCCTGGTCCCCGTCTTCCCGCATACGCTTTTCCACAGCAGATCCGGGGAGAGGAAGCTTTCGCCGGCATAGCTGACGGCGACCTCCTCCCTGCGCAGCCCCGCTCCCGCCCGGGTGTCGGCCAGGATCTCGCCGTAGGGCAGATCCATGAACCGGGCGGGAATTCCCAGACGCTCCGCCAGGCGCAGCGCGGCCAGTTCCGGAGACTGATCGAGGAAAGGGTAGTAGCAGGCGCAGGTTTCCGGCGGCAGCTCTTCCGGCGATTCCTCCTCGCGCAGGAGACCGGCGTCATCCCGATAGGCATAGTAGAGGGCCACCGGCGCGCGCGTCTGCGGGCTTGCCAGAATAGGGATGAGGGCATTGGCGTTTTCCGGCCCCTCCACCAGCACCAGCTCCGGCCGGTACCGTTCCATGGCGCGTTCCAGATGCCAGGCGCAGGCCGGGGAATGGTGGCGCACCGGATAGTAGAGGACCGGCGCGCCATAATCAAAGGGAATCACTTCAGCCGCTTTCCCGCCTCGTAAAACCGCTTCCATGCTCCGCCCTCCCGCTCTGCCTTTTTCTGCACAATGGTAGAGAAGTATTCCCGAACAGCCGCCAGCTCCTCCCGCGACTCCTTGGCCACCGCGCCCATCAGATTATCCGCCAGAGCCCGTTCGTCCAGATGCCGCGCCTGTTCCGGCCCGCCGTAATACCAGGCGCTCATGAGAGTCTGGTAATAAACGGAGACGGCCTCTGCGGTGCTCATCACGGCTGCCGGCTTTTTCAGCCGCGCCCCTTCGGCGGAAACGCCCTCGCGGAGCTCATGGTAGGCGGTCGCCAGCAGGGCGGCGGCGTCCTCATCGAGCGGCACAAAGATTCCGGCGCCCTGCGCCATGGCCTCCACCTCGTCCAGAATGATCTGCTTTTCCAGAGCCACATCTCCTACGGGCTGCACGGTTTCAAAGCTGAAGCGGCGCTTGAGTGCGCTGGACATCTCGTTGACGCCCTTATCCCGGGTGTTTGCCGTACCGATTACATTGAAGCCGGGGCGCGCAAAGAGAAGCCCCTGATCTCCCAGCTCGGGAATATTCATCACCTTATCGCTGAGCACGCTGATGAGGCAGTCCTGCACCTCGGCGGGGGTGCGGGTGATCTCCTCGAACCGCGTGAGAATGCCTTTCTCCATGCCCACATAGAGGGGGGAAGGCACCAGCGCCTCCCGGCAAGGGCCTTTCGCCAGCAGCAGGGCGTAATTCCAGGAGTATTTGATCATATCCTCGGTGGTGCCGGCGGCGCCCTGCACCGTGTTGGTGCTGCAGCCGCTGACAGCGGCGCTCAAAAGCTCGGAGAGCATGGTTTTGGCGGTACCCGGCTCCCCCACCAGCATCAGTCCGCGGTTGCCCGCCAGAGTGATGATGCACCGTTCCACCAGGGCGTCATTGCCGTAGTATTTTTTTCGGATGGCTACCGGCCCTCCGTCCAGCTCCAGAGGCTGTCCCTTCGGCGTGCCCAGGAGAAAAAGGCGCACCGCCCGGGGAGAAAGCCGCCAGTTTTCCGGCTTGGGGTTGTTTCGATCCCAGCGGGCCAGAGCGGCCAGCTCATCGGCATATCTCTGTTCCGCTGTCGGACGTAAAGCAGTCTGATTCATGTATTTCCCTCTCCTATCAAAACCTTCCCCGGAAGCGGGGCTTCAGAATCATTTCGCGGCAGAAAAGGTACAGCGGGAAGAACCGCGGGGCCGTATGTTCGGCGATTGCAGGATGCTTCGTTAATCCGGCCGCCGGAAACAGCCTTCTCCTGCATTGCGGAGAAAAGTGCGCGCCGAACTCCCGGACAGTCAAATTGACTGCTCGATTGCGTCGAAGACGGCCTCGCGCAGCGCGAGCAGAAAATCGGGGGACGCGGGATAGCTTGTGAAGGTCAGCTTGTCCATTCCGGCGAGGCTGAAGACAAGGCGCTCCGCCGCCTCCCGGCCGGCGAGGGCTTCAAGCGTCCCGAGGGCGCGCAGATCCGTGAGCCCCTCGCTCTGTGCCTCGGCGCGCAGGGAGGTCATCGGCTCGCCGCCCGGACCGGGGTAGACGAGAAACGCGTCGCCCGACGGGAAGGCATACCCGCTGTGCGTTACGGCGAACGGGTCGATGAGCGAGCGGGAATACTGCGAATAGTAGAAATTGTACCCCCACTGCAGGAAGCCCCGGAGCCGGTACAGGTAGAGCAGGACGCCCATCACGCGGTTTCTCGCGCTCGGCATCGCGAAGAAGCGGTTCGGGACATCCGTGCCCTGCGCACAGCAGTAGTACACCCAGAGCGGGTCAACCTGCGCGTCGAGGAAGGGCTGAATGTGATCGCTCGCGCAGACAGGCTCGGTGACGACGCCGCGCCGGTAAAATTCGAGGCTGCTCATCGCGTCGATGACATGGCAGCCCTCGAGCAGATCGGCGGCCTGCCGCTTCGCGGCGAGATAGCCCTCAAGGTCGGCCTCCCCCGGCTCGTCGGAGATATGGAAAAAGACGTGCTCCCGGTCATAGCCGAGGGCGTCGAGCTCCGCGAGGAGGGCGGGCAGAAAGGCCTCGAGGAAGCGGCGGTACGCCGGGCTGTCCGCCGGGACGTCCCAGCCGAAGATGCGCTTCATGACGCCGTCGGCGTCCGCCACAATCTTCGGCGTCGCCTTTGCGCCCCACTGGGTAAACAGGTGTGCGATCTCCAAATTATCAATTCCGGCTGCGCGGCATATCCCCGCCCAGCGGCGCAGGGCGGAAAAATCAAACGAGTACGCGCCGCCGCGCACGCGGACGCCGACAAGCTGGACGGTCGGCCGCTCCGCCCCGACGGCGGTGTCGAGCGGCGGGGTAAATACGGGCGTCAGCAAAAGGTTGATCCCGTGCCGCCGCCCGGCCTGCCGGATGAATTTCTCGAGAATATGCCAGTGCTCCTCGCTCAGCGGCCTGACGCCGTAGTACGAGGCGAGGCAGTCGGCGTGGAACCACTCCGTGTGCAGCAGCCGCTGCGGCGCAAGCGGGACGGAGCCGACGCGCAGGCGCAGGGAAAGCACGGCTCCCTCCTCCCCCGCCGCCGCGGCCTCCGCCTGCGGCGTAACGGCGATCGAAACGCTGTACGCTCCCGGGGCTGCGGTTTCCGGAACGGAAAACGAGATCCACACGGCGCGGTACTGGCGCGGAACGGGCACGAGGGAACCGTCCGCGAGCGGACGGAGCAGATCGGGGAACAGCCCCGGCTCCCGCGTCAGGTAATTCGGATCCTCCCGCGATGATTCCCAGCACGGGAAATCGGAGGGGACGAGCTCGACCGAAAACAGCTCCGCCTCCCCCGGCGCGCCCGTCACGGAGACGGAAAAGCGGTGGGCGAGCGCGCCGCCCTGCGCGTCTCCACCGAGGGAGACGAGCTGAACGGCCGCCCGCGTCCCGCGCCACACGGAGAGCTGCGCGCTCTCGTACGGGGCCGGGCGCGTCCCGGGAAAGACTTTTTCAAGCGAGGATGCAAGGAAAAATTCGGTTTTGGACATGGCAGCTCCTCCTGATACAGCGCAGCCGGCGAATGCGTTTCAAACAGCCGGCGGGGCTTTCCTCCCCCTGCGGCGCATATTGATATCATTATACCGCTTTCCGCGCAAAAGGGAAGATGCAGCCGCGCATCAAAATGAACAACGGCGTCTCCTGATTTTCTTTTTCCATCCAAAATAACAAGATGATATGCAGAATCGGGAAAAATGTGATTTTTCGGAAAATGGAATCGTATTGCGAAAAAAAGCCCGATGTGTTACAATGATTCTATTGTGCAAAAGTATCAAAAAGAGGCATGAGATCCACCCTATGGGTTACGTTCCTCGGGCAGCGCCGGGAGGGGAAAGCGCCATGCAGGATCAGCAGTTTACAGCCCTGTCGCAGAGGGCATGGGAGGGGGTCGCGGAGAGCGCGAACCGCCCCGGGGACGCCGCGCGCTTTTTTTCGGAGCGAATGGTTCCGAGGAGCTTCGCGGAGACGCTCCGGGCGTTCCTCGCGCGGCGGGGGATCGCCGAGAGCGAGCTGCCCGGCCGGCTCGCCGCCGTGCGCCCCGGCGTCAAGCGCGACAGCCTGCGCCGCCGCGTGTCCTCCTGGCTCTCCGGCGGCCAGCCCTCCGACCGCGGGGAGCTCATCGGCCTGTGCTTCGCCCTCGGCCTTTCCGGCGAGGAGGCCGAGAACTTTCTCTGCATATGCGGAGACGGCGGCTTCCATCTGCGCGAGCCGCGGGAGGCCGCGTTTCTGTACAGCCTGCGGGCCGGAAAATCGTATGAGGAGGCGCTCGCGCTCATCGCGCGCCTGCCGAACGCCGGCGGGCCGTTTCCCGCCGACGCGGAGAGCGCGCCGTCCGCCTTTACGCGCACCGTCGCTGACCGCCTCGCGGAGGTGACGAGCGACGAGGAGTTTCTCCGTTTTTACGAGGAGAGTCTGCCCGTCTTCGGAACTCTCCACAACACCGCGTTCCTCTGGTTCTCCCGCTTTTTCGACGAGCTCCGGCAGCCTTCCGCCCCGTGCGGGGCTGAGGAGGACGCGTCGTACTCCGTCGAGCGGGCGGTAGAGCTTTATCTGCGCCTGAACGTGCCGGCCTCGCGGAACGAGAAGTCGTTCTCGCAGCTGCAGAAGGCGATCAAGCGCCTCTGGCCGAACGCGACGGCAATCAAAAATATGCTCGCAAGGAAGCTGGACGTGAGCCGCAAGACGCTCCTTCTGCTCTATGTGGCGACGGAGGGTCTTGACGACGGGGCGATCGAGGAGGCGATGGGCTGGGAGCCCGACTCGCCCGACGAGATCCTCGAGGAGCACGTCTGGAACTGCAACCTCATGCTCCACGAATGCGGGTTCAGCCCGCTCGATCCGCGCAGCCCCTTCGACTGGCTCGTCCTGTACAGCCTGCGTCCGGGGGATGGGGAGGACGAATCCATGAGCGACCGGCTCTCCCAGGCGCTCGCCCTCCTGTTCGGGGACGGACGGGAGGTGGACGCGGAAAGCGGCGCGCCGTGCTAAACTGAAGGCGTAGAAATCCGCATCAGGGAGGAATCAGCATGGACGTCCGCACCGCATTGCCAGAGGGAACCGAGCTTCGGCTCGAGGGCCGCGTTTTTCGCATCGGGGCGTGCACGGGCCGGGGCGCGAGCGCCCTCGTCTACCGCGCGTCGTACGAGGACGCCGCCCAGCCGGGGCTTTTCCACCGCGTGCTGCTCAAGGAGCTCTTTCCGTGGCACCCGCAGGGCGCCATAAGGCGCGGGGCGTCCGGGGAAATCCTGTGCGGCCCCGAGGGGGAGGCGCTCCTCGAGACGCACCGGCAGAGCTTCCTGCGCGCGGCGCGCATCCACGTCCGCCTGCAGGCGGCCCGCGCCGACAAGACGCCCGCGAACCTCGACACCTGCCGCGCGAACGGGACGCTGTACGCCGTGATGAGCGACGGCGGCGCGAAAACGCTCGCGGACGTCCTCTCCGAGGGACGCGTGCCGCTTCCCGCCATGACGGCGTGGCTGGTCAATCTGCTCTACACGCTGCGCGTCTTCCACGAGGAGGGGCTTCTGCACCTCGACGTCAGCCCCGACAACATTCTCCTGCAGCCCCTCGACGAGGGAAAGCCCGAGAAATACCGCGAGGTGCTTCTGATCGATTACAACAGCGCATGGAGCGCCGATGAGCTCGCCGCCCGGCGGGAGCTGTTCCTTTCGCTCAAGGAGCCGTGGTCGGCTCCCGAGCTGCAGCTGCGCGACGTCGCCGCCGTAGGCCCGGCGTCCGATCTGTACTCCGTGTGCATGATTTTACTCCAGTACCTGCTCGGGTATCCGCCCGTGCGGCAGGCCGTCTGGCGTAAGGTGCCGCCGATCGCGGGCTCGCCCGCCCTTTCCGGCTGCTCCGCCGTCGTCTTTCATCAGGCGGCGTCCATCCTGCGGCGCGGGCTGAAAGCCTCGCCGGGGCAGCGGTTCCAGTCGGCGCAGGAGGCCGTCGCGGCCTTCTCCGAGCTGCTCGACCGGCTCGAGCACGGCGGCGTCACGCACGGCGCGGTGTGGGAGGCGAGCGCCGCCCGCCTGCGCGCCGAGCGGAGCAGGATGCCCTCCGCCGCGGAGTGGGGGGAGCTCGCGGAAGAGCGCGCCTCCCTACTCGAAACGCTCGAGCGCGCCGGGAACGTCCAGCTCACCGGCGGCAGCGGCTCAGGCAAGACCACGCTCCTCGCCGGGCTGTGGCTGCGCGGCCTGCGCGCGTACTCGCCCGCCTGCGCCGTGCCCGTCTTCCTGCCGCTGTGCGGCTACGACGGCTCGGCGGACTTTGTGCGGCGGTCGCTCCTCTCGATGCTCAGCCCCGGCGAGGGCAGGACATGGGAGGAGGCGCGCCTCGGGCTCGAACGGCTGCTCGACGCCCCGGGCGGCGGCGTTTTGCTCCTGCTCGACGGCTTTGAGGAGGCCGGGGGCGACACGGCCCCGCTTCGCGCGGAGCTCAGGGCGCTTACGGCGCTGCGGGGCGTGCGGGTGATTGTCTCCGCGCGGCGTGCCGTCCCGGAGCTCGGGCTGCCGGAGCTCTCCGTCCCGCCGCTCTCCGCGGCGGAGATCGAAGCGTACCTCGCCCGGCGCGGCGTGGAGCTGCCACAGGGCGGGCAGTTCCCAGAGCTTCTCCACACACCCGTCTTTCTCTCAATCTATGCGCGCACAGACAAGGCGCGCGCCGGCAAGCATCCGGAGTCCGGGGATCGTGCGGAGGACGAGGCGCTTCTCGACGATTATCTCGACAGCCTCGTTTCCGCCGCGGGGGAAGCCCTCGGCGAGGAGGCGGCGGTGCGCGCTGGGTTCGCCGTCCGCGTGCTGCTGCCGTGCTTCGCGTGGCGAATGGGCCAGAGGCCGGCGCTTTCCGCGGAGGGCGCGGGCAGCGCGGCGGCGGGGCTCTTCTCCGCCGTGCGGCGCGGACGCGTCAGCCGGAGCTTTCCGCAGTATCTGGGAAGAAACCGCGCGCTGCTCGGCGGCGCAAAGGACGCCGACGACTGGTTTGGCCTTATGGTGCGCGGCCTGCTCGAGCGGCGGATGGCGCTCGTCTGGCAGGACGGGGACGGCGCGTACCACCTGTTTCACCAATACTTTCAGCCCATCCTCGCCTCCCGCTGGCCGGCCTGCCGCAAAAGGCTGCGCAGAAGCCGCCTGCGGAGAATATTGCCCGCGGCGGCGGCCGCAGCCGTCCTCCTCGCGGGGGTTGGCGTCTGGCGGGCGGCGGCAGAGCACACGCCGTCCGCCGTACAGCGGCGGGAGGACACGGCGCTCGCCGTGAGCGAGCTCTCCTTCGGCTGCGGCCTGCTCGACCTGCAGCTCTCCGCGCAGGATCGCCTCCTGACGGCGGCGGAATCGCTGCCCGCCGGGGACGAGGCGGCGTGGGAGGACTGGCTCGAGCAGCTCGACCGCGAGACGGCGCTCCTCGACACGCAGGAGGCCCAAAGCGAGGCGGGCGAACGGGCGCTCGCGGAGCTCTCGGATTCCGGGCTGCCGCTCGACGTGATGGAGACGCTCCTCGCCCTGCCGGAGACAAACCGCTCCGAGTGGGCGCTGCAGGCGCAGGCGCTCACGCTCTGCCTCGCCCCTGACTCCCCGTACGGCGAAGCCGACCGCCTCGAGGCGCTGCGCGCCTGCCGCGGCCTCTGCGACAGCCGCACCCGCGAGAGCTTCCTGCTCATCAGCCGGACGGCGGCGGGGCTCAGCGGGGAGGAAGCGGAGCCGCTGCTCTCGCTGCTCGCGCAGAGCGAGTCGTGGCGGGCATACGCATACCAGACGATAAACGACAGCGAGAGCTGCGAGCGCGGCCTCACGGCCTGCCGGGGCGAACAGGAAGCGCTCTGGGAAACGCTCGCCGGCCTCGGACTGCTGAACAGGGAGGAAACGCCGTGAAAAAACTGCTGCCGCTTCTGCTGCTGTTTCTTTTGGCGGCGGGCTGCGCCAAAACGCCCGACTCTGCGCCTTACCTTCAGGATCTCGCGCGCGTCCTCACCGTGCACGACACGCTCTCGGCCTCGTACTGCGAGGCGCTCGAGGCGGCGCGCGCGTATGGGCTTTCCCCCACGGAGGAAGGGCTCGCGGCGGCGAAAGCCGCGTGCGCCGGCGCGCTCAAGACCGCCGCCGGACTTGAGACGGTCGACTCCGCGCTCACGGCGGAGCAGCTCGAGGCGATGGCGTCGCTCGGCGTCAGCGAAACAGACTACATGACGCCGTTCCGCACGCAGGAGTACGAGCGCCTCGTGCGGATGCAGACGCTCGGGGACGTCCTCGCCTGCCTCAACCGGACGCCGGAGGCGGACGAGTCGGTGCTGCTCCTCTCAGATCTGGAGCTCGAATTCGAGCAGTGGGACCGCGAGCTGCGGTATCTCGGAATCAACGACCTGTTCTGTTCCCTCCCGGCGGAGGAGACGGCGGCCTTCCGGGAGGAAACGCTCGCCTCCCTCGCCTCGTACGCGGACGGCCTCCCGCCGTGGGAGAACACGCACGAGGCCGTGGCGGAGCGCTCGGAGGAGACGCTCGCCGCAATGGAGGACTGGGCGGCAGAGGCCGCGCAGGAGTCGGGAGAGCTGTACGCCTCCCTGCTCAGCGAGGCTCACGATCTGGAAGCGGAGCTCGAGGAGGCCGGGATTCCCGCAGAAGAGGCCCGTGCCATCGGAGAAACTTACGAAGCGCTCGACGGCGCCTCCTGACTGCCGGACGGCAGTTGGACGAGGGCAAAAAACGCCGTGTTATACTGATACCAGAATCAAAAGAGGGGGCGATTCCCATCGAACAGAATCTTTGCTTTCAGTGCTTTCAGCCGCGCGGACAGGAGCAGGGTCCCTGCCCGCACTGCGGATACGACCCCGCAAAGGACGAGGGGCGCTGGCCGTCCGCACTGCATCCCGGCAGCATTCTGAACGGAAAGTACATCCTCGGACGCGTGCTCGGGCAGGGCGGCTTCGGCATCACCTATCTGGCGTTTGACCATGTGCTGCGCATCCGCGTGGCCGTCAAGGAATATTTTCCGGGCGCGCTGGCGTCGAGAATGCCGGGGACGACGCTCGTCAACCCGCTCTCGCCCGGCTCGCAGGAGGAATTCCGCTACGGCGCGGAGCGCTTTCTCGAGGAGGCGCGGATTCTCGCCTCTCTCGCCGGAAACCCGGGCGTCGTGAACGTGTCGAGCTTCTTTGAGGAGAACGCGACAGCCTATTTCGTGATGGAATACCTCGAGGGCGTCAGCCTGCAGGCGTATCTGCGCGAAAAGGGCGGGCGCATCCCGTGGCAGGAGGCGCTGCGCATCCTCGTTCCGGTCATGCAGTCGCTTGCGCCGGTTCACCGGCAGGGACTGCTCCACCGCGACATCGCGCCGGACAACATCTTCCTCGTGAAGAACGGCGTCAAACTCATTGATTTCGGCGCGGCGCGCTACTCGCTCGGCGACCGCAGCCGCAGCCTCGACGTGATTCTCAAGGCCGGCTACGCGCCGAAGGAGCAGTACAGCCGCAGGGGCCGTCAGGGACCGTGGACGGACGTCTACTCCCTCGCCGCGACGCTCTACGCCGCCGTCACCGGCTATGTGCCGCCGGAGAGCCTCGACCGGCTCGACGGGGAGGCGCTCCCCTCCTTTGCCTCCCGCGGCGTCTCCGTCCCGCCTGCGTTCGAGCAGGCCGTCTTCAAGGGCATGGAGGTTCGGGCGGAGGACCGCTTCCAGTCCATGGACGAATTCTTCGCCGCCGTCAGGCCGCTGCTCGGGACGCAGCCTTCCCCGCAGCCGCAGCCCGCACAGCAACAGACGCAGCAGCAGGGGTATCAGGCGTACCGGCAGCAGCAGGGGCCGCAGACATACCAGCAGCCGCAGCCCGGCCCGCAGACGTATCAGCAGCCGCAGCCCGGCCCGCAGACATATCAGCAGCCGCAGCAGGGCCCGCAGACATATCAGCAGCCGCAACCGGGGCCGCAGACGTATCAGCAGCCGCAGCCCTTCGGAACTATCAACACCCAGACGCAGCCGAACAAGCAGCGCAGGCTGGCCATCGCGCTCGGCGCCGCGGCAGGCGTCATCGTGCTTCTGCTCTGCGTGTTTGTGATCCCGTCGTTCCTGACGCAGAACCAGCCCTCCATCGTCACAGACGGCGACACGGAGGTGAGCTCCAAGTCGTCGCAGGAGGGCGGCAAGTCGGGCAGCAGCAGCCGCACGCCCGCCATCCTGGACAGCAGCAGCGCGTCTCCCGCAAAGGAGGAGAAGGGCGATATTCTCGTCTACTCGGACTTTGAGGACGACGCCGAAACGGTGGCCTCGTTCCTGGAATCCCTCGGCTATGACGCGGATGAGAAGGTCGTGCAGCCGTCGAATTTCCTCCTGCAGCTCGAGGCGGAGATAGCGGCGGTCAACGGCTCCTACGTCGTGGTCACCACCGTCTCCGGCGAGGACGTCGAGGACGCTCTCACCCTCGCGGACTCGGTGTATGAGGTCGATCCCGAGAACTGGATGGAATCCTTCTTCCTCGTGAACGTGGACGAGGAGCTCGAGAGCACGTTCCTGCACGAATTCGAGCTTGAGACGAGCGATATTCACGTCGAGGAAATGAATTACAACGACAACACATATTCCGGCTATATCAACAGCAGCAGATTGCCGGAGGGCACCGGCTACTGCATCTACGAGGACGGCTCAACCTACTACGGCGAGTGGAAGGACGGCCTGTTCAGCGGCTACGGAATTCTGGATTTCGCGAGCGGCAACCAGTATAAGGGAGAATTTCTGAACGACGAGTATCACGGCGTCGGCACCTATACCTGGACGAACGGAGATCGGTTTGAAGGAGAATTCGCCGACGGCGTGCGCAACGGGCAGGGAAGTATGTATTTTGCCGACGGAGACGTCTACGAAGGCGGATACGTTGACGATATCATGTCCGGAAAAGGCGTCTACACCTGGCCGGACGGAGACAAATACGAGGGCGATTTCGCTGACGGCCAGATCACCGGACACGGCGTCTATACCTGGAGCGACGGGAGATGGTTCGAGGGCGAATTCGTCAACGGCCAGCGAAACGGGCCGGGCACCATGCACTATACCGACGGCACGTCGAAATCCGGCACCTGGAAGGATGACGAGCTCGTCGAGTGACAGGAAACGTTCCCGAACATCGGGTTAAAACATATTTCCCAAATTTGAAGGAGGCGCTTCTCATGGCAATGACAGAATGCGGACACGGACATATCTACGACTCGGACGTCTACGCGTCCTGCCCCTATTGCAACAGCACGCAGCCCGTCATCAATTTTACCGCTCCGGCGGGAGGTCAGGGCGGCTACGCGGCCTATGACCAGAACAAAACCCAGCCGATTCAGGGCGGCTTTGGCCCCATGGGAGGATCCTCCCCCGCCCCGGGCGGCTACGCGCCGAACGGCGGCCAGTACGACGTCTATTCCTCGAGCAGCGCCGATCCCGGCAGGACGATGCCCATCGGCGGCATGGGCGGGCAGCCCGGCCAGAGCGTATGCGACGCGAACGAGACGAGGCCGCCCCGCGGCTACCGCCAGGAACGCCGCGCCGACGAGGAGCAGAAAACCGTCGGCGATATGAAGCAGAAGTACGGCCTCGAGCCCGTCGTCGGCTGGCTCGTGTGCATCGACGGCGCGGAGAAGGGCAAGGACTACCGGCTCTGGGGCCGCATCAACACCATCGGCCGCGGCGAGAAGAACGACGTGTGCATCAAGAGCGACCCGTCGATCTCCAAGGAAAATCATGCACGCCTCGGCTATGATCCGAAGAACAACCGCTTCCGTCTGATTCCGGCCTCGAGCTCGAACAACATCTATCTCAACGGAGACGTTGTCGACATCCCGACGCCGCTGCACGCGTACGACGTGATTGAGTTCGGCGAGACGAAGCTCGCGTTCGTTCCGCTGTGCTGCGAGCACTTCTCCTGGGAGAACGGCATCGCCGGGAAGGACGGCGTGTGATGGGACTGTTCCGGCGCAGGAAAAGATCGGAGGAAGCCGCCTCCCCGCCGCCTCCCCGCCTGCTGAGTTACCGGGCGGCGAACCTGCAGGGCGTCGGCACACGAAAGCGTCAGGAGGACTCGTTCGCCTTCGTCAACGCGATGGACGTGACTCTGATCCGGCGCGAGGGCCTGCTTGCCATTGTGGCGGACGGCATGGGCGGCATGGAGGACGGCAAACTCGTCAGCCAGGGTGCGGTTTCCCTTCTGACAGAGAGCTTTTCCCGGATGGATCGCGGATCGGATCTCGCCGCACAGCTTCAGAGCAGCCTTCTCTCCGCCGGGGACGCGCTCTTCCGCCGGTTCGGCGGGAGCGGCGGCACAACGGCCGCCGTGTGCCTCCTGTTCGATGAAAAGCTGTACTGGGCCAGCATCGGCGACAGCTATCTCTACCTCAAACGCGGGGAAGGGCTCTACCGCCTCAACCGCGACCAGAACTACCGCGCGGAGCTGTATCTGCGCGCCGTGCGGGACGGCGTTCTCTCGAGCGCCGAGGCGGACGCCGATCCCGACGGGAGCCGCCTGAGCGAATTTCTCGGCAAGGACGAGATCGGCAGCGTCGACTGCTGCCTGCGCCCGCTCTCGCTCGAGGACGGCGACAAGCTCCTCCTTTGCTCCGACGGCGTGGGAGGCGTCCTGACCGAGGACGACCTGCTCCTGTGCCTGCGCGGAGACCCCGCGAACGCCTGCTCGTGCATCGAGGCGGGCATCCGGGCGGCGGCGAGAGTCCATCAGGACAATTACACGGCTCTCGTCCTCGAATGCGGCTACTGAAAGCGCCGCGCAAAAGGGCACGGGCTCTCCCGTGACAGAGAAATATTGTTTCTTCCCTGCAGGCAAAGCAAGCTTTCCTCGCAGGAAAGAAGCTTGAGAAAAGAGGGTGTCCTATGAAAAAGAAAGCCATCTGCCTGTTGAGCGTTCTCCTTCTTCTCGCCTCCATGGCATTTCCCGCCGCAGCGGCATTCCAGCAGAGCGTCCTTGAAAGCGTCGTTGTCGTCTACGTCGAAATATACAACGAAGACGAGTATTACGGCTACGGCACCGGCACGGGCTTCTTTGTCGGCGAGAGCGGCAAGGATCCGCAGTACCTTGTCACGAACTATCACGTCGTCGAATATTACGTCGCCACGGGCGGCGGCGACGGCTCGAGCTTCCTGCGCGTCTTTTTCAGCCAGGACGACATCGAGGAGGCGTATCTCGTCGAATACAACGAGGAGAAGGATCTTGCCGTCCTGCGTCTTGCCAAGCCGACCGACAAGCGCAAGCCCTTAAAGCTGCAGGCGCCCACGCAGGACATGGTAGGCAGCACCGTTTACGCCGTCGGCTACCCGAGTCTCGCGGACAGCGACGCGGTCGCCAACCCGAGCTCCCGCTTCGGCAAGGAGGACGCCACCGTCACAACCGGCAGCGTCAGCCGCCTGCTCATCCAGAGCGGGACGGGCCGTGAGATTATCCAGACCGACACCGCCACGCACGGCGGCAACTCAGGCGGCCCTCTCGTCAACGAAGCCGGCAACGTGATCGGCATCAACACCTTCGGCATTGAGAAAAACGGCAGCGAAATTGAGACGATGCAGTATGCGCTGAGCGTCAACGAGGTCATCCCGCTGCTCGACCGCAACAGCATTGCCTATGAGGTGGCGGGCGAGTCGTCCCTGCCGCTCCCGCTGCCCGCCCTCATCGCCATCGGCGCGGCGGTCGTTCTGCTCGCGGCTGTCGCCGTCGTGCTCGGCGTGCGCAGCCGCAAGCCCGCGCCGGCTCCGGCTGCCGCTGCC
>CASFAA010000330.1 GCA_949292505.1 uncultured Oscillospiraceae bacterium
CCGACGCCGGTGTTGCCGCTTGTCGGCTCAATGATCGTCCCGCCCGGCCCAAGCAGGCCGCGGCGCTCGGCGTCCTCCACCAT
Source organism: uncultured Oscillospiraceae bacterium (assembly GCA_949292505.1). Classification (GTDB taxonomy): domain Bacteria; phylum Bacillota; class Clostridia; order Oscillospirales; family Acutalibacteraceae; genus Caccousia. Next base: position 84 of record CASFAA010000330.1, read on the forward strand.
GGCGAGGGCGACGCGGTCCTTCGCGGAGGAGAGCGGGTTGAAATATTCCAGTTTTGCAATGAGAGGCGCCCTGAGTCCGTGGCGCTTCCCGTACGCGCCCAATTCCAGCAGCGGGGTGTTTCCCACAAGCTGCGTCAAATCCTTTGCGATGTTCACGGCGTGCGTGCTCCCTTCTGAATCCGGGTTGACCCGGCGTGTTACTGTTATCCTGCTCCGGGAGAGGGATTTTATCTCATCATAGCACAAAAGTGCCGCTCTCCGCAAGAAACAATCCATGAACGGCGCGGAGAACGAAAAAACGGGCAGGGACCGGACACCCGGTACCCTGCCCGACAGGCAGACAAAAAGATCATTACTCGTTCCCACGGTGATCGGGAACGTAGCTGTGGTCGACCGTGACAACGGGGACGTAGTTTTTGCCGAGCATATAGATGCCGTTCGCAATCTCGTCGAGGAGGGCGTCGTCCGAATAACGGAACTCAAATGGGACGCAGACGTCGAAGAGGACATTGGAGTGCGTTGTCCCCCACACGACGCGGAAGTCATGCATCGTGATTTCCGGCGAAATTCCGGCGATCACCTGCCGCACCTGCTCGCGCAGCGCGTTGGTGCGCTCGTCATCGACGACGATGGGATCCATGTGGATGACGAGATGGATGTTCCTGTCCTTGAGAAAATCGCGCTCGATGACGTCGACAAGATCGTGGCTCTCCATGATGTCGGCGTTCGCGTCCACCTCGCAGTGGACGGAGGCAAAGACGCGGCCCTCGCCGTAGGTGTGGACGTTGAGATCGTGCAGGCCGAGGATGCCGTCATACGAGAGAATGGCATGGTAGATCTCATCGACCAGCTCACGCGACGGCGCTGTCCCGAGAAGGGGATCGCTCGTCTCCTTGACGACCTTGACGCCCGTCCACAGAATGAGCACGGCAACGGCGACGCCCATGTAGCCGTCGAGGTTGAAGCTCGTCAGCTGCGAGACGACGAGGCCGAGCAGGACGGCGAGAGTCGAAAACACGTCGCTGCGGCTGTCCGCGGAGGTTGCCTCAATCGTCGGGGAGGCGATCCGGCGGCCCACCTTGCGATAGAACAGGCACTGCCACGTTTTGATGAGGCAGGAAAGGACGAGAACAATGATGGCAGCGGGGCTGAAGGAGGTCTCCTCCGGGGAGAAGATCTTCGCCGCGGACTCCTGCAGCAGCTGAACGCCGAGCAACAGGATGAGGAAGGAAACGATCAAGCCCGATATGTACTCAATTCTCGCGTGTCCGTAGGGGTGCTCCCTGTCTGCAGGCTTACCGGAAAGCTTGAAGCCCACGAGGGTGATGACTGAGGAGGCCGAGTCGGACAGGTTGTTGACGGCGTCCGCCAGGATGGAGACGCTGCCGGTGAGAATGCCCGTCACGGCCTTCATGACAAAGAGAAGCAGATTGGAGACGACGCCGACGATACCGGCGAACTTGCCGTACCGCTCGCGCACCTGCGGCTTCTCCGTGCTCGCGTAGTCGGAAACAAACAGACGAATCAAAAGCTCTGTCAATGCATATCCCAGCCTTTCCGCTCAGCGAAAGAGCGAGCCGCCCGCGCAGTCGATGCCGACCACGAGGGGGAAATCCTCGACGACGAGACGTTTGACGGATTCGCAGCCGAGATCGTCGAAGGCGATGACCTCCAGGGAGCGCACAGCCTGCGCGGCGAGGGCCCCCGCGCCGCCGATGGCGCACAGATACACGGCGCCGTTTCTGCGGATCGCTTCGCAAACCGCGGGCGAACGCCCGCCCTTGCCTATCATGGCGGAGAGGCCGAGGTCAAGCAGGCGCGGCGTGAAGACGTCCATGCGGGACGAGGTCGTCGGCCCGCAAGAGCCGATCGGAAGACCCTCCGGAGCGGGCGTCGGGCCGGCGTAATAGATGGCGCTCCCGGGCAGCGGGAACGGCAGCGGCTTCCCCTCGTCGAGCAAAGCGGCCATGCGCTTGTGGGCGGCGTCGCGCGCTGTATAGATGACGCCGCTCAGGAGGATGTTGTCGCCCGCGCGCAGGACGCGCGCCGCTTCGGCAATCTCCTCCATCGAAACGGCGATTCTTCCGTTCTTCTCTTTCATATCGTTCCTCCAGTCTCCGATCCGGCAGTGAAAAACCGGCGTCATGGCGGACGCCGGCGGATCGGTCAAAGCATTTCCTTCTTTTTGAGGATAAAAGCGGCAATTCCCATGCAGACAACAGAGATGGCAACCGGGTACCAGAAGCTCGTCAGCGGAATGCCGTCGACATTCATCCCATAGTAGCCTGAAATGACCATCGGGATGGAAATGATCAGCGTGATGGAGGCGAGCACCTTCATCACCATGTTCAGGTTGTTGCTGATGAGGGAGGCAAAGGACTCCATCGTGCTCGAGAGAATGTCGAGGTAGATGCCGCTCATGTCCACGGCCTGCTTGACCTCGATGAGAACGTCCTCGAGCAGATCCTGATCCTCCTCGTAGAGCTTTACCACGCGTCCGCGCATGATTTTCTCCATCGTCAGCTCGTTGCCCTTGAGCGAGGAGGAGAAATACACAAGGGATTTCTCGATATCCATGAGCTGCAGGAGCTGGGAATTCTTCATCGAGCGGCGCAGCTCCTTCTCAATACGGCTCGTCATGCGGTCAATCTGCTTGAGGTACTGCAGATAGCGCGAGGCGATGCGCAGCATCAGGTGCAGAATAAAATGCGTTTTGAGATTCGTCTGCACGCCGCGGACAATCCCCTCGGCGATCTCGTCGAGAATGGGATTCTCGCGCGTGGAGACGGTGATGACGTTCTTCTCCGTCAGGATGATGCCGAGCGGCGTCGTGGCGTAGGTGATTTCCTTGCCGCTGCGCTCGACAACGGGAATGTCTATGATAATCAGCGTGTTGCCGTCCTCGCTGTCAATATGCGAGGATTCCTCCTCGTCCATCGCGGCGCGAAAAAAATCGGGCTCGATGGAGAAGTCCCGGATCAGCCCCTCGATCTCCTCCTCGGTGGGAGTGACGCAGTTGATCCAGCAGCCGGGCTCCCACTCCG
>CASFAA010000331.1 GCA_949292505.1 uncultured Oscillospiraceae bacterium
TCTCCTCGGCGGGCAGCTGTACGACGGGGAGAGCCTGCGCGCGGCGGAATTCGGCCACATGACGCTCGTCCCCGGCGGCAAGCGGTGCTACTGCGGGAAGGAGGGCTGCCTCGACGCGTACTGCGCCGCCGGCGTCCTCTCTGAGCCGTACGGCGGGGAGCTCTCCGCCTTCTTCGCGGCGCTTGACCGCGGGGAGGAGAAGGCTGCCGCGCTCTGGAACCGCTACCTGGATTCCCTTGCCTGCGCCGTCAACAGCCTGCACATGGCGTTCGACTGCACCGTCGTCCTCGGCGGATACGTCGGCGCGTATATGACGCCCTACATGGACGCCCTGCGCGCCCGCGCCGCGGCGCGCGACACCTTCGGCGGGGACGGCTCGTACCTCGAGCCGTGCCGCTACCGGCGCGAGGCGTCGGCCGTGGGCGCGGCGCTTTTGTTCGTCGAGCCGTTCCTCTCGTCCATCTGAGAGCAAAAAACCGCCGCTGCTCGGCAGCGGCGGCGGGAAACGCTTATTCCGATTTATTCTGGCGGCTCTTCCGGCGGTGCTTGCGGAATTCCCCGGGCGATTCGCCGGTCGATTTCTGAAACACCTGCGCGAAATATGACTGCGAGGAGAAGCCGACGGTTTTCGCGATCTGCGAGATGGAGTCGTTTGTCGAGCAAAGCAGACGGCGAGCCTCCTCAACGCGGCGGGCGTTCAGGTAGTTAATGGGCGACATCCCGATGTATTCGCGGAAGGCGTGCGCAAGGTAATATTTGTTGAGGCCGCAGACCTTCGCGAGATGATCGAGCGAGATAGGGTCGCGAAAATGAACGTCGATATAGCGCTTGATCGCCGAGCATTCGCGCGCGGTCCGCTTGGGAGCGCTGATGGCGAATTCCTTCGGATGCACGCGGCGCATACACAGAAGCAGCGACTCAAAGGCGAACAGGCAGAGCTTTTCGTAATCGCGCTGCCGGCGTTCAAGCTCGGAGAGCAGGAGACGCAGGAAAAACCGTGCTTCGCTTCGCATTGCCCTGCAATGCAGAAGGCACGAGCCGCTCCACATTCCCGAGGAGTCCGGATCGAGGAAGATACCCTCAACCCCGAGAGAGACGTACTCGGCGGCGCCCGTCCCGCGCTGCTGCTCGCGATGGGCGGCGTCGGGATTTACCACGAGCAGATCGTCCTCCTTCAGGGAGAAAAGCTCCCCCTCCACCTCGAAATCGAGTTCACCGCGGAGCACATAAAAGAATTCCGCGTAGGGATGCGTTTGGGATGCGGTGCGGGCGTCCTCCTCAAATTTGGAGGCGGTCACAAAAAGCAGGTTGGCGCTCACGGAAGCGTTTTCCTGGGGGTGCAGAATCATCTGAATATTGCTCATGGCGATCCCCTTTCAGAGCAGCCGCTCTCCGTGAAGCGGTAAGCAGGCGGCGGCAGAAGATGGAATGATGCAATTCCTTTGCATTATTATACTCTGTTTTGCCCCGCAAGGCAATCCGTTTCTATAAAAATAACATAAAAAACAGTCGAGAAATCTTCTAAAATTGTGAGGATATTGCTAAGTCAAGCGGTTACATACTCAAGAAACGATATTTCAAACGAAAAAGCCGCAGAGGGCTTTCCAAGCGGTGCGGAAAGAGGTATACTGAAAAGCAGACGTCTTTCGCCGCAGACGCGGGACGGGCAGGAAACACTATCAGACGGCCGGTTCTGCAATTGGCCGGGAAGGGGGACTCCGCGCCTGAGCGGGCGGGGGGAAAACGATGAACAGACAACAGATTGACGAGGTGCTGCGCCAGTACGACTTCGGCGGACAGGTGCTGCGCTGCGAGCCGTGCGGAAGCGGCCATATCAACGAAACCTACTGTGTGACGTGCATAAAGCCGGGCGGCGGAGAAAAGCGCTTTCTTCTGCAGCGCATGAACCGCGCCGTCTTTCAGGACATCGACGGCTTGATGGAGAACGTCGCGAACGTGACCTCCTATCTGCACCGCCGCCTTGAGCGCGGCGGCGGCGACACGGAGCGCGGCACGATGAACCTGCTTCCCACGCGGACGGGCGCCGCCTGGTGTACCGATACCGGGGGCGGCTGCTGGCGCGTTTTTCTCTACATTGAGGGTGCCATCTGCCTCGACCGCGTCGAAAAGCCGGAGGATTTTTACGAGACGGCGCTCGCCTTCGGGAATTTTCAGCGGCTGCTCGCCGAATATCCCGCAGAGACGCTGCACGAGACGATCCCGAACTTTCACAACACCGCGGCGCGCTTCGACGCCTTCGAGCGGAGCGTTAAAGCCGACGCGTGCGGCCGGGCCGCCGGCGTGCAGCCGGAGATTGCGTTCGCGATGGCGCGGCGCGAGGAGGCCGAGACGCTCGTGCGGATGCAGCAGGACGGCCTTCTGCCGCTGCGTGTGACGCACAACGACACGAAGCTCAACAACGTCATGCTCGACGCCGAGACGGGCAGAGGCCTGTGCGTCGTCGACCTCGATACCGTCATGCCGGGCCTCGCCGTGAACGATTTCGGCGACTCCATCCGCTTCGGCGCGAGCACGGCGGACGAGGATGAGTGCGATCTCTCGAAGGTGGAGATGGATCTCGGCCTGTTCGAGATCTTCGCGAAGGGCTTTCTCGAGGGCTGCGGCGGAAGCCTCACGGAGAACGAGATCCGCGCCCTGCCGATGGCGGCCAAGCTCATGACGCTCGAGTGCGGCGTGCGTTTTCTGACCGATTACCTCGACGGCGACCGCTATTTCCGCATCCACCGCGAGGGGCAGAACCTCGACCGCGCGCGGACGCAGTTTAAGCTCGTCGCCGACATGGAGAAGAAATGGGACGCCATGCAGGAGGCGATCCGCCGTGTCGCCGCTGCGGCGCAGTCCGCGGAAAAATAAGCAGGCCCCCGGAAAAGCCGGGGCGGAAGGGGAGAGAGTACCGTGCATACACATTCCGGAAGCAGAAACCAGTGGGCGTCGAAGCTGGGCTTCGTCCTCGCGACGGCGGGGGCTGCCGTCGGCCTCGGCAATCTGTGGAAGTTTCCGTACCTGATGGGGAATAACGGCGGCCTGCCGTTTCTGATTGCCTATCTCGTTTTCGTGGTGATTCTCGGCGTGCCGGTCATGATCACGGAGATGAGCATCGGCCGGATGACAGAGCAGAGCCCCGTCAACGCCTACCGCAAGCTGAACAAAAAGGCGTCGTTCATCGGCGTACTCGGCATTTTGGCCGCCTTCGTCATCCTGTCGTACTACAGCGTCGTCGGCGGCTGGCTGCTCAAGTACATCGCCTCCTACGCGACGACGCTCGCCGCCCCGGCGGATTTTGAGGCGTATATCGCCCAGCCGGTCGAGCCGGTCGCGTGGCATTTTGTCTTCATGCTCCTGACGGGGCTCATCTGCTATCTCGGCACGAAGGGGATTGAGAAGGCGTCGACGTTCATGATGCCGGCCCTGTTCCTCATCCTCCTCGTGATTATCGTGCGCTCCGTCACTCTGCCGGACGCGGAGAAGGGCCTCGCCTTCATTTTCGCGAACACGGAGAGCCCGTTTACCCTGAGCTCCGTCTCCGCGGCGCTCGGCCAGGTCTTCTACTCGCTGAGCCTGTGCATGGGCATCACGCTGACGTACGGCAGCTATCTGAAGAAGGGCGAGAACATCCCGAAGTCGTGCGCGACCGTCGCCGCGATGGACACCGCCGCCGCCGTACTGGCCGGCATCGCGATCTTCCCCGCCGTCTTCTCCTTCGGCCTCGAGCCGGCGCAGGGCGAGACGCTGATCTTTGGCACGCTGCCGAAGGTGTTCTCCTCGATGCAGGCGGGCACGCTGTTCGCTCTCCTGTTCTTTGTGCTGATGTTCTTTGCCGCGCTGACGTCGGCGATCGCCCTGCTCGAGACGGTCGTCTCCTTCGCGATCGACAACCTGCACTGGAGCCGCCGCCGCGCCGTCGTCGTGGTGGGCTTTCTCGTCTTCCTGCTCGGCGTGCCGAGCGCGATGTCCTCCGGCCTGCTCGGGGACGTGACGATTGCGGGCTACTCCGTCTTCGCGTTCATGGGCGTGCTCACCGACAACATCCTTATGCCGATCGGCGGCATCGCGATGTGCATCTTCGTCGGCTGGATCTGGGGCCCTGAGCACATCGTCGCCCACATCGAGGAGAACTCCGGCTCCTTCCGCCTCAAAAAGGCCTGGCTCTTCTGCATCCGCATCCTCACCCCCATCCTCATCCTCATCGTCTCCGCCGCCAGCGCCGTCACACTTTATTCCGCCCTCTCCTCCTGACCTCCTGACCTGCGGACCTGCGGACCTGCGGTCGGCACTTCGCGCACGCCGCTGACCTGCGGTCGGCACTTCGCGCACGCCGCGTCCCGCGGCGAACCATGGTGAAGGAAATCGACCTCTTTGCGATCGGATGTCGCAAAGAGGTCTTGCTTTATTGCCCGCGTTGCTGCATATGCGAAAGAGGAGCGATATGGATGGGCGCGAACGGCAATATGAACTGCAATATTAGAAGGGGAACGGTTTTCCGGCAGCTTGTGGAGAGCCGTTCCTTTTTTGCTGGCGGGAAAATTCTCCGGGCTGCCGGCTGTGAGATTTTAGGGCGATGAATGTAACTTTTTGCCAGGCTGCGCGGTCTATATGGCAGAAGAATTGGTGTTATCGCGCAGAACGCGCGGGACGGGAGTGAAAGGAAGCCTCTCTGACGGCTTCTCCCGCTGCCGCGCGGCGCGCAAGACGGGAGGAAGAACCATGAAACGCTTTGCCTGCATTCTCGCGCTGTCCCTGCTGCTTTTGACCCTCGCCGCCTGCAGCGGCGCGCAGACGCCTGACGCGCCCGACGCCGTTTCCGCCGCGGCTTCGCAGGAAACCTCCGCCGACCCCGGAAAAGCCCCGGAGGACTCCCAAAGCGCCTCGGGTTCCACCGCCGCGCCTGCCGGTGAGACGCCGGACGCTTCCGACGCAACCTCGCAGGAACCCCCGGGCGGCTCCGACGAATCAGGCGAATCTGTGGAGCTCGTGCCGGGCGGAACCTTCGTCCCCGCCGGGGAGGAGGCGGAGGGCGTTCTCCCCGAGTGGGGCGTGACGCTCCGCGTCACGTCCGCCTCCGCGACCGGCCTCGCCTACGTCTGGGAGCAGGCGGGCGGCCTGCCGGAGGGCGAGCTCTCCACCGGGACGTGGTACGAGGTTCTTCGCCTCGAGGGCGGCGAGTGGGTGCCCCAGCCGTATCTGCCCGACAACGTCGGCTGGGAGACTGTCGCCCTCCTCCTGCCCGAGGGCGGCTCCCTGGACGGCGAGACCGACTGGGAGTGGCTCTACGGCTCCCTCCCCGCCGGGGAGTACCGCTTTGTCAAGGAAGTCATGCTCTTCCGCGGCACGGGCGATTACGACACGCAGAAGCTCTCCGCCTCCTTCTCGATCGAGTGACAGGCTCGCTTCATTTCTTTAGCTGCCAAAAAAATAAGTGAATTTACAAAATTCCTGTAACTTTTTGACAGGGAATTGCGTCTATCCTATATGGGTTCCCATTCATTCCGGGCCGTGCCCGGAAAAAGGAGGACTCCATGATGAAACGCTGTGCCCTTGTC
>CASFAA010000332.1 GCA_949292505.1 uncultured Oscillospiraceae bacterium
CTGCCCGGGGAGCCAGTCCCGCGCGCTGACGCCGCCCGCCGCGCCCGCGCCGCACGGAGCGCCCGTCCCGCCGCAGAGCGCTCCCGTGAGCGAGCTGCGCCAGTGGCCGGTGCAGCTCAAGCTCGCGCCCGTCCGCGCCCCGTACTTTGACGGCGCGAAGCTGCTCATCGCGGCGGACTGTACGGCGTACGCGTTTGCCGGCTTCCACCGGAGATTTGTGCGCGGCCATATCACGCTCGTCGGCTGCCCGAAGCTCGACAACACCGACTACAGCGAGAAGCTGGCGGAAATCCTGCGGCAGAACGACATCCGCAGCGTCTCCGTCGTGCGCATGGAGGTGCCGTGCTGCGGCGGGATCGTCGCGGCGGTCAAAAAGGCGCTCGCCGCGAGCGGCAAGCAGCTGCCATGGAGCGTGACGACGATCTCCGTGCGCGGCGAAATCCTCGAGGAGCTCTGAAGCCCCGAAAAAACTTTTTGCTTCGCCCTTTTCCGCGCGGCGATTCTGATCTATAATGAAACAGACAACCGACACGAAAGAGGGAACAGCAATGGATTATATGAAGGAATCGCTCCGCCTGCACGGAGAATGGAAGGGCAAAATTGAGGTCGTCTGCCGCGCGCCGCTTCAGACGCGCGACGATCTCTCGCTCGCCTACACACCCGGCGTCGCCGCGCCGTGCCTCGAGATTCAGAAGCATCCCGAGCAGAGCTTCACGCTCACGCGCCGCGGCAACACCGTCGCCGTCGTGACGGACGGCACCGCCGTGCTCGGCCTCGGCGACATCGGCCCGGAGGCCGGAATGCCCGTCATGGAGGGCAAGTGCGCGCTGTTCAAGTCCTTCGCGGACGTGGACGCCATCCCGATCTGCGTGCGCTCGAAGGACGTGGACGAGATTGTGCGTACCGTGAGCCTCATCGCGGGCAGCTTCGGCGGCGTCAACCTCGAGGACATCGCCGCGCCGCGCTGCTTTGAGATCGAGCGCCGCCTCAAGGAGGTCTGCGACATTCCCGTCTTCCACGATGATCAGCACGGCACCGCCGTCGTCGTCGCGGCGGCCTTCCTCAACGCCTGCCGCCTGACGGGCAGAAAGCCGTCCGAGGTGCGCGGCGTCGTCAACGGCGTCGGCGCGGCGGGTACGGCGATCGCCGACTTCCTGCTCCAGCTCGGCGTCGGGGAGCTGATTCTCTGCGACAGAAACGGCATCCTCGTCGAGGGCGACCCGTCGCTCAGCGAGGCGCACGCCGCCATGGCGCGCCGCACGAACCCGCGCCGCGTGACGGGAAAGCTTGCCGACGCGATGCGGGGGGCCGACCTTTTCGTCGGCGTGTCCGCGCCTGGTATTGTGACGCAGGACATGGTTCGCTCGATGGCGAAAAACGCGATGGTCTTCGCGATGGCGAACCCGGTGCCGGAGATTCTTCCCAACGAGGCGCTCGAGGCGGGGGCGGCCGTCGTCGGCACGGGCCGCAGCGACTACCCGAACCAGATCAACAACGTGCTCGCGTTCCCGGGCATTTTCCGCGGCGCGCTTGACGTCCGCGCGAGCGATATCAACGGCGAGATGCTTGTCGCCGCGGCGCAGGCGATTGCGTCCTACATCCCGGAGGGCGAGCTCTCCGTGTCGAATCTGCTGCCGAGCGCGCTGGACAGAAAGGTGTCCGCCGCCGTCGCCGCCGCCGTCGCGGAGGCTGCGCGCCGCTCCGGCGTCGCGAGGGCGTAAGCTTCGCCCGCCTTTTCAAAGGGCGCGGGCCGCTTTTCTGCCCCCCTGCCCCGGATCGCTTTCTTCCGATCCGCACGCAGAAAAAAGAAATGCGGACTTCGGAACCATTCCTCCGGACTTGCGTCCAGCACTCATCCAAATACTTTTTCGCAGCCTGTGAGGCCGGGAACATTCCCGGCCTCCTTTTTTTGCCTGTCCCCCGGCATACCGCGCCGCAGCGCCCGCATAGGATCGGAGGAAGAGGAGGGAAAGCCATGTTCGCTTCGTTTCGCCTGAAGGGCTGGATGCTCGCCGCCGCGGCGGCGCTCGCGCTCGGCTGCGCCGTCGGGGCGCTCGGGAGAGCGGCCTTCGCAGCGGCCTCTGCCTCGGCTGTCCCGCGCGAGGGGATCCCTCTCCCCGCCGTCATGTATCACGGCCTTCTGCGCGATCCTGCGCTGCAGGGTACGTACGTCATCGATCCCGCCCTGCTCGAGAGCGATATGGCCTATCTGCAGAGCCGCGGCTATACGCCCGTCCATATCGCCGACCTCATCAGCTACACCGAGGGCGGCGAGCTGCCGGAAAAGCCGATTCTCCTCACCTTCGACGACGGCTGCTACAACAACTACGTCTACGCCTACCCGCTCGCGCAGAAGTACGGTATGAAGATCGTGATCTCCCCGATTGGCGTCTGGGCGGACAGCTACAGTGCGTCCGGCGAGGAGAACGCCGCCTATTCGACGCTCACCTGGGACAGGATGCGCGAGATGCAGGAGAGCGGCCTCGTCGAGCTGCAGAACCATACCTACGATCTCCACGACGCGAAGGGCGGGCGGCTCGGCAGCAGCCGCCGGGACGGGGAATCCGACGAAGGGTACGCCGCCGTGCTCTCCGCCGACCTCGGGAAAATGCAGGACAGGATGCGGGAGGAGCTCGGCCGCCCCGCGGACTGCTTCGTCTACCCCTTCGGCGCGATCGGCGACGGGGAGGAGGAGTTCGTCCTGAGCCTCGGCTTTCGCTGTACCCTAACGTGCGACAGCCGCATAAGCTATATCACACGGGACGCGGCGTCCCTGTTCGGCATCGGGCGCACGCTCCGGCCGCCGGACTGCACGAGCGAGGAGTTTTTTTCGTTCCTGCCGCAGTGAGCGCGCCCCGAATTTATGCGGAAAGGGAGAATTCACCCATGCCCATCATTTTTCTCAGCCCATCGCTGCAGCCGTTCAACCAGTATGTGGGAGGCGGCAACGAGCAGCAGGTGATGAACGAGGTCGCCGACGCGATGGAGCCGATGCTCCGCGCGAACGCCATCCGGTTTACGCGCAGCAGCATCGGGGAGAGCCTCGCGGACGTTATCCGCCAGTCGAACGCGGGAAATTACGACCTGCATCTCGCCCTGCATTCCAACGCGGCGGGGGAGTCGATGAGCGGACAGCTCAACGGTTCGGATTTCTACTATTACCCCTACAGCGCACGCGGAAAGCGCGCCGCGCAGATTTTGGCCGAGAATTACCGCAAGATCGCCCTCGACCCGAACCGCGTGCAGACGCTCGCGACGACAAAGCTCGTGGAGGTCACAAAAACAAACGCTCCCGCCGTGCTTGTCGAGGTTGAGTACCACGACAACGAGGCGGGAGCGGACTGGATTCGTTCGCATATTCATGAGATTGCCGCCAACCTCACCGAGGGGCTGACGATTTATTTCGGCCTGCCCTATATCGCCGAGACGGCACAGCCGCGCTGCGCCGTCGTCGCGACGAAGGAAAGTCCGCTCAACCTGCGGTGCCGGCCGAGCCTGCAGTCCGCGATCCTCGCGCAGATTCCGCGCGGGTCGACTGTGATGGTGTACGGCGAATGGAAGGGCTGGGCGGTCGCCGGCTGGCGGGAGTATCTCGGCTACGCGGACGCGTCGTTCCTGCGCTGACAGCTCAGCTCTTCACCGGGCAAGCCGCTCCCGCAGCTGGCGCAGGCGGCGGAGCAGCCGCCCGCCGTACCCGCGGGCGAGCAGCCGGTGCACGAGGACGAAGACGGCCGCCGCGGAGAGCAGCAGAGGAGGAAGGGCGAGCGCCATCGGGAGCGTGAGCGGCGAGAGAGAAAACAGATCGGGGAACAGAACGGCGGCTCCCACGAAAGCCGCCGTCATCGTGCCGGTCAGCACGGCGCGCGGCGCGTTGTACGGCAGGCTGATCTTGACGAGCGTCAGAAAACCGGCAAACGCCGTCTGGCAGACGGCCATGGTCGAGAGCTGCCGCTGGTCGAGGCCAAGCAGCGGCGAAACGGCCACGAGCAGCAGCATCCCGCCAGTCATCGCCACCGCTCCCGGCAGCGAGCCGCGCAGCACGTTCGTGATGAAGTGGCCGCGGATACGCTCCTTGTTCGGCTCGAGCGCGAGGAAGAACGAGGGAATCCCGATGGTGACGGCGTTGATCAGCGTGAATTGAATCGGCTCGAACGGATAGGCCACGGAGAGAAAGAGGAAGCACACCGCAATCACGCCGGAGAAGATCGACTTGACGAGGAACAGCGCGGCGGAGCGCTGCAGGTTGTTGATGGATCGCCGCCCCTCCCGGACGACGCGCGGCATATTTGCAAAATCGGAGTCGAGCAGCACCACATTCGAGACGGCGCGGGCCGCGTCGCTGCCCTCGGCCATCGCGACGCTGCAGTCGCTCTCGCGCAGCGCCATGACGTCGTTCGCCCCGTCGCCCGTCATGGCGACGGTGTGGCCGCGGGACTGCAGCTCCCGCACGAGCAGGAGCTTCTGCTCCGGCGTTACGCGTCCAAAGACGGCGTAGTCCTCCGCCGCGGCGCGCAGCTCGCTGTCCGACATGGCCGAGGCGTCGGCGAAGCGGGAGGCGTTCGGGAGGCCGGCCTTCCCGGCGACGCTCGCCGCCGTGGCGGGGCTGTCGCCGGAGATGACCTTGAGCGTCACGCCCTGTTCTGCGAAGTAGCGGAGCGTTTCGGCGGCGTTTTCGCGGATTTTGTCGCTCAGGAGGACGAGCCCGATCGGCTGCAGGGAGGCGGGGAGCTCCTTCTCCCCGAACGGCGCTTCGGCGTGCGCGAGGAGCAGCACGCGGCTGCCCGTCTCCGCGTAGGGCGCGATGCGATCGAGCACCTCGCAGAAGCTGCCGCGCAGAATGAACTCCGCCGCGCCGAGCACATAGCTGCCGCGCCCTGTGAAGGACGCGCCGCTCCATTTGCGCGACGACGAGAACGGGACGGCCTGCTCCGCCTGCCAGCCGGGCGCTTCTCCGCAGCCCTCGCGCAGGGCGGCGAGCGTCGGGCTCGTCCCGGCAGAGACCGCCGCGAGGGCGGCGCAGGCGGCGCGCAGCTCCTCCTCGGAGACGCTGGAAAGCGGGACGAAGCCGTCGACCTGCATACTGCCCTCGGTGAGCGTACCCGTCTTGTCGAGGCACAGCACGTCGACGCGCGCAAGCGTCTCAATCGAGTACAGATCCTGTACGAGCGCCTTGTGACGCGCGAGGCGCAGTACGCTGACGGCCAGCACGACGCTTGTCAGGAGCACCAGCCCCTCCGGCACCATTCCGACGAGCGCGCCCACCGTCGCGACAAGGCCGTGCCGGAAACCCTGCGCGGAGAAGAATACCTGCTTGACGAACATCAGCACGCCGATCGGCACGAGCGCGAAGCCGATGAAGCGGATGATCCGGTTGACGCTCGTCAGGATTTCGGAGACGGCGCGCTTCGGATGCTTTACGCTCTTCACGATGGACGCCGCGTAGTTCTCCTCGCCGACGTGCTCGACGCGCGCGCGCACCGACCCGCTGACGAGAAAGCTGCCCGAGAGCAGCAGGTCGCCCTCGCGCTTTTCCACCGGCTCGCTCTCGCCGGTGATCAGAGACTCGTTCACCTCGCAGGAGCCGCGCAGAATCACGCTGTCAGCGCAGACCTGGTTCCCCGTGTCGAGTATGCAAACGTCGTCGAGCACGAGCTCGTGCACCGGGAGCGCCCGCTCCTGCCCGCTGCGCACAACGCGCGCCAGCGGCGACGCAATCAGCGAGAGGCGGTCGATCGTGCGTTTCGCCTGCAGCTCCTGGAACGTGCCAATCAGCGTGTTGAACACGGCGACGCCGAGAAACAGCATATTTTTATAGGACCCCGCAATGAAGATGAGCCCGCCGAGGATCAGGTTGAGCAGGTTGAACGGCGTCAGGAAATTGTCACGGAGAATCTGCTTTACGCTCTTTGTCCGCGTCGGAGGCTCCCCGTTTGCGAGCCCCTGCGCCTCCCGCTCACGCGCCTGCTCCTCTGTCAGTCCCTTTTCGCAGCCGGGATTGAAGCGCGCGATCTTCGCTTCGCTGATATGCGGCGATTCGGCCATTTATTTTTCCCCCTTTTCCCCGCCGGCTGCTCTCCGCAGCGTCCCTTTCCCTGGATGATTATCCCGAGTGTGCGGGCTGCTTCTTTGCTTTCTATCATACTATATTTTTCCACTATCTGCGCAGTTTCGACAGAATGTTGTCAGAAAGTTCAAAAATGATTCATACTTATTGTTGTAATGCACAAATCACAGAAAAGTAATCGCTCGCAATTCCCACAAGATCGACCTTGTCGATTTGAGCAAATCTCACTATAATAGATCAAAATAAGAGAAAGGAGGCGCTGCATTCGTTTCAGGAAGTTTTCTCATGAAGGAGTGAAGTAGTATGACGGATCAGATAGCGGCGTATTGGAAGCGCCGTCTGTGCACCCGTGAGGATGCCGACGCGCTTGCCGTTCTTGGTCTGACAGCTTCCGTGTTTCTTTCTGTCTACACAGCGGTTGCGGCGTGTCTTGCCGTCGCCGCGCTGACGATGATGAATTATGAGCGCAGAAGAAGGGCGCTGTCCTCGCCGTACGCGGGGCTGCTGCTCGGTTTCCTGCTCGTCCCGTTCTTTGTCGCAGCTATGTATAATAATCTTCTCGGGATTCTCGCGTCGTTCGCTCTCTACGCGGTGGTGATCTGCGGCTTGTTCGTGCGCAGCGTCATGACGCGCCGCCTGTTCGGACGGGTGCTCGACCTGTGCTGTCAGTGCAGCGCGGGCTGCTTTTTGATAGCTGTCGTGCAGAAGCTTGCGATGTATCCCGCGTCGCCGGAATACCGCCCGGTCTCCACGTTTACGAACGCGAATTACTACGGCGCGATGGTCGAGATGATGCTGCTCGTCTGTCTGTACCGCGCCGTGACGAACCGTCCGGCGCGCAAATGGTACTTTGCCGCGGCGCTTGCGAACCTTGGAGGCCTCTATCTGACGGGAAGTATGTCCGCCGCAGCGGCGTCGTGCATTGGTATCCTGACCTTTCTCGCGCTGCAGCACCGCCGCCGCCTCGCCGTCCTGTTCTGCCTGTGCGCAGGTGCGGCTCTTGTTTTGGTGACGGTCTTCCCGTTCCTGTTTCCCCGCGTCGAATCGGTCGACGTGGCGTGGGATCAGAGGTTTGAAATCTGGAGAACGGCACTGCTTGCCATCCGCGAGCATCCGCTCTTTGGGCAGGGCGCCGTGTCGTATCACATGGCCGCGCTCAAGTACAACGGCTATCTGACGTATCACAGCCACAATCTGCTCATCGATACGGTCCTGAATTTCGGCTTCTTCGGGTTTGCTGTGATTGCTTTCTATGTCAGCAGGCAGGCGAAGCTGCTCTGGCTTCGCTTCCGCGACCGCATCGGCCGGACGGCGAATGTGCTGACTGTTTCCGTGCTTGCCGCGGTGATTGCGCACGGCGTGACGGATGTGACGATTTTCTGGCCGCAGACGGGAATGTTTTTCCTGCTGATTGTCTCCTCGCTCAGCGTTGGCGCGGAGTTTCTCGAGCGCGAGGTTGCGCCGAGATCGATCGCCGTCCCTGCGGGCTCCCGCCTGCGTCCGTGACGGATTTTCCGCTTGCACCGGCGGGCGTTTCGCTGTACAATGAAAGCAGCGGGGCGCCCGCCCTTTTTTCGATACGCCGAAGGCAGCCTGCGGGCGGCCGGATAGCTCTTAGGAAAGGAAGGATCTGCGCATGAAGAAGCTTTTGATTGTAGTCGATTATCAGAATGATTTTGTAAGCGGCGCGCTCGGCTTTCCGAAAGCCCGCGAAATAGAGGATGCTATCTGTGAAAAGATTTGTGCGTATCAGGCGGCGGGCGACGACGTCGTCTGCACGCTCGACACGCACGAGGAGAATTACCTCGAGACCCAGGAGGGGAGAAAGCTTCCAGTCCCGCACTGTTTCTACGGCACGGAGGGCTGGCGGCTTTATGGGAAGGCAGCCGCCCTGCTTGAGGATTGCCCGAAGTTTGAGAAGCCTGTCTTCGGCAGCGCGGCGCTGTTCGATTATCTGCGAAAAATTCCGTACGAGAGCATCGAGCTGTGCGGCGTCGTGAGCAACATCTGCGTTCTCTCGAACGCCGTCCTCGCCCGCACCGCCCAGCCCGAGACGGAGATCCTCGTCGATCCTGCCTGCGTCGCCTCAAATGATCCGTCCCTCAACGAGGCCGCCCTCGCCGTCCTCGCCGGATTGCAGGTCACCCTCCTCCAGTGACGCGCCGTATCCCGGCAAAAAAATCACATTTCCCGAAAAAATCTCTTGCTTTTTTCCTTTGCCCATGCTATAATAAATCCTGCCGCTGATGAGAAGCGGCAGAATATGGGCCTGTAGCTCAGCTGGGAGAGCGTTCGGTTCGCATCCGAGAGGTCAAGGGTTCGAATCCCTCCAGGTCCACCACATTAGGACGTCGTCTATGGATATCGCATAGCGACGCAAAGTTATGGGACACCCCTGTGAATAACAGTGGTGTCCCGCTTTTTGTGCTCTTTTTAGATTGCTCTGGGCCTCGCTCAGAGATTACGTTGCACCATTTTTGTGAGTGGGAGAAAAAGGCCGGTTTTGACGGTGAGTCTACCGCACCACTTCTGACACGGATGTCTCTCTCTGCACCACTTTTTCTGATACTGCACCAATTTTCTCAAGCACAGAACTATACCCCATTTCCCAGACAAGTTTCATACCGCTTACGTTGGATTGTCTCGGGTTAGGCATAGCATCATTCCGCTCACTCCCAGCCCACAATCGCGCAGTAATAATGGGCATCGGATATTTCTTCATCCGCCATATTGTATTTTATTGCCTTTTACGAATACTCTAGCGCCAGTCAAGCAGAACCGTACACGTTCCCCCCAGTCCAGGCGAAGGATACAATACAAAACTAGGACATCTTTCTTGAGCTTTGGAAGAAAACTCCACCTCAACATCTACCGCAACCGGCTCTCCATCGGTAAGGTTCATGACATACAGCTGCGGTGACGAATTCCCTTGTTTTGGCACCGAGAAGAATGCAATCTGAGCCGCATCAGGGCTGACGACCCCGTTCCAGTTGTAACGAGAGTCACCGGGGATATAATCCTCAGCACTACCGCTAGCAGCGTCAATGATCACACTCTGAGTCTTGTGCCAGCAGCTGTTTAGGCAGTGGTCGGCCAAGTAGTGAGTATCATCCAACCAGTCAGTAAAATAATAGTAGTCTGTGCTGTCTCTCATCATCGGTTTCGCATCGGACAAAGGATTGCCTTCTTGTATCGCTTCTGGGGCCAAGTTATCCAGCGGAACAATATAATACGTCCGCTCATAGACATTGTCTGTCGTGGAATAGTAGGCAAAACAGTTATCCTCTGTAAATCCAATCGCCGTATAGTGTACTGGATCAGCAAAATCGCTTTGCGGTTGTAACTCAAGTGCTTCGGTCACGTCAAAGAATACACCATCTACATCAAACCAACCAGCATGACTACTCATGTCATCGGTATAAGTTTTAGTCGCGGCTATTTTACTAAAGTCTTGCGACACCCACTCAGCTACGTTTGAAGAGTTTACTTCGTTGACTGGCGGCATATAGATGACAGCTCGTCCCTCATCCGCCCCCTCGCTTGGGAAAGCTAAGCTTGCCAGTGTTGTTCGTTCGCCCGTCTCGGGGTTAATGCTAAAGACATTAAAAGAGAAGGATGCCCCAATATTTGAGGTCATCG
>CASFAA010000333.1 GCA_949292505.1 uncultured Oscillospiraceae bacterium
ATCGGCGATGATGGCGGAGGCCGTCTCGTCCTCGATCATGCACCGCTCGACCGGCACAATATGGTGCGTGCTCGACTGGTAGATCCCGCACACGAACCTCCCGCGCACGACGCCGAACGCCGCCTGCACCTTACACCGGTAGTGCTCCGGCGTCTCCATTCCGAGAATCGGGCTGACCTTCCCGAACCGCCCGAGCAGCCTTCTCACGAGCGCCTGCTTGAACCGAAGCTGATCGGGGTATTCGAGGTTCTGCAGCTGGCAGCCGCCGCACTTTTTGGCATACGGGCAGCGCTCGCTCCTCGGCCTGTGCCCCTCGCGCCTCCGGCTGTGCTCCGCCGTCGGCTTTCTTTCCGGGGGACGCTCCGTCCTTTTCCGGACGGCTTCCCCGTCCTTCTGACGTTCGCGCATCCGCGTCAGCCCTTGACGGCGACGGCCTCGATCTCGAACAGCGCCGCCTTCGGCAGCGCGGCGACCTGCACGCACGACCGCGCCGGGAAGTTCTCGGTGAAGAATTTCGCGTACACCTCATTGACCGCGCCGAAGTCGTTGATATCGGCGAGGAAGACGGTCGTCTTCACGACGTCTCCGTAGTCCATGCCCGCCGTTCTGAGGATTTCCCCGAGGTTTTTCAGTCCCTGCTCGGCCTGCGCGACCGCGCCCTCCGCCAGCGCCCCGGACGCCGGGTCAAGCCCGAGCTGTCCCGAAACATAAAGCGTATTCCCCGCCAGCACGGCGTGCGAATACGGGCCAAGCGCCGCCGGCGCGTTCTTTGCTGCGATAATCTTGTTGCTCATTGTTATTTCCTCCTTTTTGGGTTGGGGCTCTGCCCCCCTGCCCCGCGGCCTTTTGAAAAAGGCCGGCGAAAACTTTACTCGCTCCGCGTCGGAGCTGGGGGTGCGTGGATCAATTTAGGTGCGGGGTGAATCGTCCGGGAAAAGGCGCTTTGTCTGTTTTTGCTGCATCCGGCGAAACCGGATGCAGCGTCTGAATTTCAATTTGCCGGGGTGCGTCCCGGCAAATTAAAATTCAGCTCGCTGGCTTTTTTGAAGGGGTACGGTCGCTTTTTGAAAAAAGCTCCGCGAAAACTTCACTCGCTCCGCGTCGGAGCTGGGGGTGCGTGGATCAATTTAGGTGCTGAGTGAATCGTCCGGGAAAAGGCGCTGCGCTGTTTCCCCTGGATTTTTTTGAAGGGGTACGGTCGCTTTTTGAAAAAAGCTCCGCAAAAACTTCGCGCGCTCCGCGTCGGAGCTGTGGCTTACTTGCTTTCCTCCAGCGCCATGCGCCGCACCGCGTCCAGATCCAATCTCACCAGATCCTCATACTCCGGCTTTCGATGCGTCGCGCCGTACCCTTCCGCCGTCTTCACGCGGACCGGTCCCGCCGCCGTCTCCACCGTCTCCGAGGACGGTGTGAGATAGTATTTCCCGCACCGCCGCACGCGCTGGCCGTTCGTGGTGGTGAGCGCAAACACGCGCCGCGCCGTTTCCTCCTCGCGGCTCACGTCGCACAGCACCGTCAGAACGTGGCCCGGCCGTCCCTTTTTCATCGTGCCGGGCATCAGGTACACGTCCAGCGCGCCGCCCTCGAGCAGCTTCTCCGCCGCGTACGCGATCGCTTCCGGCGTCA
>CASFAA010000334.1 GCA_949292505.1 uncultured Oscillospiraceae bacterium
ACGCTCATGTAGGAGGGGGCAAGGCGGGCGATCTCGGTCGCCGCCGACAGAACGCTCTCGAAGCGGTCGGAGGTCTTCGGAGGGAAGACCTCGAAGGAGAGGCTGGGCTTGTCGGATTGGATGATATCGATGATCTTCATGTGTGATTCCTCGTTTCGATGGATCGTGATCGCGGGAGGCGCCCCGCAGCGCAGGCAGCCCGCGCACTTGATCAGCCGCACACGCGGAAACCGCACTCGCGCACTCGCGGCAACTGCGGCAACCACGCCGGGCTGCCCGCCCGCACAGACTAAAATGTTGCCCGCACCACGCGCCCCGTCAGCCGCCCGCGCACTCGCGGAAACTGCGGCAACCGGCCCGGGCTGTGCGCATCCGCACAGACGAAAACTTTGCCCGCGCACGCGCCCCGTCAGCCCTTCGCCTCGTCGAGCAGCGCAAGAAGCTCGGCGGCATTGGTGTCGGGCTTGACCTTCGGCAGGATTTTCTCGATGTTCCCCTCCTCGTCGATCAGGAAGGTGGTGCGGACAACGCCCATTCCGACCTTCCCCGCCATCTTCTTCTCCTGCCAGACGCCGTAGGCTTCGATGGCAATACGGTCGGGGTCGGAGAGGAGCAGGAAGGGCAGCTCGTATTTACAGGCAAATTTCGCGTGAGAGGCGACGCTGTCCTTGCTGATCCCGATGACCGTCACGCGGCGCTTGAGAAACTCGGGATAGGCGGCGGCAAAGGCGCAGGCCTGCCGGGTGCAGCCCGGCGTGTTGTCCTTCGGATAAAAATACAGAACGACCTTGCGTCCTGCAAAATCAGAGAGCGATACGCGGACTCCGTCCTTGTCCTCCAGCGTAAAATCGGGGGCTTTTTCTTTTTCCTTCAGCATGAGGATTCTCCTTTCGGAAGCTTGGCTTCCCGGTTGATTTTTTCGATCTCTTCGATCGGTTTTGCCGTAAGCTCGACCCAGGCGGGCCGGAAGCCGGCGCGGAGAGCGTTCCGCGCCGAGGGGATATTCGACCAGGCACAGCAGTAAAACGGGACCTTGCCGAGCCGCAGAAGCGCGGCGGAAAGCTGCGCGGTCAGCGCGGAGGCGATGCCCCGCCGGCGATAGGAGGGCAGCACGTCAATGCCGATCTGCCACAGCTCCTCGCAGTCGGCGGAGGCGCCCGCCAGCCCCACCGGCGCCTCCCCGTCAAACGCAGCGGCCGCAAGACGGTCGAGATGAGGACGCTTGCCGCAGAGGGCGTTGCTCCATTCCGGCGTGTAGAGGCCGGCGAAGCCGTCGGGGGTCAGGAGCTTTGTCGGAAGGGGACAGGCGGGGGGCGGATCCGCCGTCAGATCGGGCAGGAAATATTCCGCCTGGAAGCAGATGTCCGCCCCGTGACGGCGAAGGATCGCGGACAGCACCTGCATATTCGGGGTCTCAAAGCAGTGGTAGGCGGGGTAGGAGTCGAGGTAATCCGCCACCTCGTCGGCAAGCTCCGCAGAGACGGAGGCGACGACGTTTCGGCCGTAAGAGACGAGGTGGCAGAGGAACGGCAGCGCCAGATAGCAGCGCGCTGCCGGAGAGGGCTGCGACAGCACGACGAGGCTGCGGTCGGAAAAGAAGTCCTCGGCGCGGCAGCAGCAGTCGACGGCGGACTGGCGGACGGCGGCGGCGAGAAGATCGCGGTTCGTCAAGGGATGCTCCTTTCTGCGGAGGGGGCTTCCGCTCCGCGGGTTTATTTGCGGTTCCCGTTTCACGGATTGATTCTGCTGTTCCCGTTCCACGGATCTATTCTGCGGTTCCCGCTTCACGGATTGATTCTGCGGCTCAATTCCGCGGCGCGAGTCCTCCGAGGGGACGGCAGCCCTCAAAATCGAGCAGCGCGCGCTTCCGCGCAAGCCCCCAGGCATAGCCGGTCAGCTTCCCGCCCGCGCCGAGAACGCGGTGACAGGGGACGAGGATCGCGAAGGGATTGCGCCCCACCGCCGAGCCGACGGCGCGGGGAGAGGAGGCAAGGAGGGCAGCCAGCGCACCGTAGGAGAGGGTGCGCCCGAAGGGGAGGGAGAGGAGCGCCTCGCGGAGGGAGGCGGCGAAGGGAGTGGAGGCGGGCGCAAGGGGGAGGGCGCGGGGATCGGGGCGCCTTCCGGCGAAGTAGGCGCGGAGCCAGTCCGCCGCCTCAAGAAGGAGCGCATCCCATGATCCGACAGAGGCCGCCCCCGGCAGCGCATCGTCCGTTCCGCAGCGCACCGCCC
>CASFAA010000335.1 GCA_949292505.1 uncultured Oscillospiraceae bacterium
AAGAAATACTATGCCAACAACAGCGATCAGGATGATCTGATTTCTATCGGGACGATTGGGCTCATCAAGGCGGTCAACACGTTTGACCCGGACAAAAACATCAAGCTGTCCTCATACGCCGCGCGCTGCATCGAGAATGAAATTCTGATGTTCTTCCGGGCGGGGCGAAAAAACGCACAGGACATTTCCATGAACGAGCCGATCGAGTCCGACAAGGACGGCAACGCCCTCACGCTCTCCGATGTGCTTGCGTCGGAGGACAACATCTGCGACGATCTCGAGGCAAAGGTGCGGGCCGAACGGCTGCACGCCTTCCTCGCCTCCTCCCTCTCCCCGCGCGAGCGGCAAGTCGTCGAGCTGCGGTACGGCCTGTGCAACCGCCTGCCGCTGACGCAGCGCGAGGTCGCCGACCGGCTTGAGATTTCAAGGAGCTATGTCTCCCGCATCGAGAAGAAAGCGCTCGGAATTCTCAGGCGGGAGTTTGAGCGCGAAGGGGCGCGGGGACGCAGCGGATGCGTACGGCATACGGCAGGAAAATAAGCGCTCCTGCCGGGCGGAGACAGCCAGATCATCGACTCCTTTGCCGATGTCATTTTATCATCTTGAGGCACAAACATGGCCGCCGCGAAACGTCCTGCGACGTCTTGCGGCGGCCCATTTTCCGTTTGCGCCCGCTTATCCCTGCATATACACTTCAAGCTCGTACCGGCTTGCGACGATCTTTACCTGATCGACCTCGACGGGGCCGGACTCGCCCGAGCAGATTCGATGGATCGTGAGCAAAGCGCTGCCCGGCGCGATTTGCAGAAGCTCCGATTCCTCGAAGCTCGCGGTGCACGCGCTGATCATATCCTTCGCGCCGGTGATGACAATCCCATAGCGCTCGCTGAGATATGCATACCAGGAGATAATTTTCTCCTTCGTGTGGGTAAGATCGGGAACAAGGGACGCGGCGATATAATTTTTCGCGATGGTGATCGGCGAACCGTTCGCCGTCTGGATGCGGTTGATGCAGACGAGCGGCGTCTCCTCGGGAAGGCCGAGCTCCTTCGCCAGCTCTCCCTGCGCGGGGACGGTCTGCACATAGATGCTCTTTGTCCCGACCGTATAGCCCATGTTCTCAAGCGTCTGGGAAATCGACGTGAGACGGTTGAGATTCTGCACCGTCTTGCGGTTGATTACCTGCGTGCCGAAGCCCTGCTTCGCCACAACCAGTCCCTCCTGAATCAGCAGCTCCACCGCCTTGCGCACGGTGGTGCGGCTCACCTGAAACATGGCTTCCAGCTCAGGCTCCGGCGGCAAAAGCGACTTCGTCGCATATTCGCCGCTTGCAATTTTGCTGCGCAGCGCATCGTAAACGCGCTTGTATTCCGGATATCTCTTTTTTCCTGCCTCCGCCATGGCTGAACATTCCTCTCCCGTCTCTGGATCGTTGTCATTTCCGAAAGCGAACGCCTTCCGGATATTTGGGATCATTGTAGCACAAAAACGATGCTTTTCCAAGATGCGGGATCGCCAAAAAGCCAGGCTGTTTTCCTGCCTGCAGGAGACTCAAAGGTTTTCAAACCGGGCGATAAATTCGTCCTGCACCTCGCGAGGCAGGTCGACGAAGTGCGCGCTCACGCCCCACATACGGATGATGAGATCGCGGTATTCCTCCGGGTGCTCCTGCGCGTTTTTCAGATCCTCGACGTTGACGACATTCGGCTGGTGCTGCGCGCCGCCCGCGGCAAAGTAATCCCGCAGCAGCCCAGCAAACAGCGCCGGACCCGCGTTGCTCTCAAACACCGTGGCGAAATACTGCAGCATCACGCAGTTGTTCCACTGGTACTTCATCGGGTCGATCTTCGCCGCCGAGCAGAACGCCGCCGTCGCGCCGTTCATCATCGTGCCGTTTTCCGGCGAGAGCGTGACGGGGATCGGCTGGCCCGCCTTTCTCGCCTCCGGCGTCGCCTGCAGTCCCCAGCCCGCGAAGACGGGGTGCGGCTGGTGCAGCCCGGCCAGATGGCGACCGCCTCCCGGCGTGCGGTATTTCAGAATCTCACCGCAGGCAAACTCGATGATCTCCTTGGCCGGGAGATCGACGAAATCGTCGTCGTTCGCCCACTTGGGAGCCGTCCAGAGCAGCTGGCGAAGCTTTTCCTCGCCCTCGAAATTGCTGTCGCAGGCGGCAAGCACATGCGAAAGCGGGAAGCGCTTCTCCTCGAACACGCGCTTGCGCAGAGCGGCCAGCGAATTGATGCCGACCACGAGGTTCGACACCATGTAGCCTCTGTCGCAGATCGGGCAGCCGAACCAGGACAGATCCGTTCCCGTTTCAAGGCAGTTGTCAAACAGGGCGGACGTGACCGGCAGCGGCGACATGAGCGGATTCGCCGCGCCGCGTCCCAGCCTGCCGGACGCAATCTCTGTGAGCAGGAAATCCGGGTTGCCCGCGACGTACTCGCGGATCGCCTGTTCGCCGCGGTTGTAGCCCTCGAGGTCGCGGCGGATCGTCTCCGCAATCACCCGTTTGTAGGTGACCATAAAATCTTCGAACGAGCAGCCGTCCTCCGACTCGCGCATGGCCGCAAGGAGTGTGCGCCCCAGATCCACGCTGCCGCTCATGAAGAAGTCGGCGCGTCCGGGGATGGTGATGTCCTGCCACAAATCAAAGCCGTAGTCGCGCGCGGCCTCCAGCGGGATTCCCGCGGCGGCCATGCTCTCGATGAACTGGTCGTCGTGGTAGTAGGCGATGCAGTTCACGCCCGCGACGGACAGCGCCGCGCACCGCTCGAGATACTCCGGCGGGTTCAGGCTGTGGATACGGCACGAAACCTCCGGTTCCGGCAGGCGCGTTCTTCCGATGGCGTCGAGGAAGAGGTAGGTCAGCTCGTTGACCGCGTCCTTTCCGTCGGGCGTCACGCCGCCGAGGGTGATGTTGAGCTGGCCCTCCTGCCCGCCGAAGCACTCCGCCTTGAGATCCGCTCCGTCGTAAAACTTGAGCATCAGGCAGTCAATGAGCTGCTGCGCCTCCTCGCGGGGAACCGTGCCGAGATACGGGAAGAGGAACTGATCGACGCGGCCGTAATTCACCCAGCGGAAATTCTCCACGATGGTCGCGAGGCTCGCAAACCAGAACAGCTGCACGGCCTCGTAAAAATCACGGGGCGGCCGGTGGGCAATGTGCGCACAGACCGACGCGATGCGGCAAAGCTCCTCCTTTCGCTCCCCGCTCTCCGCCCCGGCCAGGCGCTCCGCCTCTCGGGCGTACCGCTCGATCCAGCGGCCGATCGCCTCCCACGAAATCGCGACGGCATGGAGCCAGCCGCGCTTGAGCTCGGATTCCTCCGCAGCGGGGGACGCTTTCGCGGCCTCGATCAGCCCGTCCACGCCGAGGCGCAGAACACGGCCGAAATCCGGGGTGTAGTGCGACTTGGTGGAGAACTCCCCGTCCCCGCCGCCGAGCGACGCGCGGTCCTGATCCGAGAGATAGTGCGGCATGGCGGTGATCTCCATGTCGGACCGATCGAGGAACTCATTGCGGTGGCCGTACAGCGTGCGGCTGCCGACGGTCAGCTCCCGCTCTCCGATGTACACCGGCATCGCGTCGAAGATCATCGCCATCGCCTGCGCCTTCCGCTCGGCAATCCCACCGGGCAGCTCCACGGCGGACCAGCACTCCGGCATCGCGGCGCGCGCCGCCTTGTGCGCGGAATCCCGCGCCTGCCTGCGTAAAAACTCTGTTCTTGTCATACGCTTCTTCCTTTCTCCGCGCCCCGCACCGGCAGGCCGAGGCGTCGAAAGCTCTCAAAATATGACTGCAGCTGTTCATGGCTCACGATCCGCTCCGCGTCCTGCGGCGCCGGACGCCCAATCTGGGCATATTTTCCGATGCCGAGCCGGTGGTACGGCATCAGTTCAATCTGCTCCGCGCCGGGATTGGCGTGCAGGAAACGGGCGATGCTTTCCATCTCCTCCCGGGACGCGTTGAAGCCGCCTATCACCGGCACGCGCACCCACACGCGCTTTCCCTGCGCAAGGAGACGCTTGTAGTTTTCGAGGATGAGCCCGTTATCTGCCCCCGTTCCCGCGCGGTGCACGTCCGGGGTGACGGCCTTGATGTCGTAGAGGAAGAGATCGCAGAGCCTTGCGGCGCGGTCGAGGACATCGGCGGACACAAGGCCGCAGGTATCCACCGCCGTGTGCAGGCTGGCCTCGCGGCAGAGGGCGAGCGCTTCAAGCAAAAATTCCGGCTGCATGGTGCACTCTCCGCCGGAGAACGTCACGCCGCCATCCTCCCCGTAAAAGCGCCGGTCCCGCAGCGCCGCTTTCATCGCCTCGCGCGGGGAGATCGTCCTTCCCAGCAAATTCAGCGCACCGGAGGGACAGGCCGCGGCGCACGCGCCGCACGCGCGGCAGAGGGAAAACTCCGCCTGGTGCGCCCCGCCGGAGAGCGTATGGACGCCGTGCGGGCAGGCTGCGGCGCAGTCGCCGCAGCCGATGCAGAGCTCCTCCCGGTATTGCAGCTGCACCCGTGCCTCCAGCCCCTCCGGATTGTGGCACCAGCCGCACCGAAGCGGGCAGCCCTTGAGAAAAACAGTCGTGCGCACGCCCGGCCCGTCATGGACGGAAAAGCGCTGAATGTCGAAAATATGTCCGTTCGTGAGGAATCCCTCTTTTCTCCGTTTACAGTGCCAGACGGTAGATGGCGGCGACGTCCGCCTTCGCCAGCTTCGGATTGCTGGCGAGCAGGCCGTCAGGGCCGAAGCTGACGGCCTCCACCTTGCCGGCCAGGCGATCCACGTCGGCTTCCGTCGCGCCGAAGGCCGAAATGCGGGTCGGCAGGCCGACGGAAACGAGATACCGCTCATACTCTTCGGCGGCCTCCGGCAGCGATTTGCCGTAAATGCGCTCCGCGTACTGGACGTACCGCGCGTTGTCGGGACGGCTGCTGAAAAAGCGCATCCACGCGAGGATCATGACGGCGAGCGTCGCCCCATGTGTCGCGCCGAACTGCGCGCTGAGCACATGGCCCATCTGGTGCATCGGCGCCCAGCCGTAGGTGCCGGAGAGCAGCCAGCCGTTCAATGCGATGCTTGCCGCCCAGAGCATCACGCCGCGCGCCTGCACGTCGTCCGGGTGCTCGAGGACGTAGGGCAGCCGATCGAGCACCGCCCGGATCACGCCCTCCTGCATCCGGTCCTGCACGTCGAGCGCGGGGGACGTGCCGTTGAAATAGCTCTCCGCAATGTGGGCGACGGTATCCACCGCGCCGCAGGCCGTCTGGAACGGCGGAAGGCCCGTGGTGAGGGCGGGATCCATCAGCGCGTACCGGGCGTACATGCAGGCGGGAGCCCACACATAGGATTTGCGCTGCGTCTTTTCGTTCGTGATCACCGCCGTGCTGTTCATCTCGCTGCCGGTCGCCGGGAGAGTCGGGATGAGGATCATCGGCAGAGCCTTCTCGGGCGGGATCTGCTCGCCGTCGCTGTGGGAGAAAAGGATCATTTTTTCCAGCTTGTGCTCGTAGCAGACGCCGGCGGCAATCACCTTCGCGCAGTCCATCGCGCTGCCGCCGCCGATGCCGATCACCACGTCGGCGTTCTCCGCGCGGCACAGCTCGATGCTGCAGCGCGCCTGGGCCAGCGTCGGGTTCGGGGACGCGCCGAAATAGTCGCAGTAAGCGACGCCGTGCGCCTCGAGCGAGGCGTGCATCTTTTCAAAGAGGGAGGAGAGGAAGCCCGCCTCCTCATAGGTCACGAGCACGGCCTTTTTGCCGAGGCGCGCGGCGTATTCTCCCACGCGGGCGGCGCAGCCCTCCTCAAAGACGACCTCAACGGGATTGTGATATGTAAAGTTTTCCATTTTGTTTTCACTCCTTTATCGCTGCCAGAAGCGCGT
The DNA here is from genome assembly GCA_949292505.1 of uncultured Oscillospiraceae bacterium. Taxonomy (GTDB): domain Bacteria; phylum Bacillota; class Clostridia; order Oscillospirales; family Acutalibacteraceae; genus Caccousia. The sequence continues at coordinate 5,884 of CASFAA010000335.1, forward strand.
CCGTCTCGCTGTGGACGTCCGCGAGCTTCTGAAAGACCGGCAGAAGCCGGCGGTACAAAGCGCTGCGCTCGGGGCACGGCGCGGTTTTCGTGGGGTTTTCATGGCGGGCGATCACTGGGGAGAAGTCCTTCCACACGCCGCAGCCGCGCGCCGCGAGAGCCGCCGCGCCGAGCGCGCCCGCGTCCTGGCCGACCGCCGTCTGCAGGATGGTTTTTTCAAAGGTATCCGCGTAGATCTGCCTCCAGAGAGGGCTCTTGCCTCCCCCGCCGACGAGCAGGATCTCCTCCCCGACCGGCGCGAAGCGCGCGAGCACGTCGAGGGCCAGACGCAGGTTGAGGCAGACGCCCTCGAGCACGGAGCGGATCAGATCGCCCTGCGTGTGGCCGAGCGTCAGCCCGGAAAAGCTGCCGCGCAGCAGCGGAGACTTGTCAAGCGAGCTGCCGCCGGAAAGGCTCGGATTGAACAGCAGGCCGTTCGCCCCCACGGGGGAGGCCTCCGCGAGCGCATCCATCACCTGATAGACGGAGCGTCCCTCCGCCTTTGCCTGCTCCGCGAGATTCTGACACAGCACGTCGCGCATCCACTGCAGCGAGCGTCCCGCCGAGAAAATGCAGGTGGCCGAGACGAAGTACCCCGGCGCGCAGTGGGCAAACACATACGGCTTTTTCGCAAAGTCGAGCACCGGGCGGCGCGAGGAAACGGCGATCCACGCCGAGGTGCCGGCGGAGAGGTACGTTTTCCCCTCCTCGAAGCAGCCCGCGCCGAGCGCCATGCAGGCGTTGTCGACGCCGCCGCAGACGACCTGCACCGTTTCCGGCAGACCAAGCGCCTGCGCGGCCTCCGTGGTCAGCGCGCCGAGCACCGCGTCGGACGGGCAGATCGGCGGCAGGAGCGAGGGATTGACCTTTGCCTCGCGGAGGAAACCTTCGCAGTACGCGCCCGCCTCCAAATCAAATGCGCCGCTTCCCGACGCATACGAAGGGTCCGTTGCGATGACGCCGGTGAGAAGATAATTGATATAGTCCTTGGTGCCGAGGAAACAGGCGGCCCGGGCGTACGCTTCCGGGTCGTGCTCCCGGTACCACATAAGCTTAAAGATCGGGTACTGTCCCGCAGGGAAGCCGTTGCCCGTCTTCTCATACCATTCCCGCTCCGGCACGCGCGTAAAGAAGTCCTCCGCCTGCTGTGCGGATCTGGCGTCCGACCAGATGGGCGTGCGATCCCAGACAAGCTCCCCCTGTGAGGTCAGGCCGATAGCTCCGAGGCTGTGGCCGGAAATGCCGATGGCTGCGGTCTGCGCCCAGGCGGGGCAGCTCTGCCGAAGCTCGGCACAGGCGGAGCAAATCTGCTCCCACCAGTCGGCGGGGCGCTGCTCCTGAACGCCCTCGGGCGAATAGAAGGTGGGGTATTCGCGGAAGGCCTCCCCCACGGAGCGGCCGTCCTCCCCGAAAAGCGACGCCTTGACGCCGCCCGTTCCCAAATCAAAGGAAAGAAAAGAATGCATCAGCCTGCCTCCCTGCGTCTCGGACGCTTTTTCTTTACATCATACATGATTTTTCACACAAAGTCGAGCCGCGGCCTCCTGCATAATTTTGCGGCAGGAGCCGGCGCTGATACCAAACCGATCGCAGCCCGCGTCAATCATGGCGAGCAGCGTGTCGAGCCCACGCACGCCGCCGGCTGCCTTGATCT
>CASFAA010000336.1 GCA_949292505.1 uncultured Oscillospiraceae bacterium
AGACGCCGCGGCGGCGCGCGAGGCGATCCGCGCCCTGACGGAGAGCGGGCGTCTGACGCTGCTTCGGGACGGGGAGGGCAGTGCCCTTCTTACGGCGGGGAGCGCCGTCCCGCGTGATGCCGCCGTCGTCTTCGTGTCGGACGCCGCGGTGCGCGACGAGGTCTGGCAGCGCCGCGTGCGCGGCCTTGCCGGGGACGTCCGCCGTATCCCCGTCGGCGGGACGCAGGACGCCGACTACAGCGACCCGCAGGTCATCCCGCCGGAGCTGGAACGCATCAACTTCATCCCCTCCGGCGGGCGGTACGCCGATTCCGTCTGGGAATCCCTGACGACGGACGAGAGCTTTTTCGAGCTGCGCAGCCGCCTGCTCTCGAGTATGCAGGCCTGGGAGGTCTCGAACCGATCGGAAGCGTTTCTGCTCGATTCGCTTTCCGAGATCCGGCGCAGCCTCCGGGCGGTGCAGGAAAAGCGCGCCGCCGAGACGGACGCATACTTTGCCGCCGGCCTCGACAGACTGGCGGACTACCTCAAGCGCTCCCGCCGGTATGCGCGGAGGGAGCGGATCCGCCGCCTTTGGGCGGGCACGCGGCTCGCGGCGATGATCGCCGCGGCAATTCTGATGATTGGGCTGTATCTGGCGGTCAGCCCGTATCTCACCCGTGTGAAAACCGCGAGCATCCTTCTTCTCTCCGATTCCGGCGACGTTCTCGCGCCGGTGAGCGCGGTCAAGCTCACCGACGGCATTTATAATCCGATGGTGCCGGACGAAATCAAGCCGGCGCTCTACAGCGATCTCGTCGGGTATCTGGATCAAAACTGGCCGAACACCGCCATTTCCCCGTATTACCGCTGGGCGCTCAACGACGCCGTCCTCTCCCCCGGCGAGGAATCGCTTCTCACGGCGGACGGCAAGGGTCACGCGATTCTGTGGGAGCTGTGCAGCGGGGCCGTGCTGCGCGACGACGCCGTCTCCGAAGAGCCGCTTTCGGCCATCGATCTCTCGGAGGACGGCTCCCTCGCCGTCTGCGCCGACGCCGCGGGCTTCCTCTATGCGCAGCGCGGCGGCGGGGACTGGGTGCGGAGCGCAGAGCCGTTTGACATCCCGTTTTTCTCCTCGGTGCGGCTGCGCTGTACGGGTGATCGCGCCGCGGTGCGCGTCCCGGAGGGCCTGCTGCTGTTTTCCGTCTCCGCGTCCGGGGAGACGGCCCTGATCTCCTCCTTCCCGTTCGACAGCGTCCTCTGCTTCGCGTTTTCGGGGGATGAGCTTGAGGCTGCCGTCGTGCTCGACGGCGCGCTGTACGCGGCTTCTGTGGACGCGGACGGCTCCCTCTCCCTGACGCCGGTCCCGCTTACGCCGCACAGCGCGTTCACCCCGGCGGTGCGGGACGGCGTGTTCCTTCTCGCCGACGAATCCGGCGCGCTCTGGGTCTTTTCCGCGCGGGACGAGTCGCTCGCTCCGTCCGGGATCGCCTCGCAGAGTCCGATTGCCGCCGCTTTCCTCGGCGGAGGGGCCGTCGCCGTCCACGACAGGAACCTCGGCACGCGGCTGTTTGATCTGACGATCGGCGTCGAGCTTGGGGAGGCGCTCGCGAGCGCGCCCGCCCTGGACGAGCTTTCCGCGCGCGGCTCGACCGTCCTCGGCAAAGGCTCGTATCTCTATCACTCCGAGGACGTCTCCTCCCTCCTGCCCGCCTCCGCGGACGGGATCGTCCGCAGCCATACGGGGAGGAACGGCACGTCCGGCGGCACGGTGCGGGAGGTTTCGATTGACGGCGGCGGGCGTGTGACGCTGCGGCTCGCCCTCGCGGACGGCGTGACGGAGGCGGAAATTGCGCCCGAGGGCGGCTTCGGCGGGACGCCGTGCACCGCCGCAGTCACGGCGGACGGCACAGCCGCCGCCATCGGCACAGAGAACGGCTGCTTTCTCGAGCTGACCTTTACCGGCGAGGGAAGCTGGACGGTCACGGCGCGGCGCACTCTTCCGACGCGCACGCCGGTCGCTGCCATTCACGAGACGGCGGACGGCTATCTTCTCGAGGACGCGGGCGGCTTTTTGTGGAAGGCGCGCTCAGGGCGCGGCGCCGTCACCTATCCCGGCCTGGTCGCGGCCGTGCGGGAGAAGCTGTGCTCCGGCTTCTCGGACGACATCCGCACGGTGGTCTCCGATGAATTGCTTGAGCAGCTCGAGGTCGACTGGATGCCCGGCCATGACGGAAAGGAGTGGGGCTGACGTGAAGCACATCTTTTTCTCCTACTCCCGCCGCGAGGAGGCGGCCGTCACGGCGATTGCCGGGGAACTGCGCGCCCGCGGGATCGAGGTCTGGCAGGACATTTCCGGCAAGACGTCCGGCATTCCGTATTCCGTGAGCTGGTTTGACGCGATCGAGGAGGCCGTGTACACGGCCTCGGGCGCGCTCATCTTCTCCACGTCCGCGTGGGAAGCGTCCGCCCCGTGCCGCAAGGAGTATGACCTGATCCGGAGGACGCTGCTTCCCCATCGCGTCGTCGAGCTGGGGGAGGAGGCGCCCTCCCCCGAACAGCTGGACGAGCTCGCGCGCTGGTGCAGGGCTGCCGTTTCCGACGGGAACAACGCGAAAAGGGTGTGGATGCTTTCCGGCGCGTACCGCATCCTGCGCGAAAAGCCGTACGCGTCCCTCATCCCGAAGCTGCGCGGCCTTTGGAGGTCGCTTTCCTTTTTGCTGGAGCTGCGGGCCTGCCGCAGGATGGCGGAGGAATTTGACGGGAAGGATGTGGCGCTGTACGGCGCCGTCCTGCGCTTTCTTGCCCGTGCGCGCCGCTCCGTCGCAGGCCGGTGGCTGGGGCGGGCCGCGGCTGTCCTGCTCTTCTTCGCCGCCGTTCTCACAGCCTTCACGATCGCGTACGGCATTCCGTATGCCTCCTCGGAGATCAACAGGCAGGCGGAAGCGCTGCTCGCTTACCGCACGCTGGAGCAGGCGGGGAAGGAGGAGCTTTCCGCCGTCCTTGCCGCCGCTTCGTCGGACTCGGCGGAGGACTCGACGATGGTGCGCGGCCTTGCAGCCGTTCTCTCCCGCTACTACCCCTCCGACGCCGTTTCCCCCGGCGAGGAGGCGGAGGCCCTCTGCGGGAGGCTTACGGCGCGGCCGCAGGGAGAGCGTTACACGGTTCTCGTCCCGCAGGAGACGGGCGTTGTGTCGCTTTGCGATGCCGAAACGGGAGTCACGCGGCGTCTCAGCCTTCCCGGTGCGCCCGCCGCATGGTGCTTCGACGAGTCGGAGGAGCTGCTCGTGCTCGCCTGCGGAGACGGCGTCTTTCTCGTGCGCACGGGCGTTCCCATCGAGCCTGCCGCACTCTCCGGCTGTCCGGAGGAGGCTGTAGCCGTCTGGCTGGACGGCGGACGCGTCCTGGCGCGGATTGCCTCGGGCGGCGTCGTTGTGTGGGACGTCCCCTGGCGGCTCGGCGCGGCGGACGAAGCGATCGACGGCGGCGCGGCGGGCTTTGACGGCGCGGGCGAGGCCGTCGCCGTGTACGCGGCGGGGGAGGAGCTGTTCGTGCTGCGCGGCGGAGAGCGTACGGCCGTCCCCGTGCAGGGGCTGAAGCTTGACGGACGGTTTGCCGCCCTCTCGCCCGACGGCTCCCTGGCCGCCGTTCTCGGCTGCCGCGAGGGGGAAGAAGCGGACAGCCTCGCCGTCGTCTCCGTCCCGGACGCGTCGGTGCGCGCCGTTTTTGAAGCGCCCGTTTCCCTGTGCGGCGCGGTTTTTTCTGCGGACGGCGCGCGTGCTGCCGCGGGCAGTCTGGAGGGAGGGCTGTGGGAGGTCGGCCTTCTCACGGGGGAGAGCCGGCTGTCGGAGGCGGGGGACGTGTATCCCTATGCGCTCGCGCCGTACGGCTCCGGCTACCTGGCCGGGACGATCGGCGGGGAGCTCTGCGTCTTCGACGGCTCGCTCTCTCTTGTTTCCCGCGGCAAGTGGGCTTCGTGGCTCTCCGTCCCGGTCAGGCAGGTCGCCGTCAGCGAGGCGGGCGGGTACGCCTTTTCCGCGCAGCGCGGCGGGGCGTCCCTCACCGGCCAGTGCCGCACGGCGCTCTCCGATGGGGATCAGAAGCTGCTCGTCCCTCTCTCCGAGCAGGAATACGTTTCCACCGTCTCGGTGGCGGTCTCGCCGGACGGCCGGCTCGCCGCCTACGGCTGCCCGGACGGGACGATCACCCTCTGGGAGACGGAGACGCTCAACCTCCGCTGGGTGACGAGGCAGCTCTGCGAATCGGTGACGGCGCTTGCCTTTTCCCCCGAGGGGGACCGCCTTGCCGTCCTCGGCTCGACCGGCTCGCTCTTTTCCGTTTCCATCCCGCAGAGCGTCGCGGGCTGCGCGGCGGGGGACGCGGCGTCCCCGCGGGCCGCGCTGACGGCGGAGGTGAGCGCGCTCGCCGCTCGCTTGGAGAGCCTTGGCCTTCCGGGCTAATTTTCCGGGGCGCGAATTTTTTATCACCCCCGCGCCGTGTGGTTTTCTGCACACGGCGCGGGGGCTTTTCTTTCCTCCTCCCTTCTGTTTCTCTGTCCGTCTCAGCTTCCGAAGAAGGCCGAGAGCTGCGCGATGCGCTCCGGGCTGCAGTGGAGCCTGCCGTCCTCGAGCACGAGGTCGCGCGCGAAGCTTTCCCCGCGCAGGCCGGCGATTACGGCTTCGCCGCCGTCCCAGGTGTTCAGCCCGTAGGCGTACTGCGCCTGCGGAATGTCCGCCTCGGAGTAGTCCGCCGCGAACCATGCCGTCCTTCCGTCCGGCGCGGCGAAGATGAAGCGGTACAGACCGTCCTGGGGCTTCTGGACGTGTACCGCGAGACCGTATTCGGATTTGAGGCCCCTGAGCTCGTCTGTGAGATAGGCTTCCGCATCCGGCGTGCCGCAGAGAAAGCCGGGCACGCCGGAGGAGGCGAAGCCGCTCAGAACCTCGAGAAGCTCCTTCTTGTGCAGATCCGAGAACGACCATTTGCCGTACTCGCTGCGGGAATCCGCCCTGCCGTCGCTGTAATCGGCGGCGAGAAAGGCGAACGACCCGATCGTCAGATCGGTTTCATCGACGATCTTGTCGTAAAGCAGGATGTCGCCTGCGGCGTTCTTCCTGTCCGTAATCACGAGAGAGCTTCCGCCGTGTGTGAACACGGCATAATAGGTACCGGATACCTTAAGCTCCGCGAGGCCGTAGCCGAGCTCGCGGGCTTCGTCAAACACGCTGACGGACTGGTATCCTTCTAGGCTCGCCTGCGAAGCGTTCGCCTGCGATGCGCCTGACATCGCAGCCTCCTCCCAGGCGGTCGGCCGCCTCAGAGAGGGGCCCGTTCCGATGAACAGGAGGACGGAGGCGGACAGAATAACGACGATGGCTGCCAATGCTCTTCTTGACATGATCAATTCCTCTTTTCTTTCGTCTTCCGCCGTGCGGCGGAGAAAATATGCCCCGGCGGGCGTCCGGGCCCGCCGGGACGGACAAAGCTTCCCGATTCAGAACCAGCCCTTCGATTTGGAGCCGGTCCTGCGGCCGTAGCGGTCGTAATAGTTCGTCTCGCCGAAAAGCCCCTTGCTCGAGGAGCCCGTCTTGCGGCCGTAGCGGTCGTAGTAGTTCGTCTCGCCGAAGAGTCCGCGCTCGCTCGTACCTCTCTTCTGCCCGTTCCTGTCGTAGTAGGTGACGCCGCCGGAGAGATTCCGGCTCGAGGAGCCGGTCTTGCGGCCGTACCGGTCGTAGTAGTTCGTCTCGCCGAAGAGTCCCTTGCTCGAGGAGCCGGTTTTGCGTCCGTACCTGTCATAATAGTTGCTGCCCATGTCTGGAGCCTCCTTCAAAAAATGTTTCTATATTTCCCCGCGGCGGTTTCCCACCGGCGGAGTACGGGCTGAAAAATAAAGCCGCCCGTCCTGCCGGGGGTTGAAGGGCAGGGCGGGCGGCTTTCCATCATGCCTCCCAAAAGGGGAGGCGGGGATAATCAAAGGGGGAGAGGGGCGGTAGCTTTCCCTAAGAAAAAAGCTTGCTTTTTACTGTGGAAAGCATATTCTCTCATACGAGAGAACGCAAAAGCTCAGCGATGCTTGATGAGGTTGTTGTCGATCAGGGAAAGCTTTCGTTCCTCGCACTCTATCAGGTCGGCGCGGCGGATCCGGCGCGTCGGACGAGTCATCTTCCTTTGCAGGAGAAGAGAGTACGCCTCGCCGGGCAGGCGCGCCTGCCCTGAGCAGCAGCCCGCGCCCCGGGAGAAGCTCTGCGTGAAGCCGCAGGCGTTCTGTTTCATGTTCCATTCCTCGCTTTCCCTGGTTCCCCCCGCGAGGGGGGTGGTAAATCTTTCAAGAAAGAACGCCGCCCCTTCGGGACGGCGGGAAAGCAAAAAAGGCGCACCCGGTTTCCCGGATGCGCCTCACTCCATACATTCTGCCGCGAAATGGAAGCGGGGGCGGGCGTCGAGTGTGAACCGCGCGGGTTCCCGTTTCTTCGCCGGACAAGCAGCGGAAGTCCGCTCCTTCACGTCCCCTTATCTGTCTCACGGTACCTGTATCGCCTTCATCATAGCATGAGCCGTTCGCTTTGTCAACCGCTTCGGCTTTTTCCGCCCGAATCTTCCGTTTTGTTTGTGTTTTTCCCGCCGCTGTGGTATCCTGAACATAACGATTTCTTGATACAGGGAGGCGCGTGACAGCTATGCTGCAGTCTGATATACCCATCCGAATTCAGCTTCCCCTGGTCTCCATGCGGGAGCTTCTGTCCGGCGGAAGCATCGTGTCCGGCGCGCTTCCCGCGGCGGCGCTGCCCCTCAACCCGCTCCTTTTCCGGCTTTGCCGCGAGCTCTCTCCCGAGGAGCCCCTCGCCGCCGCCGGGGCGCTCGCCTCGCGCGTTCTCCTCGTGCGCGGCAGCGGGGAGGCCGTCCCGCCCGGGCGGTGGAGGGAGGAGCCGTTTTCCGGCCTCTCGGTGCAGACGCCGGAGGGGGACGCGCGCTTTCTCCCGTACGACCTCGCGCCCCTTCTCGCGGGGAAGCAGGGATATTTTGTCGAGCGGGGACTGCTGCTTGCCCTGCGCCGCCGCCTTGCCCGCAAATACCGCGTCTTCACGCTCGACGCCTCGCGCCTCGCCGATCGCGTCGGGCCGGACGGCGTTCTCCTCGATTTCCGTACGCGCCCCGGCGGAATTCCCTCCGCCGAGAAGCGCCTGTATGTCGAAAGCGTCGGACAGCAGGACGACGGCGCGCTCCTTTCCCAGCTCCGCCTGCTTCTGCCGGAGCTGAACGCCTCCGCCTTCTGTGAGGACGACGGGGATCTGATCCGGTACACCTTCTTTCTCGTCGATTTCTCAAAGACGATCCGCGGCGGAAGCTTCGGCGCGTTCAGCCCTGTTTTCCGGAAGGGAATTTCCATTCGCATCGACGGCGAGGACGAGCCTGTCGTCTTCCTGCCTTTTGAAAAAAGCGCGAACATGGCGCGGCGCTCAGCCATCTCATTTGTCGACGCCCGGCTGTACGATGTGATCGGAGAGCGGCTGATGAACGGCATGACCGTTCGGCGCGCGAATCTCAGCAAGCTCTATGCCTACCGCGGCCTGTCGCTCAGCGCCGCGCGCCGCGTCGAGCTCGGCTTCGGCGCGCTCAGCGAGGAGAGCGTCGTCGTGATCGACGACGACGTCCATGCCGAATACGTCGGCAAAAAGGAGCTGCTCACGGCGCGGCGCGTCCCCGGCGGGGCCGGAGAGGCGTGGGAGCTGATCGAGCCGCCCGAGGAGCATCCCGACGCCGTCAAAACGGGTAAATTTCAGGGGAAAATCAAGCTTTCCGGCCTCAACGAGTTCGACGGCGAGGGGCTGATTCTGCGCAATCCGCCGGAAAAGCCCGGCATTGCGGAGAAGATCCGCGCGCAGCTTTCCGCTGAGGGGGCGTCCTCATTCCAGATCCGGATGCCGTTCGTCAAAGGGATGCTGCACGAGGTTGATTTCCTGCGCTTTCTGCGCGAGGAGACGGGGGCCGCCTCCCTCGACGGTCTCGCCTTCACCGACATTTACGGGATCCGCCGCCCTGCCGCCAAGGTGCGCGTTCTTTTGACGAAAAGTATGTTCAAGTGCGCAAAATGGCTCGGGAGCTTTTTCTCCTCGCTTCCAGCGGAGACGCGCGCGGTTTTCGGCGGCGACCCGATGCGCTTTTACTTCCTCCATCTGCGAAAATACGGCTGGACGCTCTGCGTCGGCGGTACCGACCGCGGCCTCGCGTCCAGCGGGCGGATTTCGCTCAACTATCAATTCCTCAGCACGCTCGCCCTTCGTCCCGACGAGCTTGACGCCCTTCTCGCCCAAACGCGGGAGGCGCTCGACGCCTCCGGCGCGGAGGCGGACGGCGGGGACGAGGACGAGCCGGAGCATATTCTTGCAGAGCCCGTCTGGCGGCGCGCCCTGCGCCGGAACAGCGCGTTTCTGGCAGACGAGAAGATCCGCTCCGAGCTCGCGCAGGAGCGGCGAGCCGGCGCGCGCGGCGTCTGCTTCGGACGACTGACCGCCGAGGGCTGCAACCGGTTCCTTTCGCGCGATCTGCTCGCTCTGCTTCTGCACGCCGCGCGGAACGTCTTTGGCGGCTGGGAGCACGCCCCGCAGCCGCTGCTCGAGGCGAGAGCGCTCTGCCTCGGCGAAGCGGAGTGCTATCTCCCCGGCGCGGTGCGGGCTGCGGCCGGGGAGGCGTGCGGTTTTCTGCGCAACCCCCACCTCTCGCGCTGCGAGCAGGTGGCGCTGCGGCGCTATGTTCCCGCGGCGGAGGGGCGCAGGGCGCGCCTTTACACGGACTATCTCTCCCATCTGACGGGTGTCGCCATGATCCCCTACCGCTCGCTCGCCGCGATGGCGCTCGGCGGCGCGGACTTCGACGGCGACCTGGTGAAGGTGATCACGGAGGAATCGGTCGTGCGCGCTATCCTGCGCGGCGTCTACGGCAAGGAGGAGCGCGGCGGCTTTCTCAAGCGCCGCCTGCCTGTCGTGCAGATCCCGGAGGCCGGGGCGCAGGAGCGCGAGGTGCCGCGCCTCGTCGACTTCGGTGCCATCCGCGATACGTTCTCGAACGCCATCGGTCTGCTGTCCTATGCCGCCGTCGCCCTCAGCGGGCGCGAGTACGGCGGGGCCGATCCGGCGTACGCGAACCGGTGCGAGCTGTGCACCATCCTGACGGGTCTCGAGATCGACGCTGCGAAGACGGGCCGCCATCCCGAGCTGAGCGGCCTGCTTCCCGCGCAGGACGGCACTGCTTCCGCAGAAAGCCTTTCCGCGTCGCTCGCCGCCTCGCCGTACGTCCGCTGTCTGATGGCGCTGCGCCGTCTGCCGGGCGGCGCGCGGTGCTTCGTGCGGAAAAAGGGGAACGTTTACGCCCTGACGAGCCCTGCCGCCGGAGCGGAGCTCAGCCGGGCCGTCTGCGCCTCGGAATCCGATGCGCAGCTCTCCGCCGTCGGACGCCTCCCGCTCGCCTATCTGAAGCTTGCGTACGAGCTCGAGCAGCGCGAACGGAGCGAGGAGGCGGCAGAGCGGAAGCGCCGCAGCGGAGACGAGCAGCTCCCCGGGGGAATCTTTGCGGGCGACGCGCGCCTCGCGTTCGCAATCTTCGGCGGGGACGGCGCGGAGACCCCGCTCCCGGAGCGCGCGGCGGCGTGCCTCGATGAGCCGCTCCGCCTTCGCCTCGCCGCCCTGATGACGGCGTACTGCGACGTCATGCGCCTGCCTGCCTACGCCCGCGAGCTCTCAGCCGGCGGCTCAAACGCGCTGGCCTGTGCCCGCACGATCCTCGGCCTGCAGTACGACGGCGGGGACCGCGGCGTCGGCCTTCCCGCCGAATCGGGCTGGGAGGGGAGCGACCTGACGCTCCTCGACGCCCTGGCTGCCGCCCAGGGCGCGATCCTGCGCGCCGCGGGCTTTTCGCCTGAGAAGACGTACGGCGACGGGGAAGCGCTCTCCGTCATGCGCCGCGCCGGCGCGATGCTCGAGGAGGCCGTCAGCCCGGAAAAGGGGCTGCCGTGGCTCCTGACGGCGCGCGGCAGCCGTCGCGAACGGCTCGCCGATTTGCTCGGCGAGCGCCCCGATCCTGCCGCGGCGGCGCTGCTGACGCGCTTTTCGTGCTGCGGATACCATCTGCTCTGCTATCTGCTGCGCGACGCCGCCGTGATGCTGCGCGATCGCTTTGCCGGCGCGCTCGTCGCCGAACGCGCCGGCGGCAGCCTCCGGGAGACGCTCCGGCGCGCCGGGGCGGACGGTGGGAAAAAGCGGCAGGCCGCGCCCGTTTTTGACCCGGCCTTCTACGAGGAGACGTACCGGGAGCTTGCCGCCGTGTACCGGCGAGCCGTGAGCGAGCGCGAGAGCCGCGCTGTCTGGCACGCGGAGATCGCCGCGCTCTGCCGGAAGCGCCTGCTCGCGCTCCTGCCCGACCCCGCGCAGGCGGCGCTTGCCGTCTATCTGCTGCGCGGCGCCGATCCGGACCGCCGGTTCTTCTGGTCGGGCGCGCTGCGCGGGGACGAGATTCTGCACGCCGTGAGGGAGGAGGAAAAGCAGGATGCTTGACGAGAAACGCGAGTACGAGGAATACACCCTGACGCCCGCGCCGGATTCGCCGAGGAGGCTCAAGCACTGCACCCTCGGCGAGGGCGGCTTCTCCGGCGTGCGGCGCGCGATGACCGTGACGGCGCGCGGCGCGCTCTTTGCAGGCGGGAAGCGCGTCCCCGACGCCGGAGACATCGAGCGCGCGCGGCGTGCGCTGCGCCGGTGGTGCGGCTTTCTGCCGGAGGAGGGCGAGGGCTGGCTGCCCCGGTATTACGAACAGCTGCTGCTCGACGCGGGCAGGGAAAAGGGCAAGAGCGTTAAGGGACTCGAGGAAGACCAAAAGCGCCTCCTGCGCCGGGACAACGCGGGCGGCTTCCCGCTGGACGCCGAGTGGAGCGCGTCGTGGAGCGAGGCGCTCGGCGGCAGCGAGGAGGGCAACAACCGCAAGGCCGTCTTCTACGACGGTATCCTCGCCGACGCCCTCGACGCCGGGCCGCTGCAGCGCCGCTTTCTCGTCTGCTCCGGGGAGGATCCGTTCGAGGACGTCCGCGCCGGGGGCGCGCGCATCGACCGCCGCTGCGGGGGGCGCTATTTTGCGGGGGACGCCGACCGCATCCTCAAGCTCGCCGCCGCGTTCCTCCTCGGGAGGACGAACCGCTTCCAGGAGACTGCGGAGATCAACAAGCGCGACGTCACGAACTGGACAACGACGAACAGTCTCGCGAAGAAGACGGAATCATACGCCCTGTTCCGGTACGGCGCGGAGAACGAGCCGCTTATCGAGGACGTGCGCCGCTCGCTTTACGGGAATGCGTGCAAGCTGCGCATCCATCCGGGCTGGCTCGGGCGATACGGGTTCGCCGTCGCCGGCGGGGAGGAGCTTCCCGCCCTGCGGGAGGCGTACCGCGCGCGTTTCGGCGGTTTTGCGTACTATGCCGATCAGGGCGGCGGGCTGCCGCTCGTCAGGAAGGAGTGAGGACGAATGGCGCTCGACAGGAAAAAGCTTGCCGTGTTCAGTCTCCTGTACCGCTTTCCGCTGTTCTGCCGCATCCCCGAAGGGGAACGCCGCGTCAGCGTCTGGCTTGTCGGCGGGCAGGCGGTCCGGGAAGCGTTCGGCGCCGCGTACTGGGCGGGCCAGATTACGGGCCATCGCCTGCGCCTGTGCGCCGTGTGCGCTGAGCCCGAGAAGGCCCTTTCCCGCCTGCACGAGGCCATGCCCGCCCTGTCCGATCCTGC
>CASFAA010000337.1 GCA_949292505.1 uncultured Oscillospiraceae bacterium
CTTCTCAGCGCGCTCGGCTGGTCGCTGCTGCGCGTCGTCGTCGGTACGGTGACGCAGCTCGTCTGCACCGGTTTTGTGGCTTATATCACGACGGTGAAGTTCTTTTCCTTCCACCGGGTGCTGCGCACAATGTTCATGATCACCATGTATGTGTCCGGCGGCATGATTCCCATTTATCTGTGGTATCAGAAAATCGGCCTGCTCGAGACCTTCGCGGTCTACTGGGTACCCGGCCTGATTGCGGCGTACAACATGATGATCATCGCCTCGTACATTGAGGGACTTCCCACCGCGGTGACGGAGTCGGCAAGAATTGACGGCGCGAAGGAGGTCACCATCTTCTTCCGGGTGGTCGCTCCGCTGTGTATTCCCGTGTTTGCCGCTCTGGCCGTCATGGTCGCGGTAGGACACTGGAATTCCTGGTTCGACGTCATGCTCTACAACGCCTCCGGCAATTATGATACGCTGCAAATGCTGCTGCGCGATATCCTCATCGAATCCGATAAAATCAAGGAACTGATGCAGGATTCCATGGTGGGCGCCGACGCTGTCAAGAGTCAGGCGTCGCGTATCTCGACGCAGTCCATGCGCGCCGCGACGACGATGATAGTCACCATTCCGATTGTGTGCGTCTATCCGTTCTTCCAGAGATACTTTGTCAAGGGCATTTCCATCGGCGCCGTTAAGGGCTGACGGTTTTCTCAGAGGCTTCCCCTCGGCGGGCATGGGGCAGGGTGTTTTGCCCTTTGTTCACAGAGGGTTACGGCATAGCCTGTATCAGCATACATTGTCTTTCGATTTGCGGTCAAAGCACAAAAGAGAAAGGAAGGATATTTTATGAGCAAACGCAGAAGACTTCTCGCGGCGTGTCTGGCCGGCGTGCTGGCGCTGTCCGCAGCGGCCTGCAGCAGCGGGGATACCTCCTCTGTCGGAGGGGCGGGCGATCCTGCTTCCCAGAGCGGGGGCAGCGAGAGCGGCGCAGCCGAAGTGAAGCTGACCGGAGAGGTCAACAAGTACGGCTGGGACGTTCCCGAGGAGACCATCAAGATTACCTACTACTATGCGGGCGATACCACGCTCGATCAGGCCGAAGAGGACGAGCGCCTTGAGCAGGTTGCGACCGTGCTGAAGGATGAGTTCAACATCGAGATGGAACGCATCATCTATAAGCAGGACGCCACGGAGCGGCTGAATCTGATGCTGGCCGGCGACGATTATCCGGGCGTCATCGTGGGTATGCCCGACGATATGGCGGAAGTCTTCATCGATCAGGGCCGCGCTCTTGAGCTGACGCCTTACCTCGAGAAGTATGGCCAGAACATCATCGACGGCTTCGGCAACTACCTGAACCTGCTCAAGGACGACGAGGGCAACCTCTATAAGCTCGCCGCATCCTGGGGCCATACGACCGACTTCATGGGCAGAGACTTTGCCATCCGCTACGATATGCTGACGGAGGCCGGCCTGCCGATGTACGACAGCTTTGAGAGCTATTATGAGACGGTCAAGAAGCTTGTCGAGCTCAACCCGACCAATGAAAACGGCGAAAAGACGTACGGCATCACCGCATTCAGCGAGAAGGGCGAGGAGTTCTACAAGACGCCGCTTGCCTACCTCGGCCTGCACGGCGTGGGCAGCGGCACGAACACCAGCGGCGGCACCATCACCCACTACTACAAGGTCAACGACGACGACACCATCAGTCACTGGGTCGACACGGACGAGGGCCTCTACGTCGCGAAGTACATCAACCAGTTCTGGCGCGACGGCCTGATCGATCCCGACTTCCAGACAAAGGACTACGATTCCGCTCTGGCCTTCATGTCCAATGAGCGCGTTGTGGGCAATATCGGCACCTGGTGGCATTGCTATGTCGGCGGACATCAGGTCTGGCAGTCCACTGAGGACGACTGGACGATCGACAAGCGCTTCCAGTGCGTGACCTTCCAGGAGGGCGACACGGCTCCGGCGCTGATTTCCGACAACTTCATCCGCACCACCCGCTGCATCCTCACCGATAAGTGCGAAAATCCTGAGGAGGTTATGCTCTACTGGAACTGGGAGGTCACCCCGATGGGCGTCGCCTTCACCTCCATGGGTCCCGAGGGCGAGGGCCGTCCGTGGACAATCGACGAGGATGGCAACTGCAAGGTCAACGACTGGTACTGGTACGGCAAGGACGGCGACAACACCTTCCTGTGGGACGACTGGGAGAACGACATGGGCAGCTTCAACTTCAACATGATGGCGCCCGGCTATACGCCTGAGAGCCGCGTGGATGATCCCTCCGTCGGCTGGGCGGATCCTGTCGCTTCCGTCAATATGTGGGATCTTGTTCCCGATTATACCCAGATGGATCAGTCCAAGCTTGCTCCCGGCCAGGAGATCCAGATGCTCCATCAGGAGACCGCGGACGCCTATCTCTGGGATCAGACCCTGTGGACCATCTCCTTTGCGGCTGACGCTCCGGAGAAGATCATCAACCAGGATATCGCGGATCACATTTCCAGCGCCTGGGTAGAGATTGTCATGGCCAAGTCCGAGGAGGAGTGCGAGCAGCTCTTCCTGCAGATGAGAGAAGATCTGCACGCCATGGGTCTCGACGATCTTGTCGCGTATCAGCAGGCCACGCTCGACGCCAATACGGCGAAGTTTGAGGGCACCGCAAACTGAGAAGCCATACCGTCTGAAACGCATTGAACGCAAATCATTTTTGAAAGGCACCGATCTGAGGGGCCCGCGCCACCGGTTTCCCGTGTGGTGCGGGCTCCCCTTTTTTCCGCGTGCGCAGAAGGCGCCCGCAGCACAAACTTCCTTCGGGAGAGGAGTATGATGAATGGAACAAAAGCGATATGAGCTTTGCAGCCGCGCCTTCCGTGCCGAGGCGTCGCGCGGCCTTTTGCTCTCGATCCGGCCGGGCGCTGCCGTGCCGGGAGAAGCGGAGACGGAATATATCCTGCCGGGGGAGGCGTTCGGCCGTTTTTCTCTCACCTGGCGGCGTGGGGAGGAGGAGGGAACGTTTGCCCTTGCGCCGGACACGGAGCCCGCGGGCGAGCATTTTTCACGCGAACCGCTTTCCGTACGGTATGAGACGCGCTGGCAGGCGGCGGGAACGCCTGTGCGCGCCGCGGTGCGCTGGACGCTTTCCGGCGATGCCCTGCTCTTCGAGCTGACGGCGGAAAATGCGGGGAATGAGCCGCTTACCCTTCTCGATGCGGGCTTTTCCTTTCCGTGCAACGCCGATTTCCGCTGGGGAGGAAACGCGGGGAGTAAGGTGATCGGCCACCACTTTATCTCAGGCCACGGATCGCACCTGCTGTTTGAACGCTGCGACGGAAAAGGCCCGATTCTTGCCGTTCTCCCGCAGGACGGCACACAGCTTGAATATTTTGACGAGACGCCGGCCTTCGTGGTGAAGGAAGGCAGCGGAAACAAGCAGAAGGAGACGGCCTTCACGGCTTATGCCCTCTCCGCCGGCGTCCGCCGCGAGGCGGAAAAGCGCGGGACGCGCCTGCGCCTGCCGGGGACGGAGCGGCGGCTTGCTCCGGGAGAATCCGCGCGGTTTGTTCTTCGGTACGAGTTTGCCGCCGACCGGACCGCGGCGCGCCGGCTCTTTGCCGATCGCGGTCTGGTAGACGTCGAGGCGGCGCCGGGACTCACCGTCCCCGAGGGGCAGGAGCTGCTCCTTTCTCTGTGCAGCCGATGGGAGGATCTGCGCCTCGAGCCGGCGGACGGCGCCGAGATCGTCTCCGAAGAAAGGTGCGGCGGGCGGCTGCTTCTGCGCCTGCGGCTGACGCGTCTCGGCGAAATTTTGCTCTGCGTGCGTTTTTGCGGGGATCGCTTCCTGCAGATTTCCGTCTTCTCGACGCTGCCCGCGGCGCAGATGCTGGAAAAGCGCGCCGCCTTCCTCGTCAAATGCCAGCACCGTGACCCCGAAAAATGGTATGACGGACTGATTTCCGAGTGGAACAACGAGACGGGCGTTCTCCTTGGTCCCGACAACTACGATAAGATCGGCGGCTGGCGGATCTACGAGGTCTCCTGCGACGATCCCGGCCTCGGCAAGCCCGCCTTCCTGGCCTCAAAACTCGCGGAGCTTCCCGACGAGGACGGGATCCGGGCGATCGACCGGTACGTCGAGCGTTTCGTCTGGGGCGGCCTGCAGCAGACGGAGGAGGAGGACTATCCTTACGCCATCTACGGCATTCCCGACTGGAAGCAGAACCGCGAGAGCAGCGATCCCGACGTCAAGGGACGGCTGCACATCTGGCGCATTTACGATTATCCGCACATCGCGCTGCTCTATTACCAGCTGTACCGTATCGCGCGCAACGTCCCCGGAGCGCCGCTGACGCGCAGCGCCGAAACGTATCTGACGCGCGCCGCGCGGACGGCCGAGGCCATGTTTACCGTCCCGCTCGAGCTCGACGGCTGGTCCGCGTACAAGACGGGCCTGTACAACGAGCTTGTCATCGAGGAGATTCTCGAAGCTCTGCGGCGGGAGGGTATGGACGGCGAGTTCCGGCGGCTCCGGCGGCACTGGATCCGCAAAATGCGTTATTTCGTCCTCGAGTGCACAGACGTCTTCGGCTCGGAATATCCGTTTGATACAACGGGCTTTGAGTCGACGCAGATTCTTGCGCGCCGCGCCGTTCTCGAGGCGGAGGAGGAGAAGCGGGAATCCTACTTTGATCCGCCGCTTTCCCTTGACAAGGCGGTGCATTTCATGGAAAATCAAATCAGATGCAATCTCGCGTGCCGCGGCGAGCTTGAGCCCGCCTACTTCTGGTACGGGAGCGATTACCGCGGCTCGAACGACCGGTATACGCTCAGCTATATGTCGCAGATGGGCGGCTGGGCGATTCTCGACTACGCGCTTCGCTTCGCCCCCGACCCGTACGCCCTGCTGCGCCTCGGGTACGGCTCTCTTCTGAGCTCCTGGGCGCTGCTCAACGCGGGGCGGGAGGAGACGGGCTGGGGCTGCTGGTTCCCCGGCGCTGCCCACGACGGCGCGGCCTCGGGAGGCTACGAGCCGCTGCCGTACGGCATGACCTGGCTCGACCAGCCGCACCGCAGCGGGCCGTGGTACTATTCGTGCGAGATTGATCTCGGCTTCTGCGGCTATCTGCGCGGCGCGGCGACGATTGTCGCGCAGGACCCTGTCTTCGGTCTCGTGTGCTACGGCGGCGCGATGACGCGGGAGGCGGGAAGCCTGCATATTGTCCCGCTCGACGGCGTCGGGCGGCGGTTCCACTTCGTCGGCGCGAGCGGCAGAGTCCACGTCCTGCTCGAGGCGGGCCGTTTGCTTGCGGCGGATTGGGACGAGCAGGCGCGCACGCTCACGCTGACCGCCGATCTCTCCGGCCTTCTGCCCGACGCCGTCTCCCTCACGGCGGAGACGGACGGCTTCGCGGGCTGGACGCTGGAGGCGGGCGGCATCACACAGGAGGAGAACGGAAAGCGGGCGTCCGCCGCGCTGCCCACAGGGGGCGTCGTCCGCGCGGCGCTGCGCTTTCCCGGTCAGAAGGATGAAGGAGGAGTCAGCTGATGCAAAATGTTGAAATCGGAGTCGGACAGGTTAAGGTGAACGACGGTTTCTGGAACCGCCGGATTCAGAACGCCGTCGAGAACGTCGTGCCGTACCAGTGGCGCGTCCTCAACGACCGCGAGCCCGGCGCGGAGCCGAGCCACGCCATGCAGAATTACCGGATCGCCGCCGGTCTCGCGGAAGGGGAGTTCCAGGGCTTCCAGTTTCAGGACAGCGACCTGGCCAAATGGATTGAGGCGGCGTCCTACAGCCTCATCTACGACGACAGCCCGGAGATCCGCGCCGCGCTCCGCGAGGCGATCGACGTCATCGGGAAGGCTCAGCAGCCGGACGGCTATCTTGATACGCACTACATCATCAAGAAGCCCGACAGAAAGTGGAAGGAGATCGCCCACGGCCATGAGCTTTACTGCGCCGGCCATCTGCTCGAGGCAGCCGTCGCGTACCGCGCCGTCACAGGAGACGATTCCCTGCTACGCATCATGGAGAAGAACGTCGATCTCATTCGCTCTGTGTTTGGCAAGGGCGAGGGGCAGATCGATTCCTACCCCGGGCACGAGGAGATCGAGCTCGCCCTGATGAAGGCATTCCGCGCCACGGGCGACCGCAAGTATTATGAGCTTGCCGAGTACTTCATTGAAAACCGCGGCTCGCGCCCCGGTTTTCTCGAGGAGGAGCGTTTTCTCGAGCTGAGCGGCCAGAACCGCTGGCTTGAGGCCGATTACCACCAGGCGCACGCGAAGATCCGCGATCAGAAGACGGCGGAGGGCCACGCCGTGCGCGCGATGTACTTCTACACCGGCGCGGCGGACGTTGCGCTCGAGAAGAACGATCCCACCCTCAAGGCCGCTCTCGACACGCTCTGGAAGAACGTGACCGGCCGGCGGATGTATGTGACGGGCGGCGTCGGCTCCCAGGGGGACGGCGAGCGCTTCACCATCGACTACGATCTGCCGAACGACACCTGCTACACGGAGACGTGCGCCGCCATCGGCCTTGCCATGTGGGCGCTGCGGATGCTCCGCCTCGACCCGGACGTCCGCGATGCCGACGTGATGGAGCGCGCGCTGTACAACAACGTGCTGTCCGGCATCTCGGAGGACGGCGAGCACTACTTCTACGTCAACCCCCTCATGCTCAAGCCAGACGTGGCAAAATACCGCCGCGACCATGAGTCGGTGGAGCCGGAGCGCGTCAAGTGGTTCGGCTGCGCCTGCTGCCCGCCGAACGTTATCCGCACGCTCTGCGGACTCGGAAGCTACGTGTACACGCAGCGCGGCGGCGACGTCTGGCAGCACCTTTACATCGGGAATGAAGCGGTTCTGCACACGCCCGCGGGCGACGCGTCTCTCTCCACCGTCTCCTCGATGCCGTGGAAGGGCAGGGCGCAGATCGTCTATCACGGCCCTTCGGGCGTGACGCTGCACCTTCGCGTTCCGTCCTACGCAAAGGACTTTGCGATCATGAGAAACGGAGAGCCCGTCTCCCTCGAGCTGGAGCAGGGCTACGCCCGCGTCTGCCCGGCGGACGGCGATTGTCTCGAGATCTCTTTCGGCATGGATGCTCAGTTTGTGCAGGCGAACCCGCGCGTCACGGAGGACTGCGGCAGGGCGTGCGTGTGCCGCGGCCCGCTTGTCTACTGCGCTGAGGAGGCCGACAACGGGACGCTGCTCGGCGACTTCACCGCCGACCTTGCGGAGCCTCCCCGGGCGGAGGAGCGCGAGCTCTTCGGCGGCATCACCGGCGTGACGGTTTCCGGCACGCGCTCGGACATGGCAGGCTGGGACGCCGACACGCTCTACCGCGCGGCGCCCGCCGCGCGCGTTCCTGCGAGCCTGCGCCTTATCCCGTATTTCCTCTGGAATAACCGCGGTCTCGGCGAGATGCTCGTCTGGATGAACGCAAGATGACAAGAAAGCGGCGCGTCTCCCGCGTATGGGGGGCGCGCCGCTTTCCGTCCCGCGGGAACTTCCTAAAATCATTTTCATAAATTCCCCGAAGGGTGCTTGACGATAGGGACAAATGAGCGTATGATCATGACGAAGAAAATGAAATTGTCCGGCGGACGCCGGAGAAGGGGAGGAAATCAGCCATGATTTATTATGTCAACGCCCAGGTCGGCCGCGGCGGAAACGGCTCGAAGGAAACGCCGTTCAAGCGCATCGGCGACGCGGCGAAGATCGCGCAGCCCGGCGACGAGGTGCTCGTCGCGCCCGGCATTTACCGCGAGTATGTCGACCCGCAGTTCGCCGGTACGGAGGACAATCGCATCACCTACCGCAGCACGGAGCCGCTTGGCGCGGTCATTACCGGCGCGGAGGAGGTCAAGACGTGGAAGCCGTACGAGGGCGACGTCTGGGTCTGCCGCGTGGACAACGCAATCTTCGGCGATTACAACCCGTACACCACCTACGTCTACGGCGACTGGTACTTCGCCGGCCGCAGCAAGCACACGGGCGCGGTCTATCTCAACAGCAAGATGCTGTATGAGGCCGATTCCGTCGCGGGCTGCGTCAATCCTGAGGTTTCCCCGTATTCCTGGGAGCCGGAGGCCTCCGTCTACCGCTGGTACGCCGAGCAGGACGGCAACGAGACCGTCATCTATGCGAACTTCCAGGGCAAGAACCCGAACGAGGAGAACGTCGAGATCAACGTCCGCCGCGAGTGCTTCATGCCCTCGAAGACCGGCGTCGGCTACATCACCGTGAGCGGCTTCGCGATCGAGAAGGCCGCCACGACGTGGGCGCCGCCCGCCGCGTACCAGGACGGCATGATCGGCCCGCACTGGTCGAAGGGCTGGATCATCGAGGACTGCGAGATCAGCAACAGCAAGTGCGCCGGCATCTCGCTCGGCAAGTATCTCGATCCGGACAACGACCACTATTTCACCTACAAGCACGTCAAGAGCCCGACACAGATGGAGCGAGACGCCGTCTGCCGCGGCCAGTACCACGGCTGGCTCAAGGAGAAGGTCGGCAGCCATATCGTGCGCCGCTGCAACATCCACAACTGCGAGCAGGGCGGTATCATCGGCCGCATGGGCGCGGTGTTCTCCGTGATTGAGGACAACCACATCCACCACATCAACAACATGATGGAGCTCGGCGGCGCGGAGATCGCGGGCATTAAGCTGCACGCCGCGATCGACGTCACCTTCCGCCGCAACCATATCCACCACTGCACGATGGGCATCTGGTGCGACTGGGAGGCGCAGGGCACCCGCATCACGCAGAACCTCCTGCATGACAACCAGCGTCCGGAGTTTGCCCGCCAGCTCAAGGGCGGCATGATGAGCCAGGACATCTTCGTCGAGGTCGGCCACGGCCCGACGCTCATAGACAACAACGTCCTGCTCTCCGACGTGACGCTTCGCTTCGCGACCGAGGGCGTCGCGCTGGTACACAACCTGATCTGCGGCTCGTTCACCTGCGTCGGCGGCGGCACCGCTCCGCGCTACACGCCGTACCATATGCCGCATCGCACGGAGGTCATGGGCTTCATGACGATCCTGCACGGCGACGACCGCTTCTACAACAACATCTTCGTGCAGAAATGGCCTGCTGAGCCGTTCGTCGCCCTGCGCGACAGCTCCGAGGGCTCCGATGAGGAGAACCGCGAGGTCGGTACGCACGTCTTTGACGACTACATCACCTACGACGAGTGGATCGCGATGTTCGACATGGACTCCGAGACGCCCGACATGATGAAGCTCGCGCCCGCCCACGACCATACGCTCCCTGTTTGGGTCAAGGGCAACGCCTACTTCGCCGGCGCGAAGGCATACCACAAGGAGACGGACAAGTTTGTCGACACGGAGCATGAGATCAAGGTCGACGTCGTGATGAAGGACGGCAAGCCCGTCCTCGAGACGAACCTCTACGACTTCCTCGGCGATTACCGCACGTCCATGGTCAACAGCGA
>CASFAA010000338.1 GCA_949292505.1 uncultured Oscillospiraceae bacterium
GTGTTTCGTATAAAAACAATCAATATTACATTTTGTATTCAAGTCCCCGCAAACCCCAGGCTCGCCAGCGACAGAACGGCGACATAGAGAAGCGCAGCGGGGAGGCCGCGGAAGGCGGACGGGGCGTCCTGACTGCGGGCGCGCTCGTAGGCGGGGGTCAGGACGAGGGTCGTGAGGTAAAAGGCGAGGCCGACGCCCGCCGCGTAGCCGAGGCCCTGCAGCGCGCCGAGGGCGAGCGCCTCGCGCGCGAACGGGACGGCGAGCACCACCGTGTTGACGGCGGCGGGAGCGAGCACCGCGCCGTGCCGCTCCATGAAGCGCGGCGCGAGCCGCGTGAGGAAGAAGGCGGCGAGGACGTACGCCGCCGCCGCGAGCAGCGCGAGCACGAGCGGATGCAGCACATCCCGCCACGCGGCGGGGAAGAGCTGCGGCGGCAGCAGGAGCGAGAGCTCGAGCGAGACCGCCGAGAACAGGAAGACAAACAGCGCGTACCACGCCCGATGCCGCGGCTTGCGCGCCGAGCGAAGCATCCGGCTCAGGCCGAGGCCGTTCGGAAGCAGAAGGTTCTCGACCGTCAGCGCGGCGAGGACAGCCCAGAAAACGGGCAATAGCAGCTCGGTCACAGGCGCGTCACCCTCCTTTTCCCGGCGTGGCGGGCGCGCCGGAGATTATGCGCCTGTACGGCGGCGGCGAGAAAGCCCAAAATCAGGAAGCCGAAAAACGGCAGCGCCGGCGCATCGCCGAGCCAGCCGGAGCCGCCGTCCCCGCCCGTCCACACGTCCGCACCGCGCAGCGCAGCGCGCAGCGCCGCCTGGGCGCACAACAGAAGGCCGGAGCCGAGCGTACAGCCGAGCACGTCCGCCGCGACGGCGGGGAAAATGTGCGTCGGCGCGTATTCGTTCAGGCGCGAGAGCACCATCGAGTTCGCGATCTGCAGGACGAGAGCCGCGCCGAGCAGCGCCGTCGAGCCGGGGAACAGCCGCTCCGTGAGGAGCGCGGCGGGCGTCCAGCACAGGGCGGAGAGCGCCAGCGCCGCGCCGGGGCGCAGCCAGTCAGGCAGCGCCGCCCCGAACGCGCAGAACAGCAGCCCCGCGAGGAGCGACTGCGCGACGAGCAGGACGGAGAGAGGAACGGACTGCGAGAGCGAGCCGCACACCGCCGCCGGGTACAGGCCGAGCGCGGCGGTCAAAACGGGATTGCGCCAGAGAAGGCCGTTCGCAAAGACGGCGCCCGTCTCGCGCAGCGTTTCACGTTTCACGGCAGACGCACCCCCTTCATTCGCGCCGAAAGGACGGCGCTGTCCAGCACCGGCGAAAACGCGTTCGCGAGCAGAATGGCGAAGCATGCCCCCTGCTCGTACGCCCCGGCATGGCGCATCGCCATGAGCAGCCCCGCCGCGAGCGCGCCGAAGCAGCACCGCCCCGTGAACGTGCGCGGCGTCGTGACCGGGTCGCCGCACAGGAAGACGGCGGCAAAGAGCAGCGAGCCGGTGAGCAGCTCGTATTTGACGCTCGTGAGCGCCGGGGTGAAGATGCGCGGGAACAGCGCGGCGGCGACCGCCGCCGTCACGAGAAAGCACGCCATCGTCTCCCAGCGCAGACTGCGCCGCGCGAGGAGAAAGAGCGCCGCCGCCCCGAGGACGAGCGCGCCCGTGCACCCGATCGCGCCGGGGAACATCCCCCAGAGCAGGTCGCGCGGCAGGATGGAGGGCATCAGCCCCTTCGCGAGGAAGGAGCCGGGAGAAGCCCCCGCCGTGAATGAAATCTCACTCTCGAGCGAAAGCCAGCCCGCCGTGGGGTCGGCGTACGCGAAGACAAGGTCGGGGCGGCACACGGTCATGAAGGCGACGCCCGCCGCCGCGGGATTGAACAGGTTGTTCCCCGTCGCGCCGAAGGGCAGCTTCACGACGAGAATCGCGAACGCCCCCGCCAGCGCGGGAAGCCAGTACGGCACAGTGGGCGGCAGCAGCATCGCGATGGTCAGCCCCGTCACGAGGGACGAGAGGTCGCCGGAGCCGAACGAGCGCTTCACAAGCAAACTTGTCACAATGTCGCACACGGCGCAGGACGCGCAGGACGCGAGCGCGGCGAGCAGCACGCGCGGGCCGTACTGCACGCACGGCAGGACGAGCAGCGCCAACAGCGCGAACAGCGCGTCGCCCTGCATGGAAAACACCGTCTTTTCCCGGTAGAGGAAGGGGGCGGCATAAACATGGAGCTTCAAAAGAAATCACCGCTTTTCCTGATGGCCGCCGCGCGGGCGACCTCTGCCGAGAGCGGCAGTCCGGCGGGGCAGACCGCCGTGCAGGCGGCGCAGCCGATGCAGTTCTGTACGCCCAAAAGGAGGAACGGGTCGACCGACGACTTGCGCAGCGCCTCGTGGATCTCCCACGGCAGAATGCCCTGCGGGCAGACACGCGCGCACCTCCCGCAGCCGATGCACGCGACGGCGCGCTTCCTCTGCGGGTGCAGCAGCGCCGTCACGCAGCGCGCGTGGAGCGGGACGGGCGCGTCGAGATCGGTGACGGCGCTTCCCTGCGACGCCGGGCCGACGTAGACGAGCGACGCGTCCTCCGAGAGGCCGCAGCGGGAAAGCAGCTCCCGCACGCTTGTCCCGGCGGGGAAGCGCACGTTTTTCGCGGTGCGCACCGCGTCCCCCGCGACCGTCGCGACGCCGAACGTCTGCGCCTCGCCCTTCATCGCGCGGCAGAGCGCCGCGAGCGCCTGCGGGCCGAGCAGGCTCGCGCTGACGCCGCTCCTGCGCAGCCTGCGCAGGAGAAACGCCTTCGCCGGGTACGGCGACTTCGCCACCTCGACGCGGAAGCCCGGGTACGCCGCGGCCTCCTCGCGCGTCGAGAGGGCGATGCCGAGCTCCGCCGCCCCGCAGAAGGAGGCGGCGAGGCGCAGTCCTTCTCCGACCTCGCGCAGGCTTTCGCGCAGCACGGCGCGGGCGGAGGAGCACCAGGGGTCGTCCTCGATGCCGCACGCGAGCAGGAGGGAAACCTCCCTGCGCCGCAGCCGGTACAGCTCCTGGTACAGCGGACGCCCCGTGATCTCGTCGACAATCCCCGCCTCCGCGGCGGCGCGCAGGACGCGCTCCTCGAGGCTCCCGCCGGTGACGGCCTTCTCCCTCACAGCGCGGGAGCCCTCCCGGCGCAGCACCGCCGCCCAGACGTGCCCGCAGCCCGGAATCTGCCGGAACTCGACGGCCTCCACCACGCCGGAGACGGGCGCGTGGGCCGCGGCGGCGTACTTCGGCGCGCTGAGCACCTGTCCGGCGGCGACGCGGTCGCCCTGCGCCGCAATGCGCGCGTACGACTCCTCCGCCCCCGGCATCGGGACGCAGAGCGTCTCGGGGATCGGCAGGTTCTCGATAGGCCCGTCTACCCCGTGATATTCAAAGCGGTATCCGCGCAGAAACGGCACGGCGTCATTCCTCCCTCTCAGCCCTCGGCAGCCGCGGCGGCGGCGCGCAGGCCGGCGATCGCGATCGCCGGGTTCGGGGCCTTGAAGACGCTCGTCCCCGCGACGCAGATCGAGACGCCCGCGCGCGCGGCCTCGGCAATCGTCTCGTTGTTGATGCCGCCGTCGATCTCGATCGGCACGTCGAGGCCGCACGCCATCGACTTTGCCCGGATGGCGCGCACCTTCTCCATCATTGCGGGCTGGAATTTCTGCCCGCCGAAGCCCGGCTCCACCGTCATGACGAGCACCATGGCGAGCTGGTCGAGGTACGGGAACACCGCTTCCGCGGGCGTCCCGGGCTTGATCGCGACGGCGGGCAGGCAGCCGAGCGCGCGGATCTGCGCGATGGTCTCGGCGGGGTCTCCCTCCGACTCGAGGTGGAAGGTGACGCCGTTTACCCCCGCCTTCGCGAGGTCAGGAAGATAGTGCTGCGGCTCGCGCACCATGAGATGCACGTCAAAGAACGTGGACGCGTACGGACGAAGCGACGCGATGACGGACGCGCCGAACGAGATGTTCGGCACGAAGTTCCCATCCATCACATCCAGATGGATGATGTCCGCCCCGGCCTCCGCGAGCCGGCGCGTCTCCTCCCCCATCCGCGCGAAATCACAGGACAGCATGGAAGGCGCTATTTTCATTGATATCCCTCCCGAAAGGCTTGCCTTTTCCATGAAGAAGAGCAGGCTTTGCGTTTCTAAGAAAAAGCGTACAAATTTGACAGTTCTATTCTGTATTATATCATGAACCGGGGGAGAATTGCAACGGCGCAATCAGCGGTGGCGGAGGTTTCTTTTGGATGGCGGTCCCCTTGGCTTCCCCCTCGTAAGTGGAAGCCGCTTTCTGGAAAAAAAGCTGTCGGTTTCCTGGCCAAATGACGGATGAGGGTTGCCGCTCTCCTGCTGCGCGGGAAAATCAGAGAGTTCTGCTTACGGAAGCACGTTCTTGAAACCTCCCTCGAACCGGGGGAGGACGAGCCCGCGGCGGACGGCGGGGCGTTGTTCTCTTACCCTGCCGACCCGCAAAAAAGCCACCAGCCTCGCGGCTGGTGGCTTCAGGCTGTCGAAAAAGCTGAAAAAGGGCAAACGTGAAGTTTTCGCCAGCCTTTTTCAAAAGGCTGCGGGGTTTGGGGCGCGGTGTGCCGGTGGCACACGAATTAGCGCCGGTCTCCGCTGCCGCTCCGGTCGGTGCCCTAT
>CASFAA010000339.1 GCA_949292505.1 uncultured Oscillospiraceae bacterium
CTTGCAAAGGTCTCGCCGGAGCGCACGGCACAGGAGTTTCTCCGTCTGCTCTGCGGGAGAAACGCCGTGCGCGTGCTGCGCCAGTACCGCCGCGTGTTCGAGGTCTTTCTTCCCGAGCTGGCGCCGATGGCCGGCCTGAGCCAGCGCAGCCCGTATCACCGGTACGACGTGTGGGAGCATACGCTCCACGCGGTCGGCTTCGCGCCGCGCGACCCGGAGCTGCGGCTCGCCGTGCTGCTGCACGACATCGGCAAACCTCAGTGCAAAACCATCGACAAATCGGGCCGCGGCCATTTCCACGGCCATCAGGAGGCCGGCGCGCTGATCGCCGGGCGCGTCTGCGAGCGCCTTCATCTGAGCCGCAGCGCGACACAGGACATCACCGCGCTGGTGCGCTGGCACGACGTCTCGTGCGTGTGCGGGGAAGCAAACGTACGCCGCTGGCTCAACCGCCTCGGTCCGCGCCTGTACCGCAGGCTTCTCAAGCTCAACCGCGCCGACACGCTGGCGCACGCCCCCGCGGCCTTCAAGAGGCTCTCGATTCTCGACCAGGCGGAGCGCGATCTCGAGCGCATCCTGCGGGAGAAGCAGTGCTGGGCTCTCGATCGGCTCGCTGTCAAAGGGGACGATCTTCTCGCGTACGCGCAGGGGCCGGCGCTCGGCGAGCTGCTGCGCCGCCTTCTTGACGCCGTCATCGACGGAACTTGTCCGAACGAGCGGGAAACGCTTCTCGCCCTCGCCGCCCGGCTCGCGGAGGGAGGCGAAGACTGACTTCCCCGCGAAGACCGCGCGCCTCAGCGCAAAACAGCATATCTTAAAATCAGATCAGAAAACGATTCTCATCTATAAGGAGGAACATACCCATGTGGGCATATGACGCCAATTTCTATCAACTCTATCCTCTCGGCTTCTGCGGCGCTCCCGCGGAAAACGACGGCTGTTCCGAGCCGGCCAGACCCGGCCTGCTGCGCTTCCGGGAGTGGATTCCCCATCTTCTCGAGCTCGGCATGAACGCCGTCTACTTCTGCCCAATCTTTGAGAGCGACCGTCACGGCTACGACACGCGAGATTACCGCCTGATCGACCGCCGCCTCGGCACGAACGAAGATTTTGCCGCCTTGTGCGCCGAGCTGCATGAAAACGGGATCCGCGTCGTGCTCGACGGCGTGTTCAACCATGTAGGCCGCGGCTTCTGGGCGTTCCAGGACGTGCTGAAGAACCGCGAGAGTTCCCCCTACCGCGACTGGTTTCACATCAACTTCGGCGGCAACAACGGCTACAACGACGGGCTGTGGTACGAGGGCTGGGAGGGCCACTATGAGCTCGTCAAGCTCAACCTGCACAACGAGGACGTCGTGCGCCATCTGTTCTCCTGCATCGAGGGGTGGGTGCGCGAGTTCGACATCGACGGCCTGCGCCTCGACGTCGCCTACTGCATCGACCGCGGCTTCCTCGCCCGTCTGCGCTCGTTCTGCGATTCGCTCAAGCCCGGCTTCTTCCTCGTCGGCGAGATGATCGGCGGCGATTATAATCAGATCATGGGAGACAATATGTGCCACAGCGCCACGAACTACGAGTGCCGCAAGGGCCTGTACTCGAGTCTCAACTCGATGAACCTGTTTGAGATCGGCCACTCCCTGCCGCGCCAGTTCGGCAAGGAGCAGTGGTGTCTGTACCGCGGCCGTCACCTGCTGAGCTTCGCCGACAATCACGACGTCACGCGCGCAGCGTCGATCCTCACGCAGAAGGAGCATCTTCCGCTGCTCTACGCCCTCGTCTTCGGTATGCCCGGCATCCCGTGCGTCTACTACGGCAGCGAGTGGGGCGCCGAGGGACGCAAGGAGCAGGGCGACGCGGCGCTGCGCCCTGCTTTTGAGAAGCCCGTGGAGAACGAGCTGACTGAGTGGATCGGCAAGCTCGCCGGCGCGCGCACCGGCAGCCGCGCGCTGCGGCACGGCGATTTCAAGATTCTCGTCATGACGAACAAACAGCTCATCTTTGAGCGCTCCTGCGAGGGCGAGCGTGTCCTCGTGGCCGTCAACGCCGACGCCGCCCCTTATGTGGCGCACTTCAACGCCAACGCGGGCAGAGCCGTCGACCTCATCAGCGGGAAGTCTCACGACTTCGGAGGCGGCAGCGAGCTGCCCGCCTACAGCGCCTTCTACTGGCTGACGGAGTAAGCCTTCGGCAAAGACTGACGAAAATTGGAAGAGGGATTTGGCGCGGCACGGCTCTGCCATTCACAGATAATTCACATTCCGGTGGTATTCTAGCTTCAGAGAATAAAGCTGCGATCCCGCTTCGCAGCGTTTCAGAGCTGAGAGGAGCCATGCCATGCTTTCCCTTTTGAAAAGAGCAGACGAATACTACGCGTGCGTTGCAGACCTGATCGATACGCCGGAGGTCCTCTCCATGGACGCAATTCCGCAGCACGTTGCGGAGGTCAGCTGTCTGTTTCACTGTATTTTTGTGTCATACCTGAGCTTCCGCATCTGCCGGTTTCTCGGTCTCGACTATGAGGCTGCGGCGCGCGGGGGGCTGCTGCACGATCTTTTCCTCTACGACTGGCGCGTCAACGGCTCGCACGTCGCGCCGCACGCCTTTACGCATCCGCGCGCCGCGCTCGAGAACGCCGAGCGCCTGTGCCGCCTCAGTCCGATCGAGAAGGATGTCATCGAAAAGCATATGTGGCCGCTGACGCTGCGCAGCTGGCCGCGGTACCGCGAGTCGGTCGTCGTCAGCACGGCGGACAAAATCTGCGCCGTCGCGGAGCTGTTCCGCATTTACCGCCTGCTGCGGCTCGGGACGCGCTTTTCCGCCGCGGTCGGCCTGCTGCCGCGGCCCGTCTCCGGGAAAATCTGAACGCGGTTTGTCTTTCAGCCCGCCCTTCTCCCCTATGGGAGAGTGGGGCGGGCTGATTATTTTTTATGTAAGAAGATAAAATTTCCAGATTATTTATTTTATTCAGCATGATAATGTGATAAAATAAAAAATATGCTTTCCTGAGTGCAAAAGTAAGCTTTCCGAGTCGAAAGGCAAGCCTTTCGACGTAGAAAAAGCTCTGCTTGTCGAGTCGAAAGGCAAGCTTTTCTCTCAGGGAAAGCCAGTGTTCCCAGACGGAACGTACCGAGATAACAGGAGGAGTCGCCAATATGCCGCAGGAAAACAGGCCGGACGTCGCGCCAGTTCAGGAATTGGGAAACAAGCTGATTCATAACATCGAGACCGTCATCATGGGAAAGAGCGAGGTTGTCCGCAAGGTGGTGCTGTGCCTTCTCGCGGACGGGCACGTCCTGCTCGAGGACATTCCGGGGACGGGCAAGACGACGCTCGCGAGGGCAATCGCCCTCTCCATGGGCTCGGCGTTTCACCGCGTCCAGTTCACGCCGGATCTGCTGCCGTCCGATCTGACGGGCGCGAACATCTACAACCAGAAGGAACAGCGGTTCGAGTTCCGGTTCGGGCCCGTCTTCCGGACGAACGTGCTGCTCGCGGACGAGATCAACCGCGCGACGCCGCGTACGCAGTCGAGCCTGCTCGAGTGCATGGAGGAGCGGCAGGTCAGCGTCGACGGCGTCACCCGCTCGATGTGGAAGCCGTACTTCGTCATCGCCACGCAGAACCCGATTGAGATTCAGGGCACGTTCCCGCTGCCGGAGGCGCAGCTCGACCGCTTCCTGATGCGCCTCTCCCTCGGCTATCCCGCGGAGCAGGACGAGAAGGAGATGCTGCTCGGCTTCGCGGAGACAAGCCCGCTGCAGTCGCTGCAGGCCGTGACCACCGCCGAGGAGATCGGAAAAATCCAGAAGCTCTGCCGCAGAGTTCACGTCAGCGACGCGGTGAGCGGGTACATCGTCGCCATCGCAAACGCGACGCGCACCGACGAGGGCCTGCGGTACGGCGCGAGCCCGCGCGGCTCGCTGGCATTGCTTCACGCGGCGCAGGCAAACGCCGCGCTTGAGGGACGCGCTTACGTCCTGCCCGACGACGTCAAGGCGGTGTGCGGCGACGTGCTCGGCCACCGCGTGATCTGCCGCACGGCGCGCGGCGCGCAGGCCAAGGAGGCCGCGGCGGAGATCCTGCGCCAGATCCTTGTGCGCGTCCCCGCGCCAACGGAAGACACTCTGCGCTGAGAGGCCGCCATGGAGCTGATCGTCTTGCTTGTGCTGCTCTTTGCAGCCGTCTTTCTGCAGGGCTTCCTGTACCGGCGGTACGCCTTCCGCCGCCTCGACTACACCTGCTCGCTTGACAGGCGCGAAGCAACGGAGGGGGATCGTATCTGCCTGCAGGAGGTCGTCTCGAACCGCAAGCTTCTGCCTCTGCCGTGGCTCAAGTCGGAGATCACGACGTCGAAATGGCTGGAGTTCTCAGAGCTGCAGTCCGTCGTCACCGGTGAGACGCGGTTCATCTCGAGCTTTTTCCTCGTGCGGAGCTTTCAGCGCGTCACGAGGACATGGGAGGGGCGCTGTCTCAAACGCGGCGTCTTTCGGGTGGAGAAAACGGTGCTTGTCGCCTCCGATCTTCTCGGCGGCGGCTCGTTCTCCTCGACGGCGCCCGCCGGGAGCGAGGTCGTCGTCTTCCCGAAGGCGCTCGACCTCGAGGAGGAGTACGTCTCCATCAGCCGAAACATGGGCGAAATCTGCGTCAAGCGCAATTTCATCGAGGATCCGTTCTTCATCGCGGGTGTGCGGGAGTACCAGACCGGCGACCCGATGAACCGCGTCCACTGGCTCGCGACGGCGCGCCAGGGGCGGATCATGGTGCACCAGAACGAGTCCTCCTCCTCGCAGAGCCGCTCGATCGTTCTCAATATGCAGACGAGAGAATTCGCAAACTCGGGCGCTGTCGTCACGGAGCTCCTCGAGGACGCCATCCGGACGTGCGCCGCGCTGTTTGAGCAGACGGCAGGCGAAGGCATCCCGATGCGCTTTTTCGCCAACACGCCGAAGCCGACGGCGACGGAGGAGTCCTGGGGCGAGGGCTGCCTGCACAGCCTGCTTGAGACGCTTGCGCGCCTGCCGCTCGACAGCGGCGAGCACTTCCCCTTCTACCTCAACTCGCTCTATGACACGCTCTCCTCCACCGACGTCATTCTCGTGACGTGCTATCTCGACGAGGCCACCATCCGCTTTGCGCGCGACAAGATGGACGCGGGCGTTCCTGTGCGCCTGTATGTGCTCGACCCGGACGCCGTCCCGCCCGAGAGCGGGGACCTCGACGTTTATGTCGTCACAAGGCCGAGAGGAGGCGACGCCGCATGACGGAAAAGAAAAAGGGGCCGCG
Source organism: uncultured Oscillospiraceae bacterium (assembly GCA_949292505.1). Classification (GTDB taxonomy): domain Bacteria; phylum Bacillota; class Clostridia; order Oscillospirales; family Acutalibacteraceae; genus Caccousia. The sequence continues at coordinate 5,284 of CASFAA010000339.1, forward strand.
GATCCTGCGCGCGCTGCACGTCCTCGGCGTGTTCTCCGGCTTTCTCTTTGTCTACCCGCTGTGCTATCTCGCGTGGTTCCTTAACGGGGAGCCGTCTGACGCGAAGGCGCTGCTCGCGCTGGCGGGGGCGGCTGTCTGCGGCTTTGCGGGGGCGGGGCTTCGCCTCCTGTTCGAGCGGAAACGACATACCGGCATGTTCTCCGAGCTTGTGCTTCTCCTGTTCGCGCTGCTCTGCGCGGCGGGGGCGTTCGTCCTCGCGGGCGGAGAGCCGCTTCCCGGCCTGCTCGTGGCGCTGGCCTGCCTGGCGGCGTGCATCATCGGCGAGCGGCTTGTCCTGCTCCCGTACGACGCCGTCACGTCGCGCACCTATCTGCTGACGGGAATCGGAATATATGCGGGCTGCGCCGTCCTGATGTATCTGGCGGAGCGCCTGACGGCTCTTTCGGGAGGCGGATATCTGTCCCTCGCAGCGCTGCTGTTCGTCTTTCTCGCCATCCATGAGGCTGCGGCAAATCAGGCCCAGATTGATTTCCTGATGCAGCGGCGCGGCCACAGGATGGATCAGCTTCCGAACCGGATCCGGCGGTACAATCTCACGCTCGTCGTGCTGATCCTCGCTGTGATTCTCTGCGGCCTTCTCTTTTACCAGCAGATCGGGGCGGCGCTCGGCTTCCTGCTTGAGACGCTGCGGCAGCTGGTCTCCCTCGTCTTTCGCTTCCTTGCCTTCCTCTATTCGCTTATCCCGCAATCGGAGGAAACTGAGGAGGAAATTCCCGCGACAGAACAGGGAGATTTTCCGTTTGCCGGTGAGGAGACGCAGACAGCGAATACCGATTGGGTCACCTTTCTGCTGATTGCGGGCTTTATCGCGCTGATCGTGTGGAAGCGTCACGCCATTGCCGAAGCAATCCGCTCCGCCGCTGGCGCGCTCCTCGCCCGGCTGCACTCATTGTTCACCGTACGCCGCCGCACACGCGAGGAAGCCGAGGAGGACGGGTACTATGACGAGGTCGAGGAGCTTGCCCGCGAGAGCGGAGGCTTCCGCCTCTTTGCCCCCTCCGCCGCGCGCCTGTGGAAGCGGGAGTGGAACGCGCTGCGAAAGACGCCGGACTCCACCGAAAAGCTGCGGCAAAGCTACGCCCTGCTCGCACGCGGTCTGACGCTGCTCGGCGTCAGGACGGAGCCATGCGACACGCCGGCCGAGCTGCTTCGCCGCGCGGAGCGCGCGCTTTCCGGCAGCGAAACGGAGACGGCCTTCTCCGGCTACGAGCGGGTGCGGTACGACGACCGGGACGCCTCCGCAGAGGAGCTCGGCGCTATGCAGTCCCTCCTTGCGGCAGTCGCCCGTCAGCTCTCCGGCAAGAACACGCGAAAAGCGGGAGTCTGACGGAGGCAAGAGTATTTTGCGCCGTCATAATGCTGTTCTTTTAAATTTTCTTAAAACGATTTTCAGAACACTTGACATCCCTCGGAAAACAGGATAGAGTACAGATAGACAGACTTGTTCCGTTTGGGAAGAAAGGGAGGACGCTATGAAAAAAATTCTTGCTCTGCTTCTCTCCGCCTGCATCGCGCTGTCCTTCGCAGCCTGCGGCGCGGAGCAGGAGAAAAAGCCATATGCTTCCGTGGAGGAATTTGTGCAGTCGGAGACCGTGCAGCAGCAGCTCGCGGAGGCGTCCGCGCAGTACAGCGCGCAGGGGCTGACCATCTCGGCAGCCGCGCAGGGGGACAAGCTCGTGTTCACCTATTCCGTCTCCACGCAGATTGACGCCGCCTCCACCATCCCCGCGCTCGAAATGGAGCTTGACGCGCAGGCTTCCTCCTTCTCCTCCGTCGTGCAGAAGATGCGCGAGCAGATCGACGTGACCAGTCCGTCCGTCGTCCTGCGCTACCTCAACGCGGACGGGAGCGAGATCCTCTCCCGCGAGTTCACCGGCGGCACGGAGAGCAATGAGTAAAGTTGTTTCCCTATACAGAGATGTGCGAAAAGGGATGTTCCTTTACAGGAACATCCCTTTTTCTGTGTCCTTTACCGGCACGCTTCAAAGACGGCGTCGAACGCTTCGCCGGGCATCCATACAAAGATCCAGCTCATTTTGGGATAGCCAACATAGCCGCCCGCAAACAGGCGGAGTTCGACGGTCGTGCCGTCCGCCTGCTCGAGGAACAGATGCCCCTGTGGCTCCGACTGATAAAAGCCCTCATGCTCCTTGGAGGTGAGCTTCACGAACGGCGCGTCGCGGAGCGCTGAGAGGAACGCTTCCCACTGCTCCGCGGAAAGGCCGCTCAGCTCACACATCTTCTCGTAACCGCCGTTGTTCCAGTCCTGATGAGAGAGGGATAACACGCGGACCGTACCGTCCCTGAGGTGCAGACGCTCGTCATACAGATCCGCGCCCGTGTTCAGGCCGATGCCGTCGAGGTTTTCGAGGAACTGGAGCGTCTCTCCCTCCTCGGCGGTCTGCTGGACGAGGCAGAGGCGGAACGAGGGGTCGTACCCGTTCACCGTGTAGACCGGGCCCGCGTAGGTGGAGGCGAACTCCGTCGCCCAGTCCTCCTGCGACGCCCACTCCGAGAGAGTTCCCTTTGCCTCGCCGAGGTATTTCCCGAGCAGAGCGCTGCTCTCCCCCGGCTCGGCTTCCCACAGCGCCTCTCCCTGCGTGTACACCTTGCCCTGATAGACGAGACAGCCCATCATATCGGCCATGACGGCGCTTTCCCCCTCCGGGAGGGTGATGGAGTCGGTGTACACCGCGTACGTCTCCGCGGCGGACGGCGCGTTCTCCTCGGAAGAAACGGGGGCGGCGGCGCTTGCCGGATTGGAGGCGTCTGCCGGATCCACTGTGGGTGCAGCGGGAGGGAGATTCGCGGAGACGATGGCCGCGGCGGCGGCACAGAGGCAGACGAGACATACTGCCGCGATTTTGCGTCTTCCGCTCCTCTTTCTCCGCTCCGCGTGAATGCGATCGAGCGCGCTGCGAGCCTTCTCCTCATATGTCTTCATGCGCAATCCCTTCCTTCTCAAGCTCCCTGCGGAGCGCCAGCCTCGCGCGGTAGGCGAGGGTTTCCACGGCGTGGACGCTTTTTCGCATGACGGCCGCCGCCTCCTTGCCGCTCATCTCCTCGAAATAGAGAAGCCAGAGCGTCTGCCTGTATTCCGGCTTGAGGCGGCTCATCGCCCGGTGCACCTGGCGCTTTTTCTCCTCGCGCAGGAAACGGCTCTCGAGGAGCTCGCCGTCCGCGAGGCTCGCCTCATGCAGCGGGACGTGCTTCTCCCGCGCCGCGCGGCGCAGGTAGTCGAGGGCGAGGTTGCGGCCAATCGCGTACAGCCACGTCTTGAAGGACGACAAGCCCCTGTGGCGCGGCCGCTTGAGGCAGAGCTTGACAAACGCGTCCTCCGCGAGCTCGTCGGCGACCGCGAGGCTGCCGACAAAGCTGTTGAGGTAGAGCACGAGGCCGTCGTTGTAGCGCTGTACGAGGTCGTAAAGGGCGATCTCGTCCCCCTCGAGAAATCTCCGGTAGCTCGCCTGACCGGGATCGTCCATACCGATTCCTCCTCCCTGCCGTCTTCCTTCGTCCCTTAGACGGCGAAACGGGCAAAAACCTCACACCTTTTTGAGGGGCAGAAATGAAAAAAGCCGCCCGGCGAGGGGCGGCTTTTTGATGCTGCGCGGCGTCAGTCCGGCAGGCGGAAATTGATCGGCTGAACGGTGGGGTCGAGAGCGGCGAAGCGGTAACCCATCTCCTGCAGCTTCTCAATGATGCGCGGGAGCTGGTCGAGCGTGTCCTTTTTCACCGAGCTGTTGTGCATCAGAACAATGGCCTTCTCGTACTTGGACGTCTGCGAAATCACGTTCTGGTAGATGGACTCCGCCGTCGAGCCGTGCTGCGCGTCGCCGGAATCGACGTTCCAGTCGTAGTAGACGTAGCCGCGGCGGTTCATCTCGTCGGTGATGGCGCGCGCCGTCGCCTTATTGTAGCTGTTGACGCTGCCTCCGGCATACCGGTAGATCGTGGGCTCGACGCCTGTCGTCTCATAGATGAGATTTCTCATTTTGGAGAAATCGCTCAGGTACGCCTCGGGGGAAGCGTAAATCTGGGAATACTCATGCGTATAGGTGTGCACCGCAAGCGTGTGGCCGCGCTGCACCGTCTGGCGGAGAGCCTCCTTGTCCTCCTCGGACGTCTTGCCGACGACGAAGAAGGTGGCCTTGATGCCGTATTTGTCGAGCACGTCGAGGACGGGAATCGTCAGGTTGGAGGGGCCGTCGTCGAACGTGAGATAGACGACCTTATCGCCCAGCTCGTGCGGTATGAACTCCTGCTTCGGGACGTACAGCTCCGGGTACGGATCGCCCTCGGGGACGGAAACGGGAGGCAGCGAGGACACCGGCGCGGCGCTTGACGGCGGAGGCGCTTCGCTCTCCGCCTTGCTCTCCGGCGGCGAAGCCTCGCTCGAGACGGCGGGAGGCGCGGACGACGCGGGCGTTTCCCCGGAAGCCGCCGCGGAGGGGGTCTCGTCCTGCCGCGCCGACGACGCCGGCGGCTGCTCCGGGGCAGATTCCGGCTGCGACGCCGCCTCCGACAGGCTCGCGCCGCCGCTCTCCGCGGGGACGGAGGAAATGGGCTCGAGCAGTCCCTGATAGAAGATGGAAACGCACAGCAGGAACAGGCCGACGACGGCCATCGATAAAATCACTGTGCGCAGATGTCTTGTTTTCCTCCTGTTTCCCATGCCTGATTTCCCCAATCCTTCCCCATCTTTCGACAGGTTTCTCTTCACCCCTATTATAGCATCGGCTTTGCCGGAGTCCAGCAAATAAACTGTTAACGTTCGGTTACAGATATGAAACTTTGCCTTTCGACTCGAACAGCAGAGCTTTTTCTGCGTCGAAAAGCTTACCATCTAAAGCAAGAACCTCCCCGCGCGGGGAGGTTCTTGCTGGGGAAAGGGCGGGAAAGCGTTGCAGTCAAACGTAGAACAGGATATCCTCATAAACAGGGAACGGCCAGCTCTCCTTGCCGACGAGAACCTCGAGGGAATCGGCGGCGGCGCGCGCCTGCTCCATTGCGGGGATGACCTCGGCGCGATAGTACGCGGCGGCCTCGTGGACATCCTGCGGAACGGCGTCCACACGGCTCCGGAGCTGCTCCTCACCGGCGAGGAGCTCGGAGGACTTGCCGGAGATTTTGCCGGCGAGCGTCTTCTCCGCGGAGGCCTCGATGCCAAGACCGGCCTTGACGGCCGCGGAAGACGCGAGCTTCCCGGAGTAGTCGAAACAGGCGGGAAGAATCTGCCGCGAGATCATGCGGAGCATCGTCTCCGCTTCGATGTGAATCGTCTTGTTGTACTCCTCGAGGCCGATCTCCTCGCGGGACTTCATTTCCTCAACTGTGTACACACCATGACGGGTAAAGAGAGCGACGTTCTTTTCACTGGTGTAGAGCGGCAGAGCATCCGGCGTGGAGCGCAGGTTCAGCAGACCGCGGCGGGCCGCCTCCTCCTCCCACTCGCGGCTGTAGCCGTTGCCGTTGAAGATGATGCGGCGGTGCGCGGCAAGCTCGCGGCGAACGAGGGCGTTGAGCGCCGCCTCAAAATTATCGGCTCCCTCGAGCTCGTCTGCAAAAACACGCAGCGATTCCGCGACGGCGGTGTTCAGCATGATGTTCGTGCACGCGATGTTGAAGGAGGAGCCGGGCATCCGGAACTCAAACTTGTTGCCGGTGAAGGCGAACGGCGAGGTTCTGTTGCGGTCGGAATGGTCGAGCGGAATCGGCGGCAGGACGGACGCGCCGACGGAGACGTATTCCTTCTGGCTGTCGCCGCACGCCTTGCCGGAGACGAGCGACTCGATGACAGCGTCGAGGTCGTCGCCGACGTACATCGAGACGATGGCGGGCGGCGCCTCGTTCGCCCCGAGACGGTGATCGTTGCCGGCGCTTGCCACGGAAATGCGCAGCAGATCCTGGTACTCGTCGACCGCCTTGATGACAGCCGTCAGGAAGAGGAGGAACTGCGCGTTCGAGATCGGGGTCTTGCCGGGGTCGAGGAGGTTCTCGCCCGTATCGGTGGAAATCGACCAGTTGTTGTGCTTGCCGGAGCCGTTGATGCCCTCAAACGGCTTCTCATGCAGGAGACACACAAAGCCGTGGCGGCTCGCGACCTTCTTCATCATCTCCATGGCGAGCTGGTTGTGGTCAGTCGCGATGTTGGTGGTCGAGAAGACGGGCGCCATCTCGTGCTGGCAGGGCGCAACCTCGTTGTGCTCCGTTTTCGCGGCGACGCCGAGCTTCCACAGCTCCTCGTTGAGATCGTCCATGAACGCCTTGACGCGCGGGCGGATCGAGCCGAAATAGTGATCCTCGAGCTCCTGGCCCTTCGGGGCCGGAGCGCCGAACAGCGTGCGGCCGCTGAGAATGAGGTCAAGGCGCTTCGCGTAGTCCTCCTTGTTGATGAGGAAATACTCCTGCTCCGCGCCAACGGTCGTTGTCACGCGGCGGACGTCCTTGCCGAAGAGCTTGAGGACGCGGCACGCCTGCTTACTGATGGCGTCCATCGAGCGCAAAAGCGGCGTCTTCTTGTCGAGAATTTCGCCCGTATAGGAGCAGAACGCGGTGGGGATGCACAGCGTATTGTCCTTGATGAAGGCGTAGGAGGTCGGGTCCCAGGCGGTGTAGCCGCGGGCCTCGAACGTGGCGCGCAGGCCGCCGGACGGGAAGGAGGAGGCGTCGGGCTCGCCCTTCGTCAGCTCCTTGCCGGAAAACTCCATGATGACGGAGCCGTCTCCCTGCGGGGAGAGGAAGGAATCGTGCTTCTCGGCGGTGACGCCCGTCATCGGCTGGAACCAGTGCGTGAAATGGGTTGCGCCGTGCTCAATGGCCCAGTCCTTCATCACGGAGGCGACGACGTTTGCCACGCCGGGCGCGAGGGGGCTGCCCTCCTCCATCGTCTTCTTGAGGGCGCGGAAAATATCCTTCGGGAGCCTGTCGCGCATGACGGACTCGTTAAACGAAAGGCTTCCAAACATTTCAGGGACTCTGCTCATAACTCAACACTCTCCTGTTCGCCGCGGGCGCGGCCTGTTTTTTCCTCCTGCGAGGGTGAATCTATATAAGAAAAGGCGTCGCGGGAAGGGACTTCCGTCCTTCGCCGCAGCGCCTTTGCTGCCCTACTCAGTCGTTTTAATTTTCATACTGCCGGATGACCGTCAGGGCGGCCTCCCGGCGGGAAATGCGAAGATCCATCGCGCGGCGTTCCAAACAGTGGTGCGCCTCGTCCTCCGTGAGACGAAGGCGTTCCACGAGGAGACATTTCGCGCGGCAGGCCAGACGCGTATCGTCCAGCTTCTGAAGCAGCTCCGCGTTTTTCTTCTGCAGCTGCGCGATGCGCTGCCGCGAGACGGACAGCAGGCGGATGGCCTGCGTCAGGGCGGAGCGGGAAATGGGCTTTTCCAGGACGAAGATCCCGAGCCGTTCGAGCGGCGGAGCGACCTCCGCGGCCTGCAGCGCGGGCGCGACGAGCACCACGCCCGCCATGGTGGCGTCGGCGAGGCCCGCGGCGAGTTCGCTGCCGAATTCATCGGGCAGCGGGGCGTTGATCAGCACAAGGTCAAGAGAAAGCTCAAGAAGCTTCCGCCTGGCCTCCCCGGCGCTGGCCGCCGTCACAAGACGGGAGCAGCCGCAGCCCTTGAGGAGCGACGCCAGTGCGGGAAGGGATTTCTCCCCGCTCACAATCAAGGCGTTCTCCATGTTGATCCCTCCGTGCTGGAACAAAGTTCCGGCGCTCATTTGCGTCAGATGCGATCAAAATACTGCTCGATTTCATACCGGTACGGATCGCTCGCCGCCTGATACGCCGCAAACTCCGCCCGCTTCTGGGTCAGATACTGCGCGAGCATCTTTTCCGGCAGCACGGAGCGAAGCCATTCGCTGGACGCGGCCGTCTCGAGCGCGTCGCCGAGCGACTGCGGAAGACGCTCGCCGGCCTGCTCAGCGAAGCCGTCGAAATTCGAGGGCGGCGGCAGAGCGAGGCCGTCTCGGACGCCGCTGAGCGCCGCCTCGAGTAGCAGCGCCGCCACCACATACGGGTTGCAGGCGGGATCCGGGGAGCGAACCTCGATGCGCGAGTCCGACCCGGAAGCGGCGGGAAGCCGTACGAGCTGCGCGCGGTTCTGCGCAGACCAGCCGACGGCCGAGGGGGCTTCAAAGCTCCCAAGACGCCGGTACGAGCCGGGCAAGGGGTTCGCGAAGGCGGTGATCGCCGGGATATGCCGCAGGATGCCGGCCAGCATGGCGGCCGCCTGCGGATCGGGGGCAGTCAGGAAATTTTCAAAGAGATTTTTGCCGTCTCTCCACGCGGAGAGATTGAAATGCAGGCCGCTGCCGCTCTCCTTCTCAATCGGCTTCGGGAGGAACGACGCGAACAGTCCGCTCTGCGCAGCGATGGCTTTTACAGCCGTGCGGAGCGTCATGAGATTGTCGGCGGCCTCAAGAGGCGGGGAACGGTGGAAATCCACCTCGTTCTGCCCCGGCCCCTGCTCGTGGTGCGAACGCTCCGGGCGCAGCCCCATCTCCTCGAGCGTCAGGCAGATGCTTCGCCGGACGTTCTCGCCGTGGTCGAGCGGCGTCATATCGAAGTAGCCGGCCTTGTCGTACGGCTTTAAGACGGGCTCTCCCCTCTCGTCGGTGGAAAAGAGGTAGAACTCGCACTCCGGGCCGAGCTGGAAGGTGAAGCCAGCGTCGAGCGCGCGCTTTTCCGCCTGCCGGAGCAGATGCCTGCCGTCTCCCTCGAAGGGTCTGCCGTCAGGGTAGCGGATGGTGCAGTAGAAGCGTGCCACGCAGCCCTGCGAAGGCCGCCAGGGGAAGATGGCCAGCGTGTCCGGGTCGGGAAACAGGAAGAGATCCGATTCCGTCACGTTCCCGAAGCCGGGAATGGCCGAGGCGTCAAACGAGACGCCCTTCTCGAAAGCGTGCTCCAGATACGACGACAAAATCGCGATATTCTTTTGTACGCCGAAGATATCGCAGAACGCCAGACGGATAAACTTGATGTCATTTTCCTCGACGAACTGCAGAATATCGGAAATTCCCCGTGTCATCGGGTTGTCTCTCCTTTCGCGCGCTTCGCCCTGCGGCGCGTCCTGTCAATCCTTATTTGCCCAGCAGGCGGTGCAGCACCTCGCGGTACGCTTCCTCCTCGCCGCCGAGATCGCGGCGGAACAGGTCCTTGTCAAGATGGGCGTGAGTCTTGACGTCCCAGAAGCGGCAGGTGTCGGGGCTGATCTCGTCCGCGAGAATGATCTTGCCCTCGGAATCGCGGCCAAACTCAAGCTTGAAGTCGATGAGCTCAATACCGGCGGTCTTGAGATACTCGCCAAGCGCGGCGTTGATCTGCATACTGTAATCGGCAATCTGGCGCAGCTCCTCGGGAGTGGCGACGCCCAGCGCGGCAATGTGGTACTCGTTGACCATCGGATCGCCGAGCGCATCGTCCTTGTAGCAGTACTCGAGCACGGTGGTCTTGAGCTTCGTGCCCTCCTCCATGCCGAGGCGCTTAGCCAGGCTGCCGGCGGCCACGTTGCGGACGATAACCTCAAGCGGGACAATCTGCACCTTCTTGACGAGCGTCTCGGTGTCGGAAACCTCCTCGACGAGGTGGGTCGGAATCCCCTTGGTCTCGAGGAAACGCATCAGGTGGTTCGTCACCAGATTGTTGACGACGCCCTTGCCGCGGATCGTTCCGCGCTTGGCGCCGTTGCCGGCGGTCGCATCGTCCTTATAGCGGACGAGGTAAACGTCAGGGCGGTCCGTTTTGAATACTTTCTTGGCCTTTCCTTCATAAAGCAGTTCCAGGTTTTCCATACTAGCATTCCTCTCTTCCTGCGGCGTTGTTTCCGTAGATGATCCACAAAGGGCACTACGGAAGTATGTACCCCGCAGCGCCCTTGCTGTTTACAAATGTATTGTAGCGCTTTGAAATGCGTCTGTCAAGTCGATCCGCGGAAAGTCCTCAGATTTTATACTTTGCTGTAAAATCAGCGCTCCGAGGCTCTCGGAATCGTACCTTCTTCTGAAAATTGCCAAAGGGCGGTTTGCAGGATCTTGACCTTTTTCCTGCAAAGTGCTATAATGCCGTAGATGGACAAAGGCGTTCAGAGGCCGCTTTCAGCGAAGGCGGCCCCGGGACGCCTTTTTTCTTTTGTATTTTCCGTGCGCGCGGCTGCGCGGCCACGGGACAGGAGGGTACGCCATGGAAAAAACCTGTTATCTTGTATTGGAAAACGGCGCGTGGTTCGCCGGAAAAAGCTTCGGCGCGCAGCCTGCGAGCGGCGGCGTCGCCGGGGAAGCCGTCTTCACCACGGCCATGACCGGCTATCTCGAGACGCTCACCGACCCGAGCTACTGCGGGCAGCTCGTCGTACAGACCTTCCCGCTCATCGGGAATTACGGCGTCATCCCTGCCGATTTTGAGAGCGTCCGCCCGCGGCTGGCGGCTTATATTGTAAGAGAATGGTGCCGGGTTCCCTCCAATTTCCGAAGCGAGGGGGATCTCGACGCCTTTTTAAAAGAAAACGGCATTCCGGGCCTTTACGGGATTGACACGCGCGCCCTCACCCGGACGCTCCGCGACCACGGGACGATGAACGCCCTTTTGACCGAGAAGGCTCCGCCCTACGGCGAGGAGATGTTCGAGCGGCTCCGCGGATTCCGGCAGGAGCCGGGCGTCCCGCTGGTAACGCGGCAAAAGGCGGAGGTTTACGCGGGCAGCGGGCCGCACGTCGTCCTCTGGGACTTCGGCGCAAAGCAGAACCTCATCCGGGAGCTCACAAAACGCGGCTGCCGCGTGACCGCCGGACCCTCCTTCACGACGGCGGACGAGCTTCTGGCCCTTCGCCCCGACGGCGTCCTCCTCTCCAACGGCCCCGGCGACCCGACGGACAATATGGGAATCGTGCAGGAGGCCGAAAAGCTGTTCGCTGCGAAAATTCCGATGATGGGCGTGTGCCTCGGCCACCAACTCATGGCGCTCGCGAACGGGGCCGTGACAGAAAAGCTCCCGTTCGGCCACCGCGGCGCGAACCAGCCCGTCAAAGACCTCCAAACGGGGCGCGTCGCCGTGACGAGCCAGAACCACGGCTACACCGTCCGGCCCGACAGCCTGCCCGAGACCGCTTCGCTGCGCTTTGTCAACTGCAACGACGGCACCTGCGAGGGCATCGATTACAAGAACGCCCCCGCGTTTTCGGTGCAGTTTCACCCCGAAGCGTGCGGTGGGCCGCACGACACCGCCTACCTCTTTGATTGCTTTTTGAAGCTCGTCAATCACGCGGAAAGCGAGGGATTTCCATGCCGGTAAAGCAGCATCTGAAAAAAGTTCTCGTCGTCGGCTCGGGGCCGATTGTGATCGGCCAGGCCGCTGAATTTGACTACGCCGGAACGCAGGCGTGCCGCGCTCTGCGCGAAGAGGGCCTCA
>CASFAA010000340.1 GCA_949292505.1 uncultured Oscillospiraceae bacterium
GCGAGCGGGCGCGCCGTCTCCGTGAACGTGGAGGGGCTCTCGTTTTCCCGGCGCTTCCGCATGGTCTGGCACCGCGACAAGTATCTCACGCCGCTTGCCCTCGCCTTCCTCGAGCACTGCCGCGCCCGGGCGAAGGAATCGTAAGCGGAGTTACGGACGGGCAGCCCGGCAGGCGGCCTCGATAAAATCGGCGATTGGCGCGGGATCCGCGAGGCCGTGCGGGTGATGGCCGCGCAGCGCGCACGGCAGCACGGTGAGCAGGCCGGGATACCCCTCGTACGCCTCCTCGAGGAGCCTGCCGTTCTCGTCGTACGGGACGGTCGCGTCCTGCGTGCCGTAGACGAGGAGGACGGGAATTTTCCGGTCAATCAGCGTCTGCACGCGGCTCACCGGATGGTTGCCGAAGGAGAGCAAATCCATCCGCCGGACGCCGGGGTAGGCGAGGACGAACTCCTTCTCCCAGACGGACTCGCACTCCGGGTCGCCGAACCGGCCCGGATAGCTCAGGTAGCTTACGACGGGCGCGTCGAGGTACAGGCACGCCGCCTTTTCCGGATAAAGGCCGGCGAAGGTCAGCGCGTGCGCGCCGCCGCAGCTCATGCCGACGAGCGCGCACTTCTCCCGCAGCGCGAACCGCTCCGACACGAAGGAACAAAAGTCCGCCTTTTCGGCGCACTCCTCCTGTGTCGCGAAGCGCGTCCTGTTCTGCAGGAACGCGAGAGTAAAGCCGCGCTCGAGCAGCGCGAGCTCCGCGTTCGGAAACGCGCCCCAATACTCCGTTTTGAGCGCCCAGTCCCCCGTTTCCCGCCCCTCGTGCGGGAGGACGACGATCGCCTTTCTGCCGCAGAAGGAAAACTCCTCCGCGCGGTACCCGTTCCACTGTGTCTGCATTCTGTCCGCTTCCTTTCCTGCGTCTCAGCCCTCGCGGGCAAGGCGGTAAATCAGGTCGTAGGCAAATTGCAGCTCCTCCATCGAGCAGTGCTCCTGGACGAAATGCGTCGTGCAGCAGACCCAGCGCTTCCCGCGAAGAAGGGAGAAGACGCGGCGGATGTCCGCCTCGAGCTGAGCGTACCGGCCGAAGCCGAGCGACGTCTGGATGCATACACCGCCGAGCAGCGCGAACCGGTCGGCAAACTCCCTGAGATAAAGCTCGTACGTCATCCCCGCGCTCTCCTGCCACGGATGCACCATGTCGATGCCGAGCTCGGCGATCCCGCCGGCCACGGAGGCGACGCAGCCGTCCGAGTGCAGGCTCACGAACGCGCCGCGGCTGTGGACGAAATCGACGACCTCCTTCATCGGCGGGTAAATGAGATCGCGCCACGTCTCGTCGCTGAACAGCAGCGACCGCTGCGCGCCCCAGTCGTCCGAGATGTGGATCATGTCGACGCCCAGTTCAATGCAGTTCTCGGCGAACCGCTTTGTCCACTGCGCCTGGCGGCGGTACAGCTCCCGAAGCTCCTCGCGGTAGAGGATTGTGTAGCAGAGCTGGTTTTCAATGCCGAAAATACCGTTGAAATTCTCGAAAAAGCCCGGCGTTTGGACGTAGCAGAAGCGGCCTCGCTGCTTGTGGTGCGCCAGTCCGGCGCGGATGTCTTCGTAGAGCGCCATGGCGTTCGGATCCGTGAGAGGGACGCTGAGGGCAAGGTCGGGCGTAAGCTCGCCCTCCTCCCCGCGCAGCTGCTCATACCGTTCATAGTCGAACGGAGAGGGCCCGCCGAACAGGTGCGCCATGTCGAACTCGTACCGGTCCTCGAACGCCTCGACGGAACCGAATGCGTTCGCAATCTGCTGCTTGAGATTCATGAAAAGCCATCCGTAGATGGGCGTGCGATCCGTGGGAAGGCCGCGGAT
>CASFAA010000341.1 GCA_949292505.1 uncultured Oscillospiraceae bacterium
CGCGCGGGCGGCGCAGGGCGGTCATCGTCCCGAGCGTGCCCGCCGCCCGCGCCATGTCCTCAATCAGCGTGCGGACGTACGTCCCCTTCGAGCAGGAGACGAGCAGCTCCCCCTCCTGACGGCTCTCGTCGAAGGACAAAAGCTCGAGCGCCGCCACAAAGACCGGCCTCGGCTCGCGCTCGACCTCGATGCCCTGCCGCGCGAGCTCGTAAAGGCGCCTGCCGTCTTTCTGCACGGCGGAGTACATCGGCGGGATCTGCGAAATCGCCCCGCGAAAGCGCGGCAGCACGGCGCGGAGTTCTTCCGCCGTGACGCGCGCGTCCGTCTCCTCTACCGCCGTGCCCGTCCGGTCGCCCGTGTCGGTGCGTTTCCCGAGGGCGAAGGCCGCGCGGTATTCCTTGTCCGTGTCGGGGAGCAGGGCCTCGGCGCGCGTGGCCTTCCCGAGCAGCAGCGGCAGCACGCCGGTCGCCATCGGGTCGAGCGTGCCGGTGTGACCGATTTTTTTCTGGCCGAACAGCCGCCGCGCGACGGCGACGGCGTCGAAGGAGGTGAAGCCCTCCGGTTTATCGAGAACAAAAATGCCCGTCATTCGCACTCCTCTTTCGTGACGTCGTCCTGCGGCAGGGCGTCCTTTACGGCGCGCACGAGGCGGCGCACGGCCTCCTCCGCGTCCGGGACGTCCTCCCGGTGAATGGTGCAGCCCGCGGCCTCGCTGTGCCCGCCGCCGCCGAAGCGGCGGCAGATCCGCGCCGCGTCAATGCCCGGCTGCGTGCGCACGGAGACGCGGAAATCGCCGTTCTCCTTTTCGCGCAGCGTAACGCCCGCGAGCACGCCCTCGACCTGCCGCGTCATCGGCGGCACGGCGTCGGCCTCGTCGTCGGTCACGCCGCAGCGGTCGAGCGTTTCGCGCGGCAGCACGCAGACGGCGCAGCGTCCGCCGAGGAAAAAGCGCATCGCGCCGAGGATGTGGCGCTCCAGCTCGAGAAAGCCGCGGGACTTCGTGTCGAGCAGCAGACGGTTGAGCCGGGCCGCGTCCGCCCCGGCTTCCATCAGGGCGGCGGCGATCCGCAGCGTTTCGGGCGTGGTGTTGGGGAAGCGGAAGCCGCCCGTGTCCGTCGACACGCCCGCGTACAGCGCGGCGGCAATCCCCGCGTCGAGCGGCGCGCCGAGCAGCGGCAGCAGGCGGAATACGATCTCCGCCGCGGCGGCCGCGGACGGATCGGTGAACGTGTATTTCGCAAAAGGCTGCCCCGTGCGGTGGTGGTCGAGGCTCAGATCGACCCGGTCCCCCCAGCGCGAGAGCATCGGCTCGCCGAGCAGCGAGGCCGTGGCCACGTCGACCGAAGCGACAAAGCGCGGCTCGAACGTCTGCGGCTGTATCAGCTCCCGCAGGAAGCGGTACCGCTTCCCCGGCTCGTGCGAGCACCCCACCGCCGCGCGCTTCCCCAGCCCCTGCAGCGCCCGCGCGAGCGCGTGCGCGCTCCCGAGCGTGTCCCCGTCCGGGTACCGGTGGCAGAGAATCAGAATATCGTCCGCGCCGGACAGCATCCGCGCGGCGTCATGCAGCGTGATGAGCATAGGGGCCTCCTTTTTGGGTTTTGGTGGGGTGTTTTTTGCGGTGTGGGGATTGCAAGCGCCGTGACGGCAGCGTACTCTTTCCGGCAGCGCGCAGCGCCCCCTCTGTCATGTTTGTGTCGGGGCACGACACAAACATGACATCTCCCCCAGAAGATTGAACCGCCCCGGCGGTTCAATCGGGGGGGGCGACTTGCAACACCTGGCGCGGCCAGGTGTTGCGTCTGAAACAT